>NZ_JAKSYP010000130.1:0-56308 GCF_022829625.1 Methylobacterium sp. E-046 | reverse complement strand
CGCCAGCACGAGGCCGTTGACCGCGATGGCGAAGATCTGACGGGCTGGGTCGCGCACCAGCACCACGGCGGTGCCCGACACGGCGGTGAGCAGAAACAGCAGCGGCAGGATGAGCGTCATCGCGGCATCCTCATGCCGAGCGGCCCTCGCGCATCAACAGCGCCCGGCCGGACACGTGCGAGAGCACCGCCGCCCAGGCAAGGAAGACGATCATCATCACGAGGATCTTGAGAGATCGTCCCGAGATGCCGTCGGCGAGGAACGCCGCCGCGGTGACCAGGAACGCCGCGGCGACGTTCAGGAAGGCGAGCGCGTGCAGCCGGTCCAGCGCCCGAGGCAGGCGCCACAGGGCGATGGCGACGAGCCACGTCACCGCCACCGCCAGACCGACAGCCAGGCCGATGAGGATGCTCATATCCAACGCTCCAGGAACACCGCGAGCAGCATCGTGCCCGGCAGGTTGAGTAGGACCAGGGTGAGAGCGAGGTCGGTGGTCGCGGCTTGGTCGGTGGCAAAGGCCATGAAGGTCAGGATCAGGACCGTGATGCTGCCGACGAGCTGACAGGCTGCGAAGCGCTGGCCCGGCCGTCCCCGCCATGTCAGGGCCGCCGCGAGGCCGAGCGGCGGAAGCAGCGCCAGGACGGCGGCCGTCCAGATGTTCATGGGGCGTCGTCCTCGAGGGCGTGCGTCGCCACGGTGCCGTGCTCGCGGTCGAGAATCAGAACGTAGCTGTCCGGCGTGAGCGAGGCGGCGAACAGCCCGACGGCCCGCGCGGCGTAGACCGTGTCGCCCGACGCCGCGGCCCAGGACAATTCACTCGCGGTGCGCTCGCGCGTCGTACCGCCGCCGGCGCGCCCGAGCACGACCCTCGACAGGCGGAGCCCGACGTGGACGGCTTGGCGAGGTACAGCGAGGATGGCTGGGCCGAGCGGCCGGAGCGTCAAGCGATCGAAGTGAAAGCGCGTGCCCCCGCGCCGACCGACGCCCCACCACCACAGCGTGCCCAGGCTGGCACAGCCCACGGCCGCCACGCTCTCGCTCACATTCACGGCGCCGGCGAAGACCATGTAGGTGAGAACCAGCGCGGCCCAGATCGCGACGGCGTCCCGCATCGATCACCCCACAATCCCGCTGATCTTCTCTGCCCGCATCGATCCTGACCGGGGCATGCCCCGCGGAAGCGTGGCCATGCGCATGTCCGACCAAACCTAGCCTCGTGCTTCAGCGTTCCCGGAACAACGGGACACGCTTCCGTGTAGGGCGATCAGTGTTGGGAGGATGCCTATGAAAGCCGAGATCCTCGAGATTCGCTTCATCCACGAGGGCTGGAGCCGGTTCGGCATTGCGCGGGTGCGCCTCGCCAACGGCGCCGTCGTCGAACGGGAGATCGAGGACCACGGCAACGCGGTGGGGATCCTGCCCTACGATCCCGTGCGCAAGGTCGCCGCGCTCGTGCGCGAGCTTCGGGTACCGCCCCTGTTCGCGGCCGGCGAGCAGGTCCAGCTCGAGGCCCCGGCAGGCCTGATCGATGATGGGAGCCCGGAGCAGAATGCCCGCCGGGAGGTGCTGGAGGAGGTCGGCCTCCGCCTGACCGATCTCGAATCCGTCGGTGCCACCTATTCCTGCGCAGGCGTGACCACCGAGAAGCTGCACCTCTACCTCGGCTCCTACGGCCAGGCGGACCGGATCGAGGACGGCGGCGGCGCTGCGGGCGAGCACGAGAACATCCGCGTTGTCGAGATGCCGCTTGCGGAACTCGCCGCCCGGGCCGACGAGGCGGCGATCACCGACCTGAAGACGCTCACCCTCGTCCTTGCACTGCGGGCGCGCCATCCGGAGCTGTTCCGCGCGTGAGAATCCGCTATCGCGTACTCGCTCGGGGGTTGCTGACCGCCGTAGTGCTGGCCGGGGTCGCGTGGATCGCCTTCCACCTGCGCTGACCGCATGTGGCGCAGACGTTTCAGGGATCGATGTCATGAGCGAAGACGCCGGACACGGGGAGCCGCACGGGCTCGACCGGGGCCTGACCAATTACGGCGACCGCGACTTCGCGCGCTACCTACGCCGTTCCTTCGCCCGCTCGATGGGCATCTCGCCGGGCCTGCTGGACAAGCCGGTGGTCGGCATCGCCATGACGCCGTCCGGCTTCAACAACTGCCACCGCGGCATGCCCGAGCTGGTGGAGGCGGTCTCCCGCGGCGTACTGGCGGCCGGCGCCCTGCCGCGGCCCTTCCCGACCGTGTCGCTGGGTGAGGTTTTCCTCAATCCGACCAGCATGATGTATCGCAACCTCATGGCCATGGACACGGAGGAGATGATCCAGGCCCAGCCGATGGACGCCGTCGTGCTGATCGGTGGATGCGACAAGACCGTGCCGGCCCAGCTCATGGGGGCGGCCTCCGCCGACCTGCCGGCGATCCAGCTGGTCACCGGCCCGATGTCCACCGGCCGTCACCGGGGCCAGCGGCTCGGCGCCTGCACCGACTGCCGCGGCTTCTGGGCGAAGTACCGGGCCGGCACGGTCGACGCGGAGGAGATCGCCGAGGTGGAGGGACGGCTCTCCGTCACCGCCGGCACCTGCGCGGTGATGGGCACGGCCTCGACCATGGCGTGCATCGCGGAGGCGCTCGGCCTGTCGCTGCCCGGCACGGCGGCGATCCCGGCGGTGCATTCCGACCGGCTGGTGGCCGCCGAAGAGACCGGGCGGGCCGCAGTGCGGCTGATCCAGTCGAAGATCCGGCCCTCTCAGGTCATCACGGAGAAGTCGGTCGAGAACGCCATTCGCGTGTTGATGGCCGTATCGGGCTCGACCAACGCCATCGTGCACCTCACGGCGGTGGCGGGGCGGCTCGGCATCCGCATCCCCTACGCGCGCTTCAACCAGATCTCCGACGAGACCCCCGTCCTGGTCGACCTCAAGCCCGTGGGCGAGGGCTACATGGAGGATTTCCACGCGGCCGGCGGCATGGGCGCTCTGCTGCGCGAGCTGCGGCCGCTGCTGCATCTCGACACCGTGGATGTGGAGGGACGTACTCTCGCCGAGCGGCTGGACGAACCCGCCGGCTGGGTCGATCGCGCGGTGATCCGCGCGTTCGAGAATCCGGTCTCGCCGGTCGGAGGGCTGGTCGCCCTCACCGGAAACCTCGCGCCCGAGGGCGCGATCTTCAAGCGCGCGGCGGCGACCCCGGCGCTGTTCGAGTCCGAGGGGCGGGCGGTTGTGTTCACCGGCCTCGAAGACCTGAGCCGGCGGATCGACGATCCCGACCTCGACGTCGCGCCGGGCGACGTGCTGGTCCTGCAGAATGCCGGGCCGCACGCCGCCGGCATGCCGGAGGCCGGCTACCTGCCCATCCCGAAGAAGCTCGCCCGGGCAGGGGTGAAGGACATGGTGCGCATCTCGGACGCGCGGATGTCCGGGACGGCCTTCGGATCGATCGTGCTTCACATCGCCCCCGAATCCGCCATCGGCGGGCCGCTGGCCGCGGTGCGCGACGGCGACCGGATCCGTCTGTCGATCCGCGACAAGCGGATCGACCTGCTGGTCGACGACGCGGAGATCGCCCGACGGATGGAGGGCTTCCAGCCGCCGCCGGCGCCGAAGCGCGGCTACAAGGCGCTCTACCGCCGCACCGTCACGCAGGCGCCGGAAGGCTGCGACTTCGACTTCCTGATGGGGGAGAGCGATCGCGACGGGTGACCGGACCGCGCCGGATCGGCCGCGCGAGCGCGCCGCCGCAATCGGCGCGCGCTACGATTCGCCGGGTGCGGATGCCGGATCGTGCGCCGACGCCCCGGCGCAGGCCGACCTCCGGGTCAGCGGTCCCAGATCGTCCTGCGCCCGTCCTAAGACGTGGACCGGCTCCGCTCCGGCCTCTGCGGCCCGGCGGCGCCGGACCAGGATGCCGGCGCAGTCTCGGGTCCCGTCGGGCCCGAGGCGCGGAGCGACGTGCGGAGCCGGCGCGACGGCGGGTCCCGGCCGACACGCTGGCCGACACAGGGGCCGCCACGCTGGCCCCCGGACAGGCTTGCGCGCGGGAGCGGCGTCGCAGGCCTTCGCGTCCGACGCCGCTTGATCGCGGACGGCGGCGGGCCCATCGTCACGACGCGACTAGGGAGAGGACCGGATGACGCGCGCCTGCATCGTGGGCTGGGCCCACACGCCCTTCGGCAAGCTTGAGGAACCGGATGTCGAGGGGCTGATCGCCCGCGTCTCCGGCGAGGCGCTGGCCCATGCCGGCGTCGAGGACTCCCAGGTCGACGGCATCTACGTGGGCTCGATGAACACCGGCTTCTCGAAGCAGGGCTTCGAGGGCTCGCTCGTGGCGGTGAACCGGCCGGGCCTCGCCCACGCGCCCGCCACGCACGTGGAGAACGCCTGCGCCACCGGCTCGGCGGCCCTCTACGCCGCCCTCGACTTCGTCGACAGCGGCCGGGGCCGGATCGCCCTGGTGGTCGGCGCCGAGAAGATGACGGCCAAGTCCGTGGCCGAGACCGGCGACATCCTCCTCGGCGCCTCCTACCGCAAGGAGGAGGCCGACATCGAGGGCGGTTTCGCCGGCGTGTTCGGCCGGATCGCGGCGGGCTACTTCCAGCGCTTCGGCGACCGCAGCGAGGAGCTGGCCCGGATCGCCGCCAAGAACCACCGCAACGGCGTCGCCAACCCCTACGCGCAACTGCGCAAGGACCTCGGCTTCGAGTTCTGCAACCGGGTCTCGGAAAAGAACCCCTATGTCGCGGCGCCCCTGCGGCGCACGGACTGCTCGTTGATCTCGGACGGCGCGGCCGCGCTGGTCGTGGCCGATGCCGAGACCGCCGAAACCCTGGAGCGGGCGGTCGGCTTCCGCGCCCGGGCCCATGTCAACGACATCCTGCCCCTGTCGCGCCGCGATCCGGCCGCGTTCGAGGGGGCCCGCCTCGCCTGGGAGAAGGCGCGGGCTCAGGCGGGGATCGGCAACGACGACCTCTCCTTCGTGGAGACCCACGACTGCTTCACCATCGCGGAATTGATCGAGTACGAGGCGATGGGCCTCGCCGCCCCGGGCGAGGGCTACCGCGTGGTGCGCGAGGGGCTGGCCGAGAAGGGGGGCCGGCTCCCGATCAACCCGTCCGGCGGCCTGAAGGCCAAGGGTCATCCGGTGGGCGCGACCGGCGTATCCATGCACGTGATGGCCTGCCTTCAGCTCATGAGCGAGGCGGGCGAGATGCAGGTGCCGGGAGCGGAGCTCGCCGGGATCTTCAACATGGGCGGGGCGGCGGTTGCCAATTACGTCTCGATTCTGGAGCGGCGGCGGTGAGACAGGCCGGTCGGGTCATGGGAGCGCGGCACGTCCCGCGCCCCGTCCGGTCCCGAACGTGCCCGCTCCCCTCCGCGCCTGCAGCCTGAGGTGCGGGCGCACAGCCTCGGGGGAGACCTCCGGGGATCGCGCGCCGGCGGGAGGGTTCGTTCGAGGCCGCCCCATGCCTCACCGCCATCGGGTTCGGGCGCGAGAAGCGATCGGCGGACCGTCACCGGCCGGAGATCGGCATGCGCGCCGCCGCCGGCGGCGATCCGGCGGCCTCACCGACGGGCCGATCCTCAGCCCAGGCTGTCCAGCGCCTGCCGGAGGTCGGCGATCAGGTCGGCCTCGTTCTCCAGGCCGATCGACAGCCGGACGGTCTCGGGCCCGACCTGCGCGGCGGCCTTCTCGTGCTCCGGCAACTGCCGGTGCGTGGTCGAGGACGGGTGGATCACCAGCGACTTGATCTCGCCGATGTTCACGAGGTGCGAGATCAGCTCCAGGGCGGCGATGCATCGGAGCGCCGCCGCCTCGCCGCCCTTCAGCGCGACAGTGAAGATCGAGCCCGGCCCGGCCGGCGTGTAGCGCCGGGCGAGCTCTTCCCCGGGCTGGCCCGGCAGAAGCGGGTAGCTCACCCGGGCCACCGCGGGATGATCCTTCAGGAAGGCCGCCACCGCCCGGGCGTTGGCGCAGTGCCGCTCCATGCGCAGCGGCAGGGTCTCGATGCCCGTGAGCGTCAGGAACGCGTTCATCGGCGACAGGCCGGGCCCGAGGTCGCGCAGGCCGAAGAACCGGCAGGCCGCCGCGAACGGGGTCTCCGGAAAAGCCTGGGTCAGAACCAGCCCGTCGTAATCCGGCCAGGGCTCGGTGATCAGGTTGTAGCCCCCCGTCCTCGCCCAGTCGAAGCGGCCGGCATCGCAGATCACGCCCCCGATGGTCTGGCCGGAGCCGCCCAGGAACTTCGATGTCGAGTGCACGACGATGTCGGCGCCGTGCTCGATCGGCCGGATCAGGGCCGGGGACGCGAGGGTGTTGTCCACCACCAGCGGCAGCCCGTGGCGGCGGGCGACAGCGGCGATCCCCGCGAGGTCCATCACGGACGCGCAGGGATTCACGATCGATTCGCAGACGATCGCCCGGCATTCCGGCGTGATCGCCGCCTCGAACTCCTCCGGCGTCATGCCGGCGGCGAAGCGGGGCTTCAAGTCGTAGCGCCCGTCGAGGCGGCGCATCAGGCCGAGCGACCCGCCGAACAGGCGCGGGGAGGCGACGTAGGCGTCGCCGCTCCTCATCAGGGTCATCAGGACGAGCAGCATGGCCGACTGCCCCGAGGAGACCGCCACCGCGGCCTTCGCACCCTCGAGATCGGCGATGCGGCGCTCCAGTGCGGCGACCGTCGGGTTCGAGCCGCGGGAATACGAGAAGCCGGTGCGGCGACCGGCGAAGATGTCGGCCGCCTGCTCGGTTGAGTCGAAGACGAAGCCGTTGGTGAAGTAGATCGGCTGGACCCGCGCGCCGGTGGCGGGATCCGGCGCCGCGCCGGCATGGATCGCCCGGGTCGCGAAACGGTGCGGTCGGTTCTCGTCCGTCATGATCCCCGGTCGGGTGTTCGGTGCCGGGACCGCGGGTGAACCCGCGCCGATCGGCGCGTCAAGCCGCGCGGCTGATGAAGGCCTGAAGGGTCCGGACCAGGGTCGTCGGCTCGTAGGGCTTCGGGATGAAGCGCGCGCCCTCCGGCATGTCGTTGGGACCCGGCGTGCCCATGCCGGACACCACCAGGACCGGAATCGACGGCCAGCGGTGCGCGACGAGGCGGGCGAGGGCGAACCCGTCCATCGAGCCCTGCGGCATGTCGACATCCGTCATCAGGACGCCGACATCGTCGCGGTTCTCGAGGACCTTCAGCGCCTTGTCGGCGTGGCTGGCCTCCACGACGGTGAAGCCGGCATCCGCCAGCGTGTCCGAGGCCTCCATCAGCAGGAGGCCGTCGTCTTCCACGAGGAGCACGACGGGTTGGTCGGACGGGCTATCTGACATCAGACCTGCGGAGGTGTGTCTCAATTCCGAAACCCGCGCCGTATTCCTCTGGGGCTCCCCGCGTCAAGGCGCGGGGGCCGGCTGCGTCAGGCTGCCTCTTCGCGCTTGCCGAGGCGCTTGTCGAGGTACGTGTCCACCGTCTGGGTGAGTTCGTCGACGCGCCCGTCGAAGAAATGGTTCGCGCCCTCGACCATCTGATGCTCGATGATGACTCCCTTCTGGGTCTTCACCTTCTCGATCACCGGCATGACCTCGCGCGCCGGCGCCACCCGGTCCTCGGAGCCGTGGACGAACAGGCCGGACGACGGGCAGGGGGCCAGGAAGGTGAAGTCGTAGCGGTTCGCCATCGCGGCGATGGAGATGAAGCCCTCGATCTCGGGGCGGCGCATCAGCAGCTGCATGCCGATCCACGAGCCGAACGACACGCCGGCGATCCAGCAGGACTTCGCTTCGGGATTGACCGACTGCACCCAGTCGAGCGCGGCCGCCGCGTCGGACAGCTCACCCGAGCCGTGGTCGAAGGCGCCCTGGCTGCGGCCGACGCCGCGGAAGTTGAAGCGCAGGGCCGCGAAGCCGCGATTGGCGAACGTGTAGAAGAGGTTATACACGATCTGGTTGTTCATCGTGCCCCCGAATTGCGGATGCGGGTGCAGGATGATGGCGATCGGCGCGCCGCGCTTCTTGGGGGCTTGGTATCGACCTTCCAGGCGGCCGGCAGGGCCGGTGAAGATGACTTCGGGCATCGCTCGTCTCTCACGCTCGGGATCGTCCAACAGCGACCGGCGCGACAGCCTTGACTCATCGCGCCCGCACCATAAAAGCGGTCTTAGAACAGTTCTAGTCGATTAGAACAGTTCTAAAGAAGCAGCTCGATGCATCGTGTCGGCTGTCGCGCCGGCCACTCTCGGTCGGCAGGATCTCATTCTCTCGGCGCGCCTTAGCACGGCGAGCGGGTGCGCGGGCAAGGAATTGTGACGCGCCGCAGCAGAGGCTTCGACGGAACACGGATGAGCCGGGCACGCGCCTATCTCGACTACAACGCAACCGCCCCGGTTCGTCCGGCCGTCGCGGCGGCGGTCGCGCGCGCGCTCACGCTCCCCGGAAATCCCTCCTCGATCCACGCGGAGGGTCGCGCCGCCAGGGCCGCGCTGGAGGAAGCCCGTGCGCGGGTGGCCGAGCTCGTGAACGTCCGCCCCGAGCAGGTGATCTTCACCAGCGGGGGGACCGAAGCGGCGAATGCCGTCCTGTCGGGCGATCTGCGGCGGCGCGGTCTGCCGCCCCCCGCGCGGCTCCTCCACACGGCGACGGAGCACCCCTGCGTCGCGGCGGGCCATCGGTTCCCGGACGGGGCCGTGGAGGAGGTGCCAGTCACCGCGGACGGCGTGATCGACTGCGCCTCGCTGGAGACGCGCCTCGCGGCACTGGCGGACCAGCCCCTCCTCCTCTCGGTCCACGCCGCCAACAACGAGACCGGCGCGGTTCAGCCGCTGGCCGACGTGGCCGCCCTGGCGCGGGCGCACGGCCGGACGCTGATCCACAGCGACGCCGTGCAGGCGGCCGGCAAAATCCCCCTCGACATGCCGGCGCTCGGCCTCGACGCGCTGACCCTGTCGGGGCACAAGTTCGCGGCGCCGAAGGGCGTCGGCGCCCTGGTGCTCGCGGAGGGCGTCACCCTGGAGACCGCCTTCCTGCGCGGCGGCGGCCAGGAGCGCCGGCAGCGCTGCGGCACCGAGTGCCTGCCGGCGATCGTCGGCATGGGCGAGGCGGCCCGGATCGCCCGCGCGACCCTCGATCGGGAGGCCGCCCGCCTGTCGGACCTGCGCGACCGGATCGAGGCCGGCGTGCGGGCCCTCGCGCCCGACGCCGTGGTGTTCGCCGCCGGCGCCCCGCGCCTGCCCAACACGCTCAGCGTCGCGGTCCCGGGGCTGGACGGCCCCGCGGCCCTGATCGTTCTGGACCTCGCCGGCGTGGCGGTGTCGTCGGGCTCGGCCTGCTCGTCCGGCAAGGTCGCGCGGTCGGCCACGCTCGCCGCGATGGGCGTCGCGGCGGACCTCGCAGGAGGAGCACTGCGCGTCAGCCTCGGCTGGAACACGGTGGACGCGGATGCGGCATGCTTCCTCGACGCCTTCGAACGGGCCTTGCAGCCCCTATATAAACGGCGAGGACAGGCGGCCTGAGGGCCGCTACCCCCGCTTTCCGAGAGACGCTTCCCGGTCCTTGACGCCGGAGATGCCTAGGAGACGCTGATGCCTGCTGTGCAGGAAACCATTGACCGGGTCCGCTCGATCGACCTCGACCAGTACAAGTACGGGTTCGAGACCACCATCGAGATGGAGAAGTCCGAGAAGGGCATCTCCGAGGACGTCGTCCGCTTCATCTCGGCCAAGAAGAACGAGCCCGCTTGGCTGCTGGAGTGGCGCCTCGACGCCTATCGGCGTTGGCTGACCATGCAGGAGCCGGAATGGGCGCGCGTCTCCTACGACAAGGTCAACTACAACGACATCTACTACTATGCGGCGCCCAAGCGCCCGGCGGCGATGTCCCTCGATGAGATCGACCCCGAGATCCTGAAGACCTACGAGAAGCTGGGCATTCCCCTGCGCGAGGTCGAGGTGCTGGAAGGCATCGCGCCGGAGCGCCGGGTCGCGGTCGACGCAGTGTTCGATTCGGTCTCGGTGGCCACCACCTTCAAGAAGGAACTGTCGAAGGCCGGCGTGATCTTCATGCCGATCTCCGAGGCCGTGCAGGAATATCCCGAGCTCGTGCAGAAGTATCTCGGCTCCGTCGTGCCGGCGACCGACAACTTCTTCGCGACGCTGAACTCGGCCGTGTTCTCGGACGGTTCGTTCGTCTACATCCCGCCGGGCGTCCGCTGCCCGATGGAATTGTCGACCTATTTCCGCATCAACGAGCGCGACACCGGCCAGTTCGAGCGCACGCTGATCATCGCCGACAAGGGCTCCTACGTCTCGTACCTGGAGGGCTGCACCGCCCCGAAGCGCGACGACAACCAGCTCCACGCCGCGGTGGTCGAGCTGGTCGCCCTGGATGACGCCGAGATCAAGTACTCGACCGTCCAGAACTGGTACCCGGGCGACAACGACGGCAAGGGTGGCATCTACAACTTCGTGACCAAGCGCGGCGATTGCCGCGGGGCCCGCTCGAAGATCTCGTGGACGCAGGTCGAGACCGGCTCGGCGATCACGTGGAAGTATCCGTCCTGCATCCTGCGCGGTGACGATTCCCGCGGCGAGTTCTACTCGATCGCGGTGTCGAACGGCATGCAGCAGGTGGATTCCGGCACCAAGATGATCCATCTCGGCAAGAACACGACGAGCCGGATCATCTCGAAGGGTATCTCGGCCGGCCGCTCGCAGAACACCTATCGCGGCCTCGTCTCGGCCCACCGGAAGGCCTCCAACGCCCGCAACTTCACGAACTGCGATTCCCTGCTGATCGGCGACCAGTGCGGGGCGCACACCGTGCCCTACATCGAGTCGAAGAACGCTTCGGCGGTGTTCGAGCACGAGGCGACCACCTCGAAAATCTCCGAGGACCAGAAGTTCTACTGCCAGCAGCGCGGCCTCTCCGAGGAGGAGGCGACCGCGCTCATCGTCAACGGCTTCGTCCGGGACGTGCTGCAGCAGTTGCCGATGGAGTTCGCCGTGGAGGCCCAGAAGCTGATCTCGATCAGCCTGGAAGGCTCGGTGGGCTGACCGCCTGGGCCGATACGACGACGACCTGCTGCGCGCGGCCCATCGGCACGGCGCGCGGCACGCCGACGAGGTCGGGAGCAGCGTCCTGTGCGGATGCTTCTTCTGCCTCGCGGTCTTCGCGCCGGACGAGATCGCGGGCTGGATCGCCGATGACGGCACCGCCCTCTGTCCCCGGTGCGGCATCGACGCGGTGATCGGCGACCTCTCCGGCTATCCGGTCGGGACCGCCGCGCTCCTGCGGGCGATGCGGGACGAATGGTTTTGAAGGACTTGGACTGACATGCTGGAAATCAAGAACCTCGTCGTGCAGATCGAGGACAACCGCATCCTGAACGGCCTGAACCTGACCGTGAACGACGGCGAGGTCGCCGCCATCATGGGGCCGAACGGCTCGGGCAAGTCGACCCTCTCCTACGTGATCGCCGGCAAGGAGGACTACGAGGTCCTCGACGGCGAGATCCTGCTCGACGGGCAGAACGTGCTGGAGATGGCCGCCGACGAGCGCGCCGCGGCCGGCATCTTCCTCGCCTTCCAGTACCCGCTGGAGATCCCCGGCGTCGGCACCATGACGTTCCTGAAGGCTTGCCTCAACGCTCAGCGCAAGGCGCGCGGCGAGGCGGAGCTGTCGACCCCGGACTTCATCCGCGCGGTGAACGGCGCGGCCGACAAGCTTGAGATCAACAAGGAGATGCTCAAGCGCGCCCTCAACGTCGGCTTCTCCGGCGGCGAGAAGAAGCGCATGGAGATCCTTCAGATGGCGCTGCTCCAGCCGAAGTTCTGCGTGCTCGACGAGACCGATTCCGGCCTCGACATCGACGCCCTGCGCATCGTCTCGGAGGGGGTGAATGCGCTCCGGGACCAGGGCCGTTCCTTCCTGGTCATCACCCACTACCAGCGGCTGCTCAACCACATCGTGCCCGACACCGTGCACGTCATGTCGAAGGGCCAGATCGTGAAGACCGGCGGCAAGGATCTCGCCCTCGAGCTTGAGGCGTCCGGCTACGCCGAGTACCGCACCGGCGAGGCGGCCTGAGCCATGGCCGACGTCACAAACCTCCGCTCCCCCGCCGAGGCCGGCCTGTCGAAGCTGTTCGAGACGGCGCGCCGGAGCTTCGCCAGCGACACGACGATCGCCCGCGAGGAGGCGTTCCGCTTCTTCGAGGCGACCGGCCTGCCGAGCCGCCGGGTGGAGGCGTTCAAGTACACCGATCTGCGCGCCGCGATCACCGACGTCGCCCCGCCCGCCGAGGCACCGAGCCTCGACGCCGCCAGGGCCGCCGTGGCGCGGGCCGTGGGGTTCGACGGGATCGAGGCCGCGCGCCTGACCTTCGTCAACGGTCATCTGGTCCGCGAACTGTCCGACCTCGCCGCGATACCCGACGGGGTCCGCGTGACGCCGCTGAACGAGGCGCTGACCAACGGTGACGTGGTCCTGGCGCAGCTCGCGCCCGTGCCGCAGGCCCGGGAGAACCCGGTCTATCAGCTGAACACGGCGTTCCTGGCGGATGGCGCGGTCATCTCGGTGGCCGCCGGCGCGAAGCCCGCGCGGCCGATCCATCTCCGCTTCGTCGGCTCGGGCGATGCGCCGTTCTCCACGGCGACCCGCGTGCTCGTCCAGCTCGGCGAAGGCGCGGAGTTCAGCCTGCTGGAGAGCCACGAGGGTCCGGACCAGCTCACCTGCCAGCCGAACGACGCCCTCGACGTCGTGGTCGGCCCGCAGGCGGTCTTCCGCCACACCCGCCTGAACAAGGAGGGCGATGCCACCATCGCCCTGTCGACCCTGTCGCTGAAGGTCGACACCGAAGCGCAGGTCGAGACCGTGAACCTCGTCACCGGGGCGGTGCTGTCGCGCCACCAGATCTACGTCCACGTCGCGGGCGACGACACCAACGTGGTGGTGAACGGCGCGGCCATGCTGCGCAACGGCCAGCTCGCCGACTCGACGCTGCTCGCCGACCACGCCGCGGTCGGCGGCGTCGGCCGCGAACAGTTCAAGTGGATCATCGACGGGGATGCCACCGGGGTGTTCCAGGGCAAGATCATCGTCCGTCAGGTCGCGCAGAAGACCGACGGCAAGATGAAGTCCGACTGCCTCCTCCTCACCGACGAGGGGCAGATGATGAACAAGCCGGAGTTGGAGATCTTCGCCGACGACGTCGCCTGCGGCCACGGAGCCACCTGCGGCGCGCCGGATCCTGACCTCCTGTTCTACCTGATGGCCCGCGGCCTGCCGCGCGCGATCGCCGAGAGCCTGCTGGTCCAGGCCTTCGTGGGCGAGGCTGTCGAGTCGGTCACGCACGAGGGCGCCCGCGCGGCGCTGATCGGCGAGATCGAGGCTTGGCTGCGGGCGCGCGGCTGACGACCCGGCCGGCCTCGCCAGGGACCGGCCGACACGCCGAACCCCACCCGTATCCTCGGATGCCCGCGCCTGCGGGCCTCGCAGGAGGGCCGGGGGATCGCAGCGCCAGTCAAAGGCCTCTTCGAGGCCCCCGCCTCACCCCGGCCCCTCGGGATGAGGCGGTCTTACGGGATCGGCGAACTCATCTGAAGGTCGCGACCATGAACGCACCCGTCCTCACCCCGGCCTACGACGTCGAGGCGATCCGCAGGGATTTCCCGATTTTGTCGCAGCAGGTCTACGGCAAGAAGCTGGTCTATCTCGACAACGCCGCCTCCGCGCAGAAGCCGAGGCAGGTGATCGACGCGATGGTCTCCTGCATGGAGACCGGCTACGCCAACGTCCATCGCGGCCTGCACTACATGGCGAATGCCGCGACCGAAGGGTTCGAGGGCGCGCGCGAGACCACCCGCCAGTTCCTCAACGCGGCCTCGACCGACGAGATCATCTTCACCCGCAACGCCACCGAGGCGTACAATCTCGTCGCCTCCACGATGGGTTGGGCCGGGCTGATCGGGGAGGGGGACGAGATCATCCTCTCGATCATGGAGCACCACTCCAACATCGTGCCCTGGCACTTCCTGCGCGAGCGCCGCGGCGCGGTGATCAAGTGGGCCCCGGTGGACGATGACGGCAACTTCCTGATCGAGGAATACGAGAAGCTGTTCTCGCCCCGCACCAAGATGGTGGCGATCACCCACATGTCGAACGTGCTGGGCACGGTGACGCCGGCCGCCGAGATCGTGCGCATCGCCCACGACCACGGCGTTCCGGTCCTGCTCGACGGGGCGCAGAGCTCCGTCCACCAGCCCGTCGACGTGCGGGCGCTGGACTGCGATTTCTTCGTCTTCACCGGTCACAAGGTCTACGGCCCGACCGGGATCGGCGTGCTGTACGGCAAGAAGAAATGGCTGGAGCGCCTGCCACCCTACCAGGGCGGCGGCGAGATGATCCGGACGGTGAGCGAGGACGCGATCACCTACAACGATCCGCCGCACCGGTTCGAGGCCGGAACACCGGCGATCATCGAGGCGGTGGGTCTCGGCGCCGCCCTCGAGTACATGATGTCGGTGGGGCGCGAGGCCATCGCGGCCCACGAGGCCAAGCTCACCGCGTACGCGCAGGAGCGGCTCGGGGCGATGAACGCGTTGCGGCTGATCGGGACCGCGCCCGGTAAGGGCGGCGTCATCGCCTTCGAGATGAAGGGGGCTCACGCCCACGACATCGCCACGGTGATCGACCGGCAGGGCGTCGCCGTGCGCGCCGGCACGCATTGCGCCATGCCCCTGCTGAACCGCTTCGGCGTGACCTCCACCTGCCGGGCCTCGTTCGGCCTCTACAACACGACGGCGGAGATCGACACCCTTGCCGAGGCCCTCGGCAAGGCAGAAATGCTGTTCACCTGATAGTCTGGTTGAAGCTGGTCCCGCCCGCGCGGGACCGGGGAGAGTGAAGCGATGACCACCGACGCCACCATCACGGGCGGCATGAACGCCCCCGCCGTCGCGGGCACCTCCGCGATCCCGCAGGCGGAGATGGACCGCCTGACGGACGACATCGTCGCGGCGCTCAAGAGCGTCTACGATCCCGAGATACCGGCCGACATCTACGAGCTCGGCCTCATCTACAAGGTCGACATCGACGACGACCGGAAGGTCGCCATCGACATGACGCTCACGGCCCCCGGCTGCCCGGTGGCGGGCGAGATGCCGGGCTGGGTCGAGAACGCCGTCGGCGCGGTGGCGGGCGTGCAGGCCTGCACGGTGACGATGGTGTTCGATCCGCCGTGGGATCAGAGCCGCATGTCCGACGAGGCCCGCGTCGCCCTCGACATGTGGTGAGCGGCATCGGCTGAGCGTGCGGCCGGCCCGTTCCGCGGGCGGCGGCGTCGACGCCATTGGGGCGAGCCGCGCAGGGGTCTCGAACCGGTCGATGACGGCCGTCGCCGGCTCGCCGGTTCAAGCCTGGCACGCCTCGTCCACGTGGAGGAGGGCACCAGGGTTTCGCGTCGCCGTCGGGATCGGGCGCGGGGCGGGTTGATGGCGGTCGTGATGCCGCTTGTGCTGCCGATCGATGCCGCTGGTCGAGGGTGCTTGGACGTCGACCGCGCCCATGCATCGGGTCCCATTCGCGCCGTCGCCCGAAGAATTCGTCCAGCGCGGTGCCGCGCATCGCGGGTTCGACCGCGGTGACTCGCCCGGGTACATCGGGATCTCGGGGCTGAGGCTGGAAAGACTTGACCGACGTCTCTGAAGACAAAGGATCGATGCGGCCTATAACAGCGTGGCTCAAAGGGTGCTGTCTTGAGGATGCAGCGATTGCGAGCTGCGGCTCTCTACGTAGCCGTTAAGGCCGCGCTAACCATGACGGCGCAGATCAGGTCTTGCCGCAGCGCTGCGGCGCCCTCCTGACGCAGTTGGTGAATTCGCATGGCTTCGGGCTACGTGCTGGCGGCGTTCCTCGAAACGACTGGGCTGATCGGTCTCGTGATCGCCACCCTCAAGATCCGCGCGGAGCGGCGGGCGAAGGCCGCCGAGCTCCGGTACTTCCTGCGCTCCGGTCAGATGCCGTCAGCGAGCGCCGCATCGATCGGATCGCATCGGGCACCCGGACGGCGCATCGCCGCGGTGACCGTCGCCCCGGTCCGGAGCCGGAACGCCGAGGCGCGTCAATCGAGCGCGCGCTCTGCCCTCAGCCGCGCCATCGCGCAGAGCGGGACAGCGTTGCGGACCGAATTCGGCACGCGTGTCAGCGCAGGATGACGTCGAGCCCACTGCCGAACAGCACCACGGCGCTGAGCGTGAGCATGAACTTCAGATCTTCGAGACGAGCGCTCACGATCAGATCCTCGTATTGGGCAGCGAGATCGCCGCTCCGATCACCCAAGAACATCGCATTAACGGAATTTCCGCGAGTCCTTTCAGCTTCTGTTAGGGATTTACCGACCGTTTCCGTTTGTTAAGGTTGCCGAAGGGTTAAGGACGCCGCAACGGCCTCCACCTCCGTCGAGAGAGTTCCAGACCATGGATCAAGGGCGGACCGGAACGATCCGACGCGGCTTCGACTGGATCTTCCGTGACAGGACCACGGGCGTCATCACCATCGCCCAATGGCCGAACCTGCCGCTCTGGCTGTTCGGCGGCCTCACCGTGGCCGCCTGGTTGGCCCGGGAAGCCGGGTCGCTCGCAACGTGGCTGACCATCGGAGCCGACCTGGCCCTGGCGTGGTGGGCACTCGACGAGGTGCTGCGCGGCGTGAATCCCTGGCGCCGGTTCCTCGGCGCTGCGACGCTCGCCGGACTGATCGCGCTCGTCGCTCTCCGTCGGTCAGCATAAAACGGGCGACGCGGATCGCACTACCCGCGATTGCATATTCCCGGACCAGAACGTCCGAGTACGGGCGCCATCCACCTCAAGACTGCTTTCGGACGGGCGCCTGGGCTTGATCCCGGATGTGCAGACTACTGGCGCGCCCCTGCGGCGCCGGGTCGAAACATAACGGTAGGTTGCACCATCCAAGAATTTGTGAATGGTCGCGCTTGGCATTGCGCTCGGCATCGGGCTGCGCGAAGCCGGCCAGCCGGACGCGCATGCGGGCGCCCGGCCGAAGGACTGGTGTTGAAGGCATCATGACCGACGTGGGAGGACCCGAGCCGAACACCGCCGCGGACGAGCGGGAGCGGCTGCTCGGACAGATCGCCGACGCGCTGAACATTCCCGTCGTGGCGTTCCGGAGCCGCGTATCCTGGGCGGACGGCGCATCGGGGCCGAGCGCTTCGGAATGCGCGGCGCTGCTCGCGGCGTTCTCCCGGATCGCCGACCCGGATCGCCGCAAGGCGTGCTTGGCGCTGGTGGAGCAGTTCGGAGACGGGTGACATCCAGGCGCTCGGCGGTGCGCTCGCACACACGGGACCCCTGAGCACCGCAGCGCGACATGCTATAGGGCCGCTCGCGACCGACGCGGCATGCGCCGTCCGAGCGACGGCGGCCCAGGCCGCGCTTGCCACCGCTGATCCCAGGCCCTGATGCCGATCATCTCCATCTCGAAGCTGTCGAAGACCTACACGTCGGGCTTCACCGCCCTGCGGGATATCGACCTCGCCATCGAGCGTGGCGAGATCTTCGCGTTGCTGGGTCCGAACGGCGCCGGCAAGTCGACCCTGATCAACATCGTCTGCGGCATCGTCACGCCGAGTTCCGGAACGGTGCTGGTCGACGGCCACGACATTGCGAGCGCGTACCGCGCGGCGCGGCGAGCCATCGGTCTCGTGCCGCAGGAACTGACCACCGACGCCTTCGAGACGGTGGTGAACACGGTCAGTTTCTCCCGCGGGCTGTTCGGGCTGACCCCGAACCCCGCCCATATCGAGCGGATCCTGCGGGCGCTGTCCCTCTGGGACAAGCGCAACAGCCGGCTGATGACCCTGTCGGGCGGCATGAAGCGCCGCGTGCTGATCGCCAAGGCGCTCTCCCACGAGCCGCGGGTGCTGTTCCTCGACGAGCCGACCGCGGGCGTCGACGTCGAGTTGCGCCAGGACATGTGGCGCCTCGTGCGCGACCTGCGCCAGCAGGGCGTCACCGTGATCCTCACCACCCACTACATCGAAGAAGCCGAGGAGATGGCCGACCGCATCGGCGTCATCCGCCGGGGCGAGATCATCCTGGTGGAGGAGAAGGCCGCGCTGATGCGCAAGCTCGGGCGCAAGCAGCTGACGCTGCATCTCCAGAAGCCGATCACGGCCGTCCCGCCGGATCTGTCGGATTACGAACTGGCGGTCGCCGGCGACGGCAGCGAGCTGGTCTACACCTACGACACGCGTGCCGAGCGCACCGGCATCACCGGCCTGCTCACCGGGCTGGCCGCGGCCGGCATCCGTTTCAACGATCTCCACACCGAGCAGAGTTCGCTGGAGGACATCTTCGTCGGCTTGGTCCGCGAGGAGAGGGCACAGGCATGAGTGCGGGCTTCAGCATGAACTGGCCCGCGGTCCGGGCCATCTACCTGTTCGAGATGGGCCGCTTCTGGCGGACGGCCGGGCAGAGCATCCTCGCGCCGGTGATCTCCACCACCCTGTACTTCGTGGTGTTCGGCGCGGCGATCGGCTCGCGGGTCTCGGCGGTCGACGGCGTGCCCTATGGGCTGTTCATCGTGCCCGGCCTGATCATGCTCTCGCTGCTCACCCAGAGCATCTCGAACGCCTCGTTCGGCATCTACTTCCCGCGGTTCGCGGGGACGATCTACGAGATCCTGTCGGCCCCGATCTCGCCGCTGGAGGTGGTGCTGGGCTTCGTCGGCGCGGCGGCCTCCAAGTCGATCCTGATCGGCCTGATCATCCTGGCGACGTCGGCCCTGTTCGTGCCGCTGCGGATCGACCACCCGCTGTGGATGATCGGCTTCCTGCTGCTCACCGCGGTGACCTTCAGCCTGTTCGGCTTCGTCATCGGCCTCTGGGCGGACGGCTTCGAGAAGCTGCAATTGGTGCCGCTCCTCGTCGTGACGCCCCTGACGTTCCTGGGCGGCAGCTTCTACGCCATCGGCATGCTGCCGCCGTTCTGGCACGCGGTCAGCCTGCTCAACCCGGTCGTGTACCTGATCAGCGGCTTCCGGTGGGCCTTCTTCGGCACCGCCGACGTCAGCATCGCGGTCAGCCTGGGCATGACCGCGCTGTTCCTGGTGATCTGCCTCGGCCTCGTCACCTACATCTTCCGAACGGGCTACCGGCTGAAGAGCTGACCGCTCAGGGCTGCGCGGCGAGGAAGGCCAGGACTCCGTCCCGGTGGGGCTTGGCGCCGACCGCCGTGGAGTGGTCCTTGCCCTCGATCTCCAGGGCACGCGCGTCCGGGATCAGGGCGGCGAGCGCCGGACCGGAACCCGCCACGGTGTCGAGGGTCCCGACCGAGACGAGGACCGGCACCTCGATCTGCCCGAGTTCGGCGCGGCTCAGGGTCTGGCGCGAGCCGCGCATGCAGGCCGCCAGCGCCCGCAGGTCGCTGCGGGTCTGCTCGGCGAACATGCGGAAGGCGGCGGCCGTGGGGTTCGGGGCCGGGGTCCCGGCGGGCGCCTCCAGGGCCTCGGCGATGCCGGAGGGCAGACCCTTTCCCTCGACGAGGTGCATCCCGAGACCGCCGATCAGGGCCGAGCGGACCCGGTCGGCGTGGTCCAGGGCGATGTGGGCGGTGATCCGGCCCCCCATGGAATAGCCCATGACATGGGCGCGCGCGATGCCGAGATGGTCGAGCAGCCGCACCGCGTCGCCCGCCATCGCCTCGGAGCTGTAGGCGGCCGGATCGTAGAGCTTCTCGCTCTCCCCGTGACCACGATTGTCCAGGGCGATCGCCCGGTATCCGGCCTGGGTCAGGGCCCGCACCCACTGCGTATTGACCCAGTTGACCGCGTGGTTCGACGCGAAGCCGTGGATCAGCAGGATCGGCGTGCCGGTTCCGTCCGTCGGCGGGACATCGATATAGGCGATCCGCACGCCGTCGGACTTGAAGGTCTCCATGCCGCGCAATCCATGCTCCGTAAGCTCGGTCACCCGCTTAGACCACGCGGACGCGCCGGGGCAACGCGGATCGATCCGCTTGCAGGGCGGGGCGCCGGCTGGCACACCGCGCCGGTCATGACGGACACGCAGCCCTACGGCACCTACGAACCGGCCGGCCTCGTGGCGGCGATCACCCGCCGCACGAACCGGATCCCGGCCGAATCCTGGTACGGGCGGCGCCTCGCGCTGTTCCTGCGCCGAATCGCGATCGCACGGCTCGGCGGCAAGCCCCTCGACGTGACCCGCTACGGCGCGCGGATGCGGCTGCATCCGTACAACAACAACTGCGAGAAGAAGGTGCTGTTCACCCCGCAGTTCTTCGATCCGGAGGAGCGCGCCCTTCTCGAAGCGCGCCTGCCGAAGGACTGCGTCTTCCTAGACATCGGCGCGAATATCGGCGCCTACGCCCTGTGCGTGGCCGCGTTCTCGGGCCCCGAGGCCCGGATCGTCGCCGTCGAGCCGCAGCCGGACGTGTTCGACCGCCTGACCTACAACATAGCCCAGAACCCGTTCCACACGGTCAAGGCGGTTGCCTGCGCGGTGGCCGACAAGGCGGGCGAGCTGACCCTGTTCATCGATCCCCGCAACCGCGGCGAGTCGAGCCTGCGCATCGTCGGCACCAACGAGGGCGCCCGGATCACCGTGCCCGCGGTGACGCTCCTCGACCTTCTCCACCGGGAAGGGCTCACCCGCGTCGATGCCGTCAAGCTCGACGTGGAGGGGGCCGAGGACCTGATCCTAGAGCCGTTCCTCCGGGAGGCGCCGGCCACGCTGCTGCCGCGCATCCTGTTGATCGAGAACGGCACCGGCCAGTGGCAGCTCGATCTGCCGCAGCACCTCGAAGGCTTCGGATACCGCGAGATCTCGCGCTCCCGGCTGAACCTGATGTTCGAGCGTGCGGCCGTCAGGCCGGCGTGATCACCGGGATCTCGTCCGCGACGGCGACCCCCTCCGGCCCGACGGCGCAGCGATAGGCGCGGACCTCCACGCCGGCCGCGCGGGCGTCTCGGAACGCCCGGTCGAAGACCGGGTCGATGTCGCGGGCGACGTCGAAGGCCTCCGCGCGCATCTGAACGACGATGACCACGAGCGCGCGGCCACCCTCGGCCACGACCTGGGCCAGATCCCGCATGTGACGGGCGCTGCGGGCGGCCTTGCAGTCCGGAAACTCCGCGAGGCCCGGCCGCCGCATCAGGTGGCAATTCTTGACCTCGACGTGGCAGGGGCCGGACGCGGCGCCGCTCGCCAGGAAATCGACCCGGCTCGCCTGCGCGTAGCGGACCTCCGGCCTCAGCGCGTCGTGACCGGCGAGCGCCGCGATGGCGCCGGCGTGGAAGGCTTCGGCCACCAGCGCGTTCGGGCGCAGGGTGTTGATGCCGACCCATTGCGGGCCACCCGGCAGCTCGGCCTGCACCAGCTCCCAGGTCATCGGCAGCTTGCGCGCCGGATTGGTCGCGCGGGACAGGAGCACCCGCGCGCCGGGCTCCTTCAGACCCAGCATCGCCCCGGGATTGGGGCAATGCGCGGTCACGCGGCCGTCATCGGTGTCGATGTCGGCCAGGAAGCGCTTGTAGCGCTGCACGAGCCGTCCCGGCACCAGAGGCGCGGCGAACTGCATCGGATCCTCGGGGTTCACGTAGTCGCGGGCTACGGTCGCGCTATCTGCCTGCCCGACCCGCCCGACACCAGAGTCCCATGAGCCAGCCCTCCGATTCCGTCACCGCCGCCATCCTCGTCATCGGCGATGAGATCCTCTCGGGTCGCACCAAGGACAAGAACATCGGTACGATCGCCGACTTCCTGACGGCCGCCGGGATCGACCTGCGCGAGGTGCGGATCGTGCCGGACGAAGCCGCCATGATCGTCGAGGCGGTCAACGTCCTGCGCGCCCGCTACACTCACCTGTTCACGACGGGCGGCATCGGCCCGACCCACGACGACATCACCGCCGATTGCGTGGCCCAGGCTTTCGGTGTCGGCGTCGACGTCGACGAGCGGGCGCGGGCCATGCTGCTGGAACGGCACAAGCCCGAGGACCTGAACGCGGCGCGCCTGCGCATGGCCCGGATCCCGTTCGGGGCCGACCTGATCGCCAACCCGGTCTCGAAGGCACCGGGCTTCCGCATCGGCAACGTTCACGTCATGGCCGGCGTGCCGAGCATCATGCAGGCGATGCTCGACTCGATCGCCCCGACCCTGAAGGGCGGTACCGCGATGATGTCCGAGACGATCGAAGCGGCGGGCCTGCCGGAGGGCAACTACGCCGGCGGTCTCGGCGAGATCGCCAAGGCGCGGCCCGCGGTCTCCATCGGCTCGTACCCGGCGATGACGCCGGAGGGGTTCCGCAACCGGATCGTCGTGCGCAGCCGGGATCCGCAGGCGCTCGCCGAGGCGTGCGACGCGGTCCGGGCCTTGCTGGCGCGCCTCTCCGCCTGAGGTTCGGACGTTGGGTCGCGGAGCGGAGTCAATGGTTCGGGACAAGGACAAGCGCGCCGACCCCATGGCTCGGCGCGATGCGCGCCTGAAGGAAGTGTCGGACGTCGGCCGGCCGGACGCCTACGTGCTCCACGAGGTCATCCGCCTGGGGGGCGACGAGGAACTGCGTCGACACGGTCTGGCTCTGTTCCTCTCGGCCTTCGCGGCCGGCCTCAGCATCGCCCTCTCGCTGATCGTGCCGGGGGTCCTCAGGAGTCACTTGCCCGAGGCCGAGTGGGCGAAGATCGTGAGTTCGATGGGCTACGCGGTCGGGTTCCTCGTGGTGGTGCTCGGACGCCAGCAACTCTTCACCGAGAACACCATCACGCCGGTCCTGCCGCTGCTGCACGACCGCTCGGTCAAGACCGCCCTGCGCGTCGTGCGACTGTGGGGGATCGTGCTGGCCGGAAACATCCTGGGGACGCTGGCCATCGCGGCGCTGCTGGCCCATTCCGGCGCCTTCGAGCCGCCGGTCCTCAAGGCCTTCGCGGATATCAGCCACGACGCCATCGCGCATGAATTCTGGGCGACGCTCATCAAGGCGGTCTTCGCCGGCTGGATGATCGCCCTCATGGTCTGGTTCCTGCCCGCCACGGCCAGCGCGGCGCCGTTCGTGATCCTGCTGATGACGTGGCTGGTCTCGCTCTGCAGCCTCGCCCACGTCGTGGCCGGCTCGGTGGAAGCCTTCTACCTGGTGGTCACCGGCGCGGCCTCGCTGCACGATTACGCGTGGAAGTTCTTCCTGCCGACCCTCCTGGGCAACACCTTCGGCGGCGTCGCACTGGTGGCGGTGCTCAATTACGGTCAAGTCGCCCCCGAGGTGGAGGAGACCAAGGCCGTGGAGGGTGATCGCACCGACTGACGCCGCGACCCCTCGCCAGAACCGGCCGCGCCGGTGCCGCGCGCCGCCGTCGATGCGGCAGGCCGGAAGGCGTCGCCTCAGTCGAGCCGCACCGCCGGACTGATCAGGTGATCGAGGTCGTCGAGCACCCACGTCATCGTCCCGCGCAGCGGACCGTACAGGCCGAGCTGGTGCTGCCGGTAGAGGAGGTCATGGGTGAGGCGGGCCGACAGGCCGTTGAGGCGCCCGCCGCCGAAGGTGTAGCGGCCGAGCGTGCCCCAGCCGTTGAAATCCGCGAGGGAGACGATGGCGCCCTTCTCGACATAGCGGAACGGCGGCAGCGTCGATCCGACGGCGTCGCCGCGGGCGAGGGCGCGGCCGAGGTGGCGCGCGAGGTGCTGGGCCATCTGTCGGGCCGCCTGAGCCGTGGCCGGAACGGACCGCCCGGTTTCCGGCTCCGTCAGGCTGGCACAATCGCCGAGGGCGACGATGGCCGGATCGCGGGTGGTGCGCAGGTCACGGCCGACCACGAGTTGCCCGGTCCGCGAGCGATCCAGACCGTCGAGGTCGGCGAGCACGTCGGGCGCCTTCACGCCGGCCGCCCAGACCTTGAGTCCGGCCGAGATGTGGCTGCCGTCCTTCAGCGCGAAGCCACCGGCATCCGCGCCGGTCACCATCGCGTCCGTCCGGACCTCGACCGCGAGGTCGGACAGGGTGCGGCCGGCAGCCCGCGACACCCTCTCGGGAAAGGCGGGCAGAAGGCGCGGACCGCTCTCGATCAGGGTCAGGCGCAGGCGCTGCGGCAGATCCGGCGATCCGTAGGCCGACAGCAGGTTGATGGCGTGCTTCAGCTCGGCGGCCAGCTCGACGCCCGTTGCGCCACCGCCCACGATGGCGATCTCCAGCACCCCCCCGTGGTCGAGCCGCGCCAGCAGATGACAGCGGAGCTGACAGTGGAAATGCTCGGCCTCGGTCAGGTCATCGATGGTGAGGCAATGTTCGGCCACGCCCGGCGTGCCGAAATCGTTGGCGCGGCTGCCGATGGCGAGGACGAGCAGGTCGTACGGGAGATCGACGACCGGCCGTCCCTCCGCCGCCTCGACGGCGAGGCGGACGCGCTTCGCCCGCCGGTCGATCCCGACCAGGGCGCCGGGCTGGAAGCGGAAACCGTTGCGGCGCGCCTGCGCGAAGAAATCCACCTTCTGCCGGTCGGCCCGGGCGGTACCGGCCGCGAAGGTGTGAAGCATCGGCTTCCAGACATGGGACAGGCTGCGATCCGCGAGGATCACGTCGGCCCGGCCCCCGCGTCCCAGGCTGGTGGCCACCTCGATCCCGGCGACGCCGCCGCCGACGATCACGATCCGCGCCCTGTCCGCCGTATCCGCCATGCCGTCTCCGCATCCCCACGGGTCGGGAACGCCGCTCGGGGCACCGATGTTCGCCCGGGCGATCACGGAGCGGCTCCGGCATGGCGCGGGGAGCCGAAAAGGACATCCCGTCATGAAAAAAGCCGCCCGGGGGCGGCTTTCTCGAACCTCGCGGCGTCGCCAGGAGAAATCAGGACCGCAGGCGGGTCCGGACCTCACCGAGGCTGGCGCGGATCAGGCCTTGGGCGGCGTCACCCTGCATCCGCTCGCGCAGGATCGTCTCCGACACCTTCACGGCCGCCTCCGCGGCAGCGGCACGGACCTGCGCCTCGGCCTGGGCCTCGGCCTGGGCGATCTTGGTCTCGGCGGCTTTGGTGCGCCGGGCCAGGAAATCGTCGAGCTTGCGATGACCCTCCTCGGCGGCCCGATGGGCCTCCTCGCGGGCGCTGGCGACGATCGACTCGGCCTCCTTCTCGGCCTCGGCGCGGCGGCGCTTGTAATCGGCCAGCACGGCGGCCGCTTCCTCGCGCAGGCGCTTCGCCTCGTCGAGTTCGTGGCGGACGCGCTTGGCGCGCCCGTCCAGACCATTGGTCATCGCCGAGAAGCCGCCGACCTTCCAGGCGATGCCCATGAAGATGACGAACGCGACGGCGACCCAGAATTCGGCTTCGAGCAGCATCGGGGTTCCCGTCTAGTGTGCGGTGGCGTCGAGGGCGCGATCGAGGCTGGCCCGGTCAGGAGCCTGACCGGTGAGCCGCTCGACGATCGCCGTGGCGGCCTCGCCCGCGATGGAGCGGACGTTGCCCATGGCGCTCTCCGTGCGCGTGCGGATCGTCGCCTCGGAAGCGGAGAGCTTGGCGTTCAGCTCCTCCTCGAGCGCCTTGCGCTTGACCTCGGCCTCGGCGGCCAGCTCGTTGCGGGTGGTCTGCGCGATGTCGCGCGCCTTGCCCTGGGCTGTCCGGAGGGCGGTCTCGAAGGCAACGCCGGCGGCATCCGCCTCGGCCTTCATCGCCTGCGCCTGATCCAGGTCGGCACGCAGGCGCTCGGCGCGGGCATGCAGGATCGACTGGATCCGCGGCAGCGCGATCTTGTCCATCAGGTAGTAGAGGAGCCCGAAGGCCAGCGCGAGCCAGATCAGCTGCGCGAGAAAGCCCGAAGTCTCGAAGGGCGGAAAGGCGCCGGAATGCGCTTCCGCGTGCTCGGTATGGCCCGGCACGATCTTCGTGTCGGCGCCCGAGGGCGGCGTGGTGAGGGGATTGGGCTGCGCCATGAGACCGCTACACTGACACCGTTCGCTGAGGTCACCGCCGGCGCGGCGACCGAAGAAGGCGGACGCTCCTCGCGGGAGCGCCCACCCGTTCGTCGGGCGAAGGCCCGGGGAGACCGCGGGTCCGCGGTCTCCGACGCCGATCAGACGGCGAAGAGCAGCAGCAGCGCGATCAGCAGCGAGAAGATGCCGAGCGCCTCGGTGAGGGCGAAGCCCAGGAGGAGGGTGGCGCGCTGGCCGTCGGCCGCGGACGGGTTGCGAAGGGCGCCGGCGAGGAACTGACCGAACAGGTTGCCGAGGCCGATGCCCGCACCCGCCATGCCGAGGCAAGCGAGGCCGGCGCCGATGTACTTCGCAGCGACGGGATCCATGATAACTCCTGAGGTCTCTTCAGATCGAAACGTGCGGTGACGTTTGCGGCGGGTGGAGCCGGCCGGGATTAATGGCCGGGGTGAAGGGCATCGTTGAGGTAGATCGCCGTCAGCGTCGCGAAGACGTAGGCCTGAAGCGCCGCGACGAGGAACTCGAGAGCGGTCAGCGCGATCGTCAGGAACAGCGGAAGCGGCGATAGCACGCTCCAGGCACCCGCGAGAAGAAGCTGAACCACGAAGAACGCGAAGATCTTCATCGCGATATGGCCGGCCAGCATGTTGGCGAACAGACGGACCGACAGGCTGATCGGGCGCGAGATGAAGGAGATGACCTCGATCGGCACCAGGATCGCGAGCAGCGGCTTCGGCACGCCTGACGGCACGAACAGGCCGAAGAAGTGGATGCCGTGCTTCATCACGCCGAAGATCACCACCGTGGAGATCACCAGGGCCGCGAGGCCGAAGGTGACGATCAGGTGGCTGGTCACCGCGAAGGCGTAGGGGATCATCCCGAACAGGTTCAGGACGAGCACGAACATGAACAGCGAGAAGACCAGCGGCAGGAACCGCCTGCCGCCGTCGCCGGTGGCCTGGTGCACGGTGTCGGCGATGAATTCGTAGAAGATCTCGGCCAGCGACTGCATGCGGCCCGGCACCACGGAGCGGGACGCGGTCGCCACGATGGTGATCAGCGCGATCACCCCGACGGCCGCGAACATGTAGAGGGCCGACTGCGTGAACGCGAGCTGCTGATGGCCGATATGGCCGAGCGACACGAGCGGCTTCAGCTCGAATTGATGGATCGGGTCGATCGTGACCGCCATTCCCGCTTCCGCCCTTCTTGTTCGGCGCACCGGCATCGCCGGCCGCCCAGATCCCTCTGGACCGGCGTGCCTTACGGCTCCTGCCGGTCGCGTCGTTCCGGACGCGCGCCGGAGAAACCCGACACCCGCATCACGTTGTAGACCCCCGCGACGAACCCCAGCATGAGGAGGACGATCAGGCCCCAGGGCTTCGTCCCGAAGACATGGTCGACGATCCAGCCGAGTATGCCCCCCGCGATCACGCCCGCGACGAACTCCGTGGAGAGCGTCATGGCCTGGCCCAGCGAGGATGGCCCGCCGTTCCGAGCGCGCGTGGAAGGATCGGGAGCGGCCTGCGGCCGCTTCCGTTCGATCTGCGTCTCGAGACGTCTGAGCCTCGCGGAGAGTTCGCTGTCCGTCGGCGTCTGCTCGGTCCCTTTCCCGTCCCTTGGGTCGTCGCCGTTCACGGCTCAAAACTCATCGGGCAGGAGGATCTGGAACCGGCTGGACACCCCCAGCAAGCGCGGCGCACCATAGTTTCGCCTATCTTGAGTGTCAAGGCGAACTCCATACACGATAAGTCTTTGATTTTGAGTTGGTATTTCAGGTTGGAGCGCCACGCTGGACCGGTGCTCCGCGCATGTCTCCGAACAGTCGCTCAGGCGCCCAGAATGGGCTTGATCACCTTCTCCATGCCCTCGACCGTCATCTCGCCGGTGTAACGCTCACCGTTGATGAAGAAGGTCGGGGTGGAGTCGACCTTGAACACGTCGAGCCCGCGCTGCTTCACGGCGTTGACCGCGCTGTAGACCTTCTGGTCCTTCAGGCACGCCTCGAAGGTCTGCTTGTTGTAGCCGGCCTGACGGAGCATCTGCTCCAGCGCGTCCACAGGCTTCGGGGTGAAGGCCCAGGCCGGCTGCTGGTCGAACAGCAGGTCGGTGATCGGATAATACTTGGACTCGCCCTCGCAGCGCGCCAGCATGAAGGCCGCGGTCGCCAGCGGGTCGAGGGGGAATTCGCGCAGGGTGAACCGCACCTTTCCCGTATCGATGTAGCGCTCCTTCAGGGTCGGCCACGTGTTCTTGTGGAAGGCCGCGCAGTGCGAGCAGGTCATCGAGGCGTACTCGATGATGGTGCATTTGGCATCCGCCGGTCCGAGCCAGACGTCACCGAGGGGACCCGGCTGGAGCAGCGCGGCGGTGTCGATGCCCTCGGCGCGGGCGCCGCGAACGAGGGCCGGCAGGGCGATGCCGGCGCCGATGGCAAGGCCGGAGAACTTGAGAGCGTCGCGTCGCGTCGTCATCGGGCAGGCTCCGCCGGAATGGACCGTCATGGCGTTTCGATGCCGGTACTCGGGCGCGGGCTTCCTGGCAAGGTGACCGAATCGTCCCGTTCACCGGTCCGGGCGCGAGGCCACGGCCGCGGTGCCGAGGCGGTCGAGGGCGGCGCGCAGATTGTCGTCAGCGATGCCCGCCACGGCGCGCTGGACCTCGACGGCGCGCGCCGGATCGATCCGGGCGGGCGCGGCAGCACGGCCGCCCCGCCCGACCCGGTCCTGCTGCAGCACGATGCGGGACACGCAGGCCCAGCCGTAATGGGCGTTGATCCGCTGGATCACCACCGGTGCGAGGTGCTGCAGCTCGATGGCGAAGACGCCTTCGACCCGCACCACCAGGGTGCCGGATTCGGGGGTGCCGGCGTCCTTCCGCCGTCGCTTCGGCCATTCGAGCTTCGACGGACGGCAGTAGCGGGCGAGCCGCTCGCCGACGATCTCCGGCCAAGCGGCCAGGATGTCGGTCGAGGCGAAGCCCTGCGCCGCGAAGGCCGGCCCGATGCAACCCTCGATCAGTTCGGCCAGCGGTTTGACGCGCGCCATGATGGTTCCGGCCCAGTGGATCCGCGGAGGTTAGCGCAGGATGGTTGACGAAGGGAGGACGCGCCGGCGGTTTCGTCGCCCTATGATCGCCGCCGCCCTCCGGCTATGCAGCGGCAGCCCGGTCGACCAGCCCATGCCGCCCCTCACAGCCACGGATTCCAAGCCCGGTCCCGGACCGTGCGCCGACGACCTGCTCGCCTGGTACGACCGGCATCGGCGGGTGCTGCCCTGGCGGGCGCTGGCCGGAGAGGTGCCCGACCCCTACCGGGTCTGGCTCTCCGAGGTGATGCTGCAGCAGACCACGATCGCCGCGGTGCGCCCGTATTTCGAGCGCTTCCTGACGCGTTTCCCCGACGTGTTCACCCTCGCCGCAGCCCCCGAGGAGGCGGTGATGTCGGCTTGGGCCGGACTCGGCTACTATTCCCGCGCCCGCAATCTCCACGCCTGCGCGCGGGCCGTCGCGGCTTCGGGCGGTCGCTTCCCCGACACCGCCGACGGCCTGCGCAAGCTGCCGGGGATCGGCGCCTACACGGCCGGGGCCATCGCGGCGATCGCCTTCGAGCGACCGGAGGCCGCCGTCGACGGCAACGTCGAGCGGGTGCTGAGCCGGGCCTACGCGGTCGATGCCCCCCTGCCGGGCAGTCGCCCGGAGATCCGCAGGCTGACGCAGGCCCTCGTCCCGGAAAGCCGACCGGGCGACTTCGCGCAGGCGCTGATGGACCTCGGCGCGACGATCTGCACGCCGAAGCGCCCCGCCTGCGCGCTCTGCCCGTGGATGCGGCCGTGCCGCGCCCGGTCGCTCGGCACGCAGGAGACGTTCCCGCGCAAGATCCGGGTGGCGAAGGGCGCGCTGCGCCGCGGTGCCGCCTTCGTGGCGATCCGCAGCGGCGACGAGGCGGTGCTGCTGCGGACGCGCCCACCGGAGGGACTACTCGGCAACATGGCGGAGCCGCCGGGCAGCGCCTGGGAGCCGGATTATGACGTCGCCGCAGCCCTGCTGGACGCGCCGCTCGACGCGCGCTGGAAGCGCCTGCCGGGCATGGTCCGCCACGGCTTCACGCATTTCCCCCTGGAACTGACCGTGTTTGCGGCGCGGGTGGCGCTCTCGACGCCCGCACCGGCCGGCATGCGCTTCACGCCCCGCTCCGGCCTCGCCGAGGAGCCGCTGCCCGGCCTGATGCGGAAGGTTCTGGCCCACGCCTTCGATCCCAAGGTGGAGCCCGAGAAGAAGCCGCGCGGTCGCCCGAAGAAGGAGCCGCCGCCGATGCCGCTGCTGGCGGCCCTGGAGGCGCAGGTGTCGATACCGGATCCCGATCCGCGGCCGAGCGTGCGGGCCGTCCCGAAGCCTCGGCCGAGGCCGGCGCCGGCGCCGCCGCCGGAGGTGGACGATGTGCTGGATGAGGAGGCCGCCCCCCCCATGACGGCACGGCCGGGACCGCCTGTGCGCCGATCCGGGGCGGCGCGGAAACGGTAGAGCCGTCCCGCACCGCACGCACGCTGGCTGCAGACGGAGGACGTCGTCGCCCTCGCAGCAAGATCGTGATCGGTGTTCCGGAGCGCGGCGGAGGCCGCGGCTGGCACTCCCGTGGGATCTGCCGGCGTCGGCGCCTCGGGACGGATTCAGGGTGAACCGATGGCGTCCGGGACCCTGGGGCCCGGAGCGCGGCGACGGATCGCGGGCTCAGCCGTTCGCCATCGCCTGCCGCAGGCCGGCCCGGTAGGAGTCGATCACCACCGGCTTGCCGCCGCGTTCCACGTGCCAGAACGTCCAGCCGTTGCAGGCCGGCAGGCCCTGAACCAGGGCACCGATCTTGTGGATCGAGCCGATGACGAGGCCGTTGTCGAGCTGTCCGTCCGGACGCACCGTGGCGCGGTACCGGCGGCGCTCGTCGGTCACGGTCTCGCCGGGCCGGATGTGCCCCGCCTCGATGACCGACAGGAACGGCACCCGCGGCTCGGCGCGCTTGGTCGGCGCCACCATGAGGGCCGCCTTCGACAGGGTCTCCACCGCCGCGATCCGCTCGCGCGCAGCTTCCGCGTAGAGCGTCTCCCGCTCGATGCCGATGAAGCGGCGGCCGAGGCGCTTGGCCACGGCTCCGGTCGTGCCGGTACCGAAGAAAGGATCGAGGACGACGTCGCCGGGATTGGTCGCGGCCAGCAGGGTCCGGGCGAGCAGCGCCTCGGGCTTCTGGGTCGGGTGAACCTTCCGGCCTGCGGCATCCTTCAGCCGCTCTTCGCCGGTGCAGAGGGGGATGAACCAGTCGGAGCGCATCTGGAGGTCCTCGTTGCCTCCTTTCAGCGCCTCGTAATGGAAGGTGTAACCCTTCGACTCCGCCGAGCGCGAAGCCCAGATCAGGGTTTCATGGGCATTGGTAAACCGCTTGCCGCGGAAATTCGGCATCGGGTTGGCCTTGCGCCAGACGATGTCGTTCAGGATCCAGTAACCGAGATCCTGCAACGCGCTCCCGACCCGGAAGATGTTGTGGTAAGACCCGATCACCCAGAGGGTCGCGTTCGGCTTCATCACGCGGCGGCAGGCCGCGAGCCAGTCCCGCGTGAAGGTGTCGTAGGCTTCGAAGGTCGCGAATTTGTCCCAGTCGTCGTCGACGGCGTCGACGCGGCTCTGGTCGGGACGCAGCAGGCCGGCTTCGCCGAGCTGAAGGTTGTACGGCGGGTCGGCGAACACACAGTCGACGCTCGACGCCGGAAGGGCGTTCATGGCGGCGATGCAATCCCCGACCAGCACTTGGTCGAGGGGCAGGGAACGCTGGGCGGGTACGAGACCCATCCGTGGCGCCGACGCGGGCCGCCCGGCACGCGAGACCTGATTCCGGGCGACGGCGTCGGCAGCCACGGTACGCGGGGAAGCCATGGCAAACACCGGTTACGCGACTGACCGGCAGACCATGCCCCCGGTACGGTAAAGGTCGCGTTGTCGGATTTCAGCGCCGGGCGTCCCGTTCTGGGGCTGCAGTTTTTGCCGGGCCGGGAACCGATGATCCACCCATCGATTAATCGACCCTGTCGCCGAGCCGGGTGAGTGGCGGCGCGGGTCGATGCGGCGGGCCACCCCGCAGCGCCGCGAGACGCCAAGGCGGCCGACCCGCAACGAATGCCGGAAACCAATCCCCGATCCCCGCAATCCGAGCGTTCCGCGTCCACCTGAGCGGGAAGCAGGGTCACACCCAGCGCAAGGCTTGGGAATTTCAGCCTATAACCTGTCTTCCTCGGCTGAGACGCCGAAAAGCTTTGAAATGACGCGCCTCGACTTGCAGGCAAGTATTTACGAGATCTGACAGAAATTTTCCGCAACAATTGCGCATGTAATCAGCACGCGTCGAAAAATCGCGCCTTTAATGCGACCTCGACCGTACGCCAAGACCGGCCTTATTCCGGCCGATTTCGGAAACGACTGGCGCCGTCCCGAAAAAACAAGGGAATGCGTTCAGAATGTCGTTTGGTTTCGGAAAGCTCGTCGTTTCGCTCGGAATGCTGACCACCGTCCTCGGGACCTCCCTCCCAGCCTTCGCACAGAGCGGGGCGGCCTCCTGGTACGGCAGCGGCCACCGCACCGCGAACGGCGAACATTTCAACCCCAACGGAATGACCGCCGCCCATCGGAGCCTGCCCTTCGGCACCCGGGTCCGCGTCGAGAACCAGCGGACCGGCCGCTCCGTGATCGTGCGCATCAACGACCGGGGTCCGTTCGTGCGCGGCCGCATCATCGACCTGTCCCGCGGCTCGGCTCGCGCCCTCGGCATGGGCGGCACGACCTACGTTTCCCTGCACGTCCTGAACTGACGCCACGGCACGCGGACGGCCCTGCTCCCGACGGACAGGGCCGTCACGAGGCGTTGTCTGCGGCATCCGGAGGCACCATCTGCTGCCAGGTTCAGCCCGGATCAACCGCATGCCCAAGCCTCTCATCGTCGACATCCCGCACGACCTCGGCCGCGACGAGGCCAAGCGGCGCCTCGAGCACGGGACCGATCAGGCGCGGGCCTTCCTGGCCAAGAGCGGGATCACGGTGGACCAGCTCGCCTGGACGGGCGATCGCCTCGATTTCGGCGTGTCGGCGGTGGCCCAGAAGATCGCCGGCACGATCGACGTGGGAGCCGAGAGCGTTCGCCTGGAGGTGAAGCTGCCGTTCCTGCTCGCCCTGTTCGCCGAGAAGATCCAGAAAGTGGCGAGCAAGGAGGGCAACCTCCTGCTGACCAAGAAGTAGCGGTTCGGAACCGGAACGCGGGGACCTTGTTTCCGCCGGACCGGTGCGGCCGCGCACCGTCGGTCTCGCGGAGGATAACGGTGTTCCAGTTCACGCTCGCCGATCCGGGGCAGGTCCCCGAGGTGCCGCCGCAGCCGGTCCCGGCACCGGACCGGCCCTACGAACCCCCGCAGGCGCCGACGCAGCCCCCGGGACCCGAGATCCCCGGGAACACCCCCTCCGAGTCCCCCGGCATCCAACCGCCGGAGATCCCGGTGAACGACCCGGGTGCGCCGGAGATCAGCCCCCCGACCGGGCCGGCCAACCCGATCGCCTGAGCCGGTACGACCTGACCGGGGCGGTGCCGTTTGAACAGCCCGCCCCGCACTGCCATAAGCCGGCCCATGGCCGCTCCCCCGATCCTCACCCTTCAGGACGTCTTACTCACCTTCGGCGGCACGCCGCTCATCACCGGCGCCGACCTCGCCATCGCTCCGGGCGAGCGCACGTGCTTGGTCGGTCGCAACGGCTCGGGCAAGTCCACGCTGATGAAGATCGCCGCGGGCCTGGTCGAGCTCGACAAGGGGCGCCGGTTCATCCAGCCCGGCACCACGATCCGCTACCTCGCCCAGGAGCCCGACTTCTCGGGCTTCGCCACCACGCTCGACTTCGTCGAGGCCGGCCTGCCGCCGGGCGAGTCCACCCACCGCGCCCATTATCTGCTGGAGAGCCTCGGCCTCACCGGCGCGGAGGACCCGCAGACGCTCTCGGGCGGCGAGGGGCGGCGCACCGCGCTGGCGCAGGCGCTTGCCCCGGAGCCCGACGTCCTGCTCCTCGACGAACCCACCAACCACCTCGACCTTCCGGCGATCGAGTGGCTCGAATCGGAGTTGAAGGGCACCCGCGCGGCGCTCGTCCTGATCAGCCACGACCGGCGCTTCCTCTCGGCGCTGTCCCGGGCCACGATCTGGCTGGACCGCGGCGAGACCCGGCGGATCGACCAGGGCTTCTCCAGCTTCGAGGCCTGGCGCGACGCCTTCTTCGAGGAGGAGGAACGCGATCAGCACAAGCTCGACCGGAAGATCGCCGCGGAAGAGCATTGGCTGCGCTACGGCGTCACCGCCCGGCGCAAGCGCAACGTCCGCCGTCTCGGTAACCTGCACGAGCTGCGCAAGGACCGCCGCGAGGTCCGTCGCCCCGTGGGCAGCGTCAGCATGCAGGCGTCCGACGCGGAATCCTCCGGCAGCCTCGTGGTCGAGGCGCGCGACATCGCGAAATCCTACGGCGAGCGGACGATCGTCGCGGGCCTGTCGCTCCGGGTGATGCGGGGCGACCGGCTCGGCATCGTCGGGGCCAACGGCGCGGGCAAGAGCACCCTGATCAACCTGCTGATGGGGCGCCTCGCGCCGGATTCCGGCCAGGTCGTGCTGGGCACCAACCTGCTGCCGGTGGTCCTCGATCAGGCCCGGGCCGTGCTGGAGCCCGGCATGACCGTCACCGACGTGCTCACCGGCGGGCGCGGCGACAGCGTGACCGTGAACGGCCAGAGCCGCCACGTGATCGGCTACCTCAAGGACTTCCTGTTCACCCCCGAGCAGGCCCGGACGCCGGTCTCGGTGCTCTCCGGCGGCGAGCGCAACCGGCTGCTGATCGCCCGTGCCCTGGCCCAACCCGCCAACCTTCTCGTCCTCGACGAGCCGACGAACGACCTCGACCTCGAGACCCTCGACCTCCTCCAGGAGATGCTCGGCGACTACCAGGGCACGCTGATCCTGGTGAGCCACGACCGCGACTTCCTCGACCGCGTGGCCGGCAGCGTCCTCGTCTCCGAGGGGGCGGGCCGCTGGGTCGAGTATGCCGGCGGCTACAGCGACATGCTGGTCCAACGCGGGCAGGGCGTCGAGGCCCGGGCCGCCGCGCCGAAAGCCAGGGAGCCGCGGGAGCGGTCTGCCGCGCCGACGCCTCAGCCGGCGGGCAAGCCCAAGCTCGGCTTCAAGGACCAGCACGAGTTGAAGACGCTGCCGGCCCGCATCGGGAAGCTGGAAGCGGCGATCGGGCAGCTCAAGACGATCCTGGCCGATCCCGATCTGTATGCCCGCGACCCGGCCCGCTTCGACAAAGCCTCGTCCATGCTGGCGCAGGCCGAGACCGAGCTGTCGCAGGCGGAGGATCGCTGGCTGGAGCTAGAGATGCTGCAGGCCGGCTAGGAACGGCCGGCATCTCCGATGCGACGAGATCCCATCTGCAGGGCGTTCGGCCGGTCGTTCACGGCCACGCCTTGCCGAGATAACTCGCGACGTCCCTCGTCTGAACACCGACGCGTCTGACGGCGTCCACGATCTGCTCCCGCGTCACACCGAATCTCCGCGCCCAGTAGCGAAGCTCCCATTCCTCGTGAACGTTGATCTTGAATTTGTCCTCCGGCTCCCGCCGATCGAGATCGTCAGCCATCTTGGGTTTACTCCAGGTGAAAAACAAACCTAAGCGATATTTTTAGGGCGGCAAGGGGCGGTGGTGGGCGTAGTCCACAGATTGCTGCTACGAACCCGATCACCCTGCGGCACGCATCGGTGCGACGATCGTGCGTGAGACGCCGAAGGCGCGGGCAAACGTTATTTTCCCCGTTCCGTCAGTCACATCGAAGAAGGCTTGCCCGGCATGACCGCCTACCAGACCCTGGAGCAGCGCTTCGCCCGTCTAGCGGCCCTTGAGGGCGCGGCCGGGATCCTCGGCTGGGACGCGCAGACGCTGATGCCCGACGGCGCTGCCGAGGCACGGGGCGATCAGCTCGCGATCCTTCGCGGGCTCGCCCACGAGATGCTGACCGCCCCCGGGGCCGCCGAGGATCTGCTCGCCGCCGAGCAGGCGGGACACCCCGATCCCTGGCCCGCGGCCAACCTGCGCGAGATGCGCCGCGCTCAGGCGCACGCCACGGCCGTCCCGCGCGACCTCGTGGAAGCGAGTTCCCGCGCGGTTTCCCGGTCGGAGATGGTCTGGCGCGAGGCGCGACGCGACGCGGACTTCGCCCGGCTGGAGCCACACCTCGCCGAGGTGCTTCGGCTTCAGCGCGAGATCGGTGAGGCCAAGGGTGATGCCCTCGGGCTCGATCCCTACGACGCGCTGCTCGACAGCTACGATCCCGGCATGCGCCGCGCGACGATCGATCCGCTCTTCGCGGACCTCACGAGCTGGCTGCCAGCGCTCATCGCGCGCGCCCGGGAGATCCAGGCGTCCCGAGCGGCGCCGCTGCCGCTCGCCGGCCCGTTCGACGTGGACGTGCAGCGCGCGCTCGGCCTCAAGCTCATGGCGGCGGTCGGCTTCGACTTCACCCGCGGCCGGCTCGACATCAGCCTGCATCCGTTCTGCGGGGGCGCCACGGACGACGTGCGCATCACCACCCGGTACGACGTGGCCGATTTCGGCCGCGCCCTGATGGGCGTGCTGCACGAGACCGGCCACGCCCTCTACGAGCAGGGCCGTCCGGCGGCGTGGCGGCACCAGCCAGTGGGCGCGGCGCGAGGCATGAGCCTTCACGAGAGCCAGTCGCTCATTGTCGAGATGCAGGCCTGCCGGAGCCGGGCGTTCTTCACGTTCCTGGCGCCGTTGCTGCGGGAGGCATTCGGGCGGTCCGGGCCGGAATGGTCACCGGAGAACCTGCACGCGCTGAACACCCGCGTCGCGCCGGGCTTCATCCGCGTCGACGCCGACGAGGCGACCTATCCGGCCCACATCCTCCTGCGCTACCGGCTGGAGACCGCGATGATCGCGGGCGACCTCGCGGTGCGCGACCTGCCGGGGGCCTTCAATGACGGATTGCGGGAGCTTCTGGGGCTGGCCGTACCGGACGACCGGGTCGGATGCCTTCAGGACATCCACTGGCCGAGCGGCGCCTTCGGCTATTTCCCGACCTACACGCTGGGTGCGCTGGCGGCGGCGCAGCTGTTCCGGGCCGCCCGGTCGGCCGAGCCCGCGCTTCCGGATTGCCTGGCGCAGGGGGATTTCGGGCCGCTGAGAGACTGGCTGCGCGCCAAGGTCCACGCGGTGGGGAGCCTGCATGGCACCGACGAACTCCTCGCCCGCGCGACCGGCGCGCCGCTCGGCACGGAGGCGTTCCGGGCGCACTTGGAGGCGCGGTATCTCGCCGGCGCGAGCTGACCGGCGGGCGACCCGATCCGGGAGGCTGTCCCGCGTCAGCGGCCGCAGGGAGACGGGGCAAGCGATCGCCGGTGAGGTCGGTCGGCTCGCAGCGTCGGCGCGCGGGGGGCAACGGGTGCCGCGGCAACGTGGCGTCGCCGATCGGGGCGCCCACTGGATCGCCGCCCGGCAGGCGCGGCTCTGAGACCGGCGGCGGAAAGCCCGGCGAACCCCCGCGCGCGACGCGGGCGGATGGCAGGACCTACAGCGCCACCACGTCCACCGCCGCGCCCAGACGCTCGCGAGCCAAGTCGGCGACGTGGCGGTGGTGGGTGAATAGGATCGGCTGGACGCGCGCGCCGATCTCCGCCAGCGCGTCGAGGCCGTAGCCGGTCCGGGTCTCGTCGAAGGTCGAGAAGAGGTCGTCGCCGATGAACGGCGCCGGCTCGGCCCGGCCGGCATAATCCTCCAGGTAGGCGAGCCGCAGGGCGAGGTAGAGCTGGTCGCGAGTGCCCTCGCTCATGCCCTCGATCGCCACCGTACCGCCGCCCGCGCGCTGGCCGGCGAGCCGCGGCGTGTCGGCATCGTCATAGGTCTGGGCGAGGCCCGAGAAGGCTCCGCCGGTGAGCGCCCGGAACAGCGCACCGGCCCGCGCGACCAGGGGATCCTGCTGCCCCGCCCGGTGCCGGGCCATCGCCTGACCCAGCATCAGCCCCGCGAAGCGCAGGACCGCCCAGGACCGGGCCGTCGACTGAAGATCGGCCTCGGCGGCCTTGCGCTCCGCGAGTGCCGGTTCGGCCCCGGTCCCGCCCTCCAGCTCCGCCCGGCGGCGCTCGGCCCGGTCCCGGTCGGCAAACACGATCTGGCCGCGTTCCCCCAGAGCTTCGGCCTCCAGGGCGAGCCGGGCCAGCTCCGCCTCGATCGCCTCCGGCGGCAGCGCGGCGAGATCACCGCGCAGGTCGGCCTCCGGCAATCCGTCGCCGGCGCCGGCGAGGCTGCCGCGGAGCCGCAGCAGCTCGGCCCTCAGCCGCTCCCGGGCACTCAGCCGGTCGAACAGGATCTCGACTTCCACCATCGATGCCGTCTCGAGGTTCGGCAAGGCCTCGGCGACCTGCCGGCTCAGAGCCGCGAGCGCGGCGTCCCGGCGTTCACCGGCGGCCCGGTCGGCGCCCTCCGCCTCCTCACGGCGACGATCGAGTTCGGCGCGCCGGGCCTCGCGCGCCTGCGCGGCGACGAGGCGCGCGTGCAGCGTCCGGACGGCGCCGGTCGGCGGCGTGCCAGCGAGGTCGGGGGCCAACGCCTCGATCAGGGCGGCCGCGCCGCATCGGAACGCCTCCATGTCGCGCCGGAGGCCGGCCGACCGGCGATCGAGGGCGGCGCGCTCCGCCAGCCGGTCGGGGACCGTGCGCCAAGCCTCCAGGGCACCTTCGGCCTCTTCGGGCCGCGCCGTCCCGCCGAGCGCGAGAGGCTGAAGCGCCTCGATCCACTCGGTCCGCCAGGCGGCCCGTTTGGCCTCCAGGCCGGTCCGGGCCGCGTCGAGCCGTTCGGCGGCGGCCCGCGCGGCGCGCAGCGCGCCGCCGGTCTGCAGGTTCGCCTCCCAGCGGCTCGCCAGGGTCGCGACCCGGGCTTCGAGACGTTCGAGGGCCTCACCGATCTCGAGGGCCGGCGCCGGCTCGAGGCCGGCACGGGCTCCGAGATCCGCGATCGGCGATCGGGCCGCTTCGATCCCGGCCCAAACCCGGCCGCGCCCGATCCGCTGATCCGCGAGCCGTTGCTCGGCCTCGATCAGGCCCTCGACCTCGGTCAGCCACGCCGCCATCTCGGCCGGCGAGGCGGGAACGATCCCGGCGGGCCGCCACGCCTCGCGCCAGGCGGCCTCGCCCTCGGCGATTTCGGCGCAGATCCCGGCAAGATCCTCCTCGGCGGCGGCCAGATCCGCCTCCTCGGCGGCGAGGCGTTCGAGGTCGGCCGCGTGGGCCGCGACCCGGGCGGCATCATCCCCGCGCGCGTCGGCCAGCCGGTCCGCGTCGCGGCGCGCCGCCTCGTAGGCCGCGATCTGGGCGGCCGCGACGGCTCGCCCCGACGCCAAGGCGTCGCGCAGCGGTGCGAAGGTCGCGTCACGGGTATCCCGGAGCGCCTCCAAGCGCTCGCGGGTGGCCACGGGCCGTCCGGCCTCGCGCTCCCGGACGCGGTCGCGGGTGACGGCGACTTGGCGGCGGGCCACGTCGCGCTGGTCGGCCGACCGCTCCCGCTCGCGGATCTTTCCGTCCAGCAAGCCGCGAAAGCGCGCCACCGTCTCCTGGGCAGGCAGGGGCATCCGGACGAGGGCGGCGAGATCGGGGATCGGAGGCGACAGCCGGGCAGCCCCGTTCCGCAGCAGGGCCGCCTCCCGCTGTATGGTCGCGTCCAGCGTCTCGAGAGCGGCGACCCGCTCGTGCAGGCGTGCGAGCGGCCTGAGGGCTTCGCGCAGCGGGGTCGGATCGTGGGTCGCGCCCGCCGCCTCGACCTCACGGGCAAGCCGATCGCGCTCGGCGCAGGTTGCGGCGAGGTCGTGGGCAAGCTGCTCTTCGGCCGCGCTCAGCGCCCGGTGATCCCGGATCAGCCGCTCGATCCGGGCGCGGGCGGCGTCGGTCGGCTGATCGGCTTCCAGCGCCGCCACGTCCGGCGCGCCGATGCGGGCGCGCAGCCGCTCCAGCTCCAAGCCGACCTTGTGGGCGTCCCCCTCGATCCGGGGCAGGTCGGCGCCACCCTTCTCGTACGCGTTGGTGCCGCTGAAGGCCGCCAGAATCTCGTCGGCCCGGAGCGTCAGTCCCGGCTCAACCGGCACCGCCTCGGCTTCGGCGCGGGCGCGGGCGAGGGCGGAGCCGGTGCCCTCCACCGCGGACTCCGCGCCGCGGCAACGCTCCAGGGCTGCGCCGAGGCGCTCGATCCAGGTGGGTTCAGCCTCGACCAGCCCGTTCTCGGCGGACATGCGCGCGTCCAGCGCATCGATCTCGGCGAGGATCGGTCGGACCCGCTTGAGCCGCTCCAGCCGGGCGCGCGCGACCGCCATGGCCTTCTGCTCCTCCCTGACGCCGTCGAGCTGCCCCGCCGCGGCGGCGATCTCGTCGTTCAGCGCCCGCCAGTCCCCGGTCCGCACGCCCTTGTCGCGAATCGCCTTGCGGGCGGTCTCGTGGCGCTCCAGGGCCTGGTAGAAGGTCCGGTGCTTGGCTTGCCGCGGCGCGAAGATGCCGTCGGCCTCCTGATCGAGGGCGGCCTGCAGGTCCGTGAGGCCGCGCAGGCCCGAGCCCGCCGCGAACAGGCTCGCGCCGACCTCGCCCTCGACATCGACCATCTCGCGACCGCCGGCCCGCAGGCTCGACGCGTCCAGGCCGAAGGCACGGCAGAACACCGTTCGGGAGATCCCGCCCAGGAACGGCGCCAGGACGTCGTCGGGAAGCGGCGCCTCGGCGGCGTCGATCAGGGTCCGGCTGTTGCCCTTCCGGCGGCGGAACGTGAGCCGACGCCCGTCGACGGCGGCGATGTCGGCGCCGAGTCGAAGCTGCGGCATGTCGTGCAGGAAGGCGTAGCGGGTGGATTTCTCGAAGCCGAACAGCAGATCCGTGACCGCGGCCAGTGCGGTGCTCTTGCCGGCCTCGTTGGCGCCGAGCACCACGTGCAGCCGCGCGTCCGGCCGGAATTCCACGACCCGGTCGGTGAAGGCGCCGTAGCGCTCGAGGGCGAGGCGGATCAGGCGCATCGTGTGTCCTTGCGCTGCCGGCTCAGCAATGCCGGCCGCCGAGGCGTCCGAGGATCAGCGCCTCGGCCTCGGCACAGAGGGCGTCGAACTCGGCCTCCAGATCGGCTTCCGCGGCGACCGCGGCGGGCATCCGGCTGCCGATCTCCGCGAGGATGGCGCGTGCCCGGGCCCGGAATTCCGGATCGCGGTCGAGGTCGGCCAGAAGCGCCGCCGGATCGATGGCCGGACCGGAGGGTTCCAGGGCGACGCGGGGCCGGTGGGTCTCGATCTTCAGCCGCTCCAGCCAGATGTCCTCGTGCAGGCGGTGGGCGGCGGCTTGGATCTCGGCCGTGACCGCGTCGCGGTCCGACGACAGCGCGTCGTGAGCCGGCGTCACGCCGGTGAGGTGGACGCGGACCAGGACGAGACGGGTCGCCGCCAGGGCGGCGAGCGGCCGCAGCGCGCCCTCGACGGCCTCCAACGCGGCGCGGAGGTCCGCCGCGTCGGCGAGATCCACCGAGATCTGTTCGAACCGGGCGCGGTCGAGGGCGAGCCGGGTGACCCCGGTCACCCGGCCGTCGGCGACCTCGACCACCACGGCGCCCTTCTCACCGCATTCGCGCACGCTGCGGCCCTGGAGGTTGCCCGGAAACACGATCCAGGGATCCCGGGACAGTTCGGCGTACTCGTGGATGTGGCCGAGGGCCCAGTAATCGTAGCCGCGGGCCGTGAGATCGGAGACCGAGCAGGGCGCGTAGGTCTCGTGGGCGGCATGGCCGGTGCAGGAGGTGTGGAGGATCCCGAGGTTGAACCAGCCCGGCAGGGCAGCCGGGTAGGTGAGGGACAGGTTCTCCTCGACGGCACGGCTCTGGAAGCTCCGGCCGTGCAGGGCGACCCGCAGACCGTCGAGCCGCAGGGTGCCGGCGCGGTTCGACGGGAAGATGTGGACCGACGGCGGCAACGTGATCGCCCGGCTGATCACGCTCTCGGCGTCGTGGTTGCCGCGGACCAGCACGGTGGAGATGCCGGCACGGTCGAGGCGCGCCACCTGCCGGGCGAAGAACAGGCCGATCGTCGTGTCGGTCCAATCGCCGTCGTAGACGTCGCCGGCCACCACCACGAAGGCGACCGCGCGCTCGATCGCCCGGCTCACCAGATCCTCGAAGGCCTGCCGCCCGGCCGAGGCCAGTCGACGGGCGAGGTCCGCGTCCCGGGCCGCGAGGCCGGATAGGGGGCTGCCGAGGTGCAGGTCCGCCGCGTGGATGAAGCTGAACGCCGTCATCGGCCTCCGGAAGGACTGGGTGAAGCGTCGAAGGGCGGTGCGATCGCACCGGCGACGGCGCCGTGATCGCGCTCTTAGGCTGTCCGCGGGGTGGGCCTCAAGCGGTGTCGGTGGACGGCGGTCCGACGGTGCCGAAGAATCCGGAAAGCACGCGCCCGCGGTGTGTCCTCCACTCGGCGTCGGGTCGCAAGCCGCTCTCGCCGCATGAACCCGCTGAGGGCGCGGTTCGACGCGGACTGCGGGACCGCTTTCCGGGCTGGGCCGGCGGAGCGGAACCCGATCCCGGATGCCGCGCGACACGTCGGCGCGGCGGCGCGCTCCATTCTCACGACGCGGTCGACACCGCGCGAATCCCGTCGAACGTCCCGGCGCCGGGCGCGTTAAAGCGTGGCGGTAGAGGCGAAGCCGCGCAGTGAGGTACGAGACCGGTTCGATGACCCCAGCTGCACGCCCGGTCCGCTCCATCGCCTTGCCATCGTCCGCCCAGCCGCACCGGCCGCACGGACCGTTCAAGATCGTGAGCTGGAACCTCCTGCGGCGCACCGGCGCGGCCGTCGACGACGTGGCTGCCCTGGTCGCGCAGGAACAGCCCGACCTGCTGCTGATGCAGGAGGCGACCCGGGCGATCGGCTTCCTGCTGGACCGGATCGGCGGCCACTACGCCTGGGCGCCACTGCCGGGCCGGATCCACGGGCTGGCCATGTGGAGCCCGAAGCCGTGGCCGGCACCGCCGCGCGTGATCACGCTGCCCTCCGGCGCCCTGGTGCATCGGGTCTGCCAGATTCTCGACCTCGGCGAGTTCGGCGTCGCCAACGTGCACCTGTCGCACGGGCAGATGCTGAACCGCCGACAGCTTCGCCGCATCGTCGGCGAGTTGCCGGCCCGTGCGGCGGTCCTGGGCGATTATAATATCGTCGGCCCGGCCCTGATCCCGGGCTTCCGCGACGTCGGACCCCGTCAGCCGACGCACGCGATGGTGGACGTGCTGCCGCTCCGGCTCGATCGCTGCCTCGCCCGCGGGCTGGTCTGCCACGAGCACGCGGTGCTGCCCCGGGGGCGCTCCGACCACCGGCCGATCGTCGTCCACCTGGGACCGGCCCCGGAGGCGCACGCCCCCGGCCGGCTCAAAGGTATGGCAGCAGCAGTCGCACGCCTGCGTCGCGCAGACGGATCGGCAGGGCGCGCGCGGCGAGATCCTCACGGCTGAGGCGCGCCTCCATCTTGCCGCGCATGAACCGGTCGAGCTCGGCGGCCAGGTCGGCGTCGATGATCTCGACGTTCAGCTCGAAATTGAGCCGGAAGCTGCGCATGTCCCAGTTGGCGCTGCCGACGAAGCACCAGACGTCGTCGACCACCATCGCCTTCGAGTGATCGAAGGGCGGCTCGTCGAGCCAGACCCGCACCCCGGCCCTGAGCAGCGGATCGAGATGTGCGCGGGTCGCCCAGTCGATGAACGGGTGGTCGCTCACCCGCGGGATGATCACGTCGACGGTGATGCCCCGGGTCGCGGCCTGGGCCAGGGCGCCGGTCACGAGTTCGTCGGGGAGGAAGTAGGGCGTCACGAACCGGACCGTCCGATGCGCGCAGGCGAGCGCCTGCAGGATCACCTGTTCGATCTTCTCGACGTCGGCGTCCGGACCGGAGGTGACCGCCCGCGCGACGCTGCGTCCGGATGGTTCCAGGTCGACGGACCAGGGCTCGCCGTCGAGCAGTTCCCCGTCGACGAAGGCCCAATCGGCCGCGAAGGCGACGGCGAGTTGCTCCACCACCGGGCCGCGCAGTCGGAAGTGGGTATCGCGGATCGGATGCTCCGGTTTGAGGGCGACGCGGTTCGCGTGCGCGATGTTGAGCCCCCCCGTGAACGCAGTGGAACCGTCGATGATCAGCAGCTTCTTGTGCGAGCGCAGGTTGAGAAACGGCATCCGCCAGGGCAGGGCCGAGTGCATGAACAGGGCGGCCGGAACCCCGGCGGCGGTCAGGCGGTGATAGACGGGCGCCCGGAAGTAGCCGCCGCCGATGCCGTCGATGATGACGCGGACCTTCACGCCCCGGGACTGCGCCTCCACCAGGGCGTCGCAGAACTCGCGGCCGGTGGGATCGTCCCGGAAGATGTAGCTCGACAGGCCAATGCTGGTCCGCGCCCCGCGGATGGCGTCCAGCATCACCGGATAGGCCGCGTCGCCGTTGCGGTACATCTGAACGGCGTTGCCCTCGAAGGCCGGCAGGGCGGTGATCCGCCGGATCGCGCGGTCGAGGGGCCAGAGGGCTTCCGGCACCACCGCGTCGTCGGTATCGGGCAGCCGCGTCGCGTCGGAGGGCTTGGTTCGCAGCCGACGGGCGCGGCGCGAGACGCGATTGATGCCGAAGGTCAGATAGAGCGCCGTGCCGAAGATCGGCGAGAGCCACGCCAGACCGATCCAGCCCACCGCCACGCTCACCCGCCGCTTGCGCAGCAGGGCGTGCAGGGTCACGCCGACCGCCAGCGTGATGCCGATGAGCGCCTCGACATCCGCCCGCATCAGGGCGGTCGACTGGACCCATCGAAGGAGCGCGTTTTCCAAGGCGTCGGCATCCGGTTCGCGTCAGGCGGCGCCGGATATACCCGACAACTCCGTTCCGTTGCGGATTAATCCGCCAGCTTGACCGATCGGGCGATCCCGCCGCCGGCGGGCCGCTCGCAGCGATACGGACCGCTCCCGTCCAGCGCCGCGTAGAGGACGCGGCCTCCGGACTCGATGCAGCGCGCCTTGGCCTCGGCGTAGGGCCGGTGGAAGCTCCAGATCGTGATCATGGGCCCCATCGTGGCGAGGCATACGCCGCCGAACACCAGGGCGGCCGCCCAGGTCGCGGCGTTGCGCTCCGGACGCCGCGGTCGGGGCGGCGGCATCGCGCCGTAGAAGGCCAGCGTCAGACCGAACAGGTCGATGGTGCTCATCTGCCGTCCCGCTTGGGGGCATCGGGCCCGACAGGACCCGACGCAGGCTCAATCCTAGGGCAGGGCCGCGCCATAGCCCACGCGTGCGGGCCTGCGTCGTATCGCGTCACGCCCCGCGGGTCTCATGGCTCCCAGCGCGGCGAACGCTTGCCGAGGAAAGCGTCGATGCCCTCCTGCGCGTCGGCCATCATCATGTTGCGGGTCATGACTTCGGCGGCGTAGCCGTAAGCCTCCTCCAGACCCATCTCGATCTGCCGGCCGAAGGCTTCCTTGCCGATCGCCAGGACGCGACGGGCCTTCGCGGCGATCCGCGCGGCCAGCGCGCCGACCGTGGCGTCCAGGTCCGCCTCCGGCACGACGCGGTTCACGAGGCCGATCCGGAGCGCCTCGGCCGCGTCGACCGGCTCTCCAACCAGCAGCATCTCCAGGGCGGCCTTGCGCGATACGGCCCGGGAGAGCGCGACCATCGGCGTCGAGCAGAACAGGCCGATCTGCACCCCCGGCGTCGCGAACCGGGCGCCTTCGGCGCAGACGGCGAGATCACAGGTCGCGACGAGCTGGCAGCCGGCGGCGGTCGCGATCCCGTGGACCCGGGCGATCACCGGTTGCGGCAGGCGCGCGATGCTGAGCATCAGCCGCGCGCAGGTGCGGAACACCGCGTCGGTCGCCTCCCGGGACGGATTTGCGCGCATCTCCTTGAGGTCGTGGCCGGCGCAGTAGGCGGGACCGGCCCCCTGCAGGATCACGACGCGCACCCCGGGATCCTCCCGGATCGCGTCGAGCTGCTGCTGGAGGGCACCCATCAGGGCCATCGACAGGGCGTTGCGCGCCTCCGGACGATTGAGCGTCAGGGTCGCGACACCGCCAGCATCGCTGCGCAGCAGGATCGGGTCCTTCGCGGGAACGGGGACGGACGGGACCGCCGCGCCGGCTGCAATCATGAAGCGTCTCCGGGTGTTGGCCGCTCGAGTTCGCAGGACCGATCTCGCCTGCGGGCTGTACCACGCGGAGCGAGCCCCCGGCGATGCCACGCACCGCCACGTCGGTTTCACGAAAGCTTAAACCTTGCTGCAGGGAAGCTCAGGCGGCGGCCCGAACGAGGCCGGCGCCGCAGGTCCGCGGGGTGCACGTCCATGATGGTTCTGCCGTTCGTCGGTTTGGCGGGGAGCGCGATCGCCGTGCTCACGGGGCGCCGCCGCGTTGCCGTCGGCCTCTGGTTCGTGTCGCTGATCGGCATCCTCGGATTGTTTGCCGCGCACGCCACGTCAACGCTCCAGCTCAGTTTCTGAGCGGGACGCGCATCATGACGGTCCGGCGCGCGCGCCTTCTGAACGCTCTCGGGCTCCTCGGCTGCAGCGCAGTCCTGCTCGTCGCGTTCGGGTACCAGTTCCATCTCGGCGAACTGCCATGCCCCCTCTGTCTCCTGCAGCGTGCCGCCTTCGCGGCGGCGGGCATCGGCTTCGCGCTCAGCGTCCGCTTCGGTCCGCGGGCGTCCCACTACGGCATCGTGATCCTGAGCGCCCTCGCCGGCATGGTCATCGCGGGTCGGCAGGTCGCCCTGCACGTCGTTCCCGGCACGGGGGGCTACGGCTCGACGCTGCTGGGGCTTCACTTCTACACGCTGGCCCTGATCGCCTTCTTGGCGCTGATCGGGGCGGTGGGCGTGGTTCTTCTCGCCGAGGGAGCGCGCCAGGCCGATCGGCAGGCCGGTATTCAGGCCGAGCGGGGCGCCGGCCTCTTCGGGACGGCCTGCCTCTCCCTGTTCCTCTGCGTCGTCCTCGCCAACGCCGTCTCCACGGTGGCGGAATGCGGCGGCGGCCTGTGCCCCGACGACCCTACGGGCTACGAGGCACTCGACGCCCTGCTGAAGCGCTAGCAATCATCGCTCGAATAGACCGGCAGGCCGACCGTGCCAGCACGGTCGGACGCGCCCGGCGAGATCCAGCAGCGCGCGCCTCGGCGAGCGCCGGGCACTGCGCGAACTCTGGTTGTGACCCTCAATCCTGCTCGGCGAGGGCGTGATCGAGGCTGGCGAAATCCGCGCCGGGGCCGTTCCACCAGACGGCCGGGTAGCGCACGAGCCGACCCATCACACCGGCATAGGCGTCGGCCAGCGTGGTATCGACGATGGCCACCGTCGCCCGCGACTGCGTGAGGTTGTCCGCCAGGACCTCGGCGCTTCGGTCGCCGTCGAGGCAGGACACGCGCAGGCCGAGGCGGGTCAATCCGAGACGGATCGCCTCGGCCTGGCCGAGGTCTCGCACCAGCAGCGCCGCGGAGGCGCCGGCCCCGAGGCCTTCGCCGCAGGCCCAGCGGGCGACGCGGTGCGGACAGATCGCCGGAACGAGCGCGGCCTGACCGATCCGACGGTCGGCACCGGCATTGGAGCCTTGGATGCGCCCGTGGATGTCCCGGGACACGGGCGCCGGAATGCCTTCGACAGAGGAATTGATGCCGTACATGCGATGCAGACCGCCTGGATCTGGACAAACCCTAGTCACTGGCGTGACGCGGGCGGGTTAACACTCTGTCTCCCGGGAGGCCCCTGGTGGACCGCGGGCGCGATTTCGCGGGTTCGGCGGCCCGGGACTTCGCCTATGGCCAACGGGTTGTGAACGAACGACGGCAATTCAGCTGCGAATTCGGTCGCATTGGCGCAGGGTCTGCTTCGACCTATGTCCCGCCCGCCCGAGGCGGTCCGACAGTGGCCGCCCGATACCGAGGAAACCGCCGCGCATGCGCCACGTCGCTCTCCCCGCCGCCCTGATGCTCGCTAGCCTGCCGGCGCAGGCGCAGATCCGCAACGCTCCGGCCCCGCGCGCCCTGGAATTCGCCGCCTACATCTTCGCCGCTTCGAACGTCTGCGGATATCGAATCGGCAACGAGCAGTTCGAGGCGCTGCTGGCCAAGCAGAGCGTCCAGGTGGCGGACGTCCAGCCGCGCGGCCCCTTCGGCAACCGCGTGCAGACCATGTTCACGCTGATGTCGAATCAGATGGCGCAGAACCGCGATCAAGCGTGCATCGCGGTGGCCGGCGAGTACGGGCCGGAGGGCACGGTCGCCAAGAACGTGCTCCTGCCGGCGGGATCGGATTCGGCCCAGCCCGCCAAGCCGGTCGAGCCCACGAAGCCGGTCGAGCCCGCCAAGCCGCAGTGACGGGCGCCTCGGATCAGCCGAGGCTCCACGCGATCGGCCGGACACCCCGCTCGGCGAGCCATCGGTTGGCCCGTCCGAACGGGTCCGAACCGGGATAATCCCGGGCGCGGTTGAGTGGCGAGGGATGCCCGCTCTCGAACACCCCGTGGCGGTCCGCGTCGATCAGCGCCGCCCGGGCGCGGGCCTGGGCGCCCCAGAGCAGGAACACCGCCGGCTCCGGCCGCGCGGAGACGGCCGCCACGGCGTCGTCGGTCAGCGCCGACCAGCCGTACCGCAGGTGCGCCCCAGCCTTCCCGGCCTCCACGGTGAGCGCGCTGTTGAGCAGGAGGACACCCTGCCGGGCCCAGGGCGTGAGGTCGCCGCCCGCCGTCCGGTCCGAGCCCGCCTCCGCCAGGATCACCTTCAGGGAGGCGGGGAGGCGGCCGGTGCCCACGTAGGAGAAGGCGAGACCGTTCGCGTCGCCCGGCGTCGGATAGGGATCCTGGCCGAGGATCACCGCGCGCACGGCGGGCAGCGGCGTCTCGGCGAGGGCGCGGAAGATCCGGTCCGGCGCCGGCAGCACGCGGGCGCCCGCCGCGATCCGCGCATCGACCCGGGCCGCCACCGCGTCGGCCTTCCCATCCGCGAAGAACGGCAGCGCGAGCCAGGGCGATCCGGAGGCGCGGAACGCGGCGAGGGCGTCGGCGACGGGGGAAGCGGTCATCGTGTCTCGTGGTCCGGTCGGGGTGGAAATAGGCGCCCTGGCGCCTCCATCACGGGCGGCGCGGTTGCGGCCCGGGGCCGCCCGTGTGTAGGGACAGAGGTCGAGCGTGCGGCAGACCGCGGTGCGGCATGTCGCGTCCGGCCTTCGCCGGGCGGGATCGCACCCTACATGGAAGTGCACCGACAGGGGTAAGCCTCCGGTCCAGGCCCAAGCGCGCGCGCCGGCCCCCGGATATCTGAAGCCAGAAGAAGGACTCGGCGCGCGGCGCCGGAACGCTGCCATGAACGAACGCGTCGAACCCGCCGCGCTGGCGAATGGCCGGCCCCTCGCCCCGCGCGAGCCCGCCGCGAGTGCTCTTCCGGCCGACCATCCGAAGGTCGCCTGGGGCCGCGTCGGCGTGCTGCTGATGAATCTGGGCACGCCGGAGGCGACAACCTACTGGCCCATGCGCCGGTACCTCAAGGAGTTCCTGTCGGACCGGCGGGTGATCGAGGTGCCGCGGCTGATCTGGTGGCCGCTGCTCAACCTGATCATCCTGACCAAGCGCCCGGGCCCCAAGGGCCGCGATTATGCCAGCGTGTGGAACAACGCGCTGAACGAGGGTCCGCTCAAGACCATCACTCGCGGCCAGAGCGAGCGCCTCCAAGCGGCCATGGGTGATTCGGTCGTGGTCGACTGGGCGATGCGCTACGGCAAGCCCGAGGTCGCCGGCCGGATCCAGGCGCTGCTCGATCAGGGGTGCGACCGGATCCTGCTGGTGCCGCTCTATCCGCAATACGCCGCGGCCACGTCGGCCACGGCCTGCGACCAGGCGTTCCGCGCCCTGATGGACATGCGCTGGCAGCCGACCGTGCGAGTCTCGCCGCCTTACCACGACGATCCCGTCTACATCGCCGCCATGGCCGATTCGATCCGCGAGGGTCTGGCGAAGCTCGATTTCGAGCCGGAGGTGATCCTCACCTCGTTCCACGGTGTGCCGCGGAGCTACCTGCTCAAGGGCGACCCCTACCACTGCCAGTGCCACAAGACCGGGCGGCTGATCCGCGAGGCGCTGGGCCTCTCGCCCGACACGATGCGCGTGACCTTCCAGTCGCGCTTCGGCAACGAGGAATGGCTGAAGCCCTACACGGACGAGACCGTGATGGAACTGGCCAAGTCCGGGGTGAAGCGGATGGCGATCGTCGCCCCCGGCTTTACGGCGGATTGCCTGGAAACCCTCGAGGAACTGGACGGCGAGAACCGCCACTATTTCGAGGAGAACGGCGGCGAGCGCTTCGCCTACATCCCCTGCCTGAACGATTCCGATCTCGGGATGAAGGTGATCGAGAACGTGGTGCGCCGGGAGCTTCAGGGCTGGGTCTGATCTCCGCGGCGCGACGCTGCTTGCGGAGCGGCCCCGCCCGCCTATTCTCTTCCCGAGCCGGACGGCTTCATTGATCCGGCACGGGAGGATGATCACATGGCGTTCTTCATCGGCATCGCGTGTCCGTGGCTGCTGATCGCGGTGCTCGACTGGATCGCGGAAGGACGCCGCAGCGCGGAACTCGCCGCCCTCGGCGTCACGCCGCAATCCGCGCCGGCGCAGTCCAGCTACCTCGTTCCGGATCGACCCTACTGAGGAAGCAGCGGCACGGCGGCTTCGCTGGCTGAGGGCGCAATGCTTCGGCCCGTGCCGGCTTCGGGCGGAGCGACGTGATACGGGGCAGCGCGACGCCGGGGAGCCCGCATCGATCGCGCCGCTTCATCCCACATGCGATCACGGCCGCCCGCCCGGTTCATCCGGCGGGACGTACCGCGCGCCGCGGGCTCGGTCCCGTCAAGAACAGCGGGTCGCATGTCGGCGCTCAAGCAGGCCTGGGCCGGATCCAGCCCAGGCCCTTCACACCCGAATCAGGGCTTCTTCGGCTCGGGCGCGGTCTCGGCGGCCGGCGGCGCGTCGGTGCGCTCGATCTTCGCCTCGGAGCGCAGCTTCAGGATCATGTCCTGCTGCGACTTGCGGATCAGGTGCTGGTCGATCTGCTCCTTGAGTTCGTCGAAGGTCGGCTGGGGCTTCGTCCGCTTCTCCTCGACCTTGATCACGTGCCAACCGAACTGGGTCTTGATCGGGTCTGAGACCTGCCCGGCCTTCATGGCGAAGGCGGCGGTGGCGAAATCCGGGACCATCCGCTCCTTGGTGAACCAGCCGAGGTCACCGCCCTCGGCCTTCGAGCCGGGATCTTTGGAGGTTTCGGCCGCGACCTTGGCGAAATCCTCCCCGCCCTTGATGCGCGCCGCGATCTTCTTGGCCTCGGCCTCGTTGTCCACGAGGATGTGGCGGGCATGCACCTCCTCCTCGGGCTTCATCAGCTTGACGGTCTGATCGTAGATCGCGTGCTCGGCCTCGGGCGTGACGGCGCGCTTGGCCTCCTGTTCGAGGTAGTCGTCCAGCAGGAGCTTGTCGCGGAAGTAGGCGAGCTTGCGCTTGAACTCCGGCGTGTCGCCGACCTTGGCGGCCTCGGCGGCCTGCGCGCCCACGCGCAGGTCGACCATGTAGTCGACGAGCAGGTTCTTCTTCTGCGCCTCGTCGACACCGGGCAGCGACAGGGCCGGGTCGTCCGCCGCGTTGGCGAGGTCGCCCTGCGTGATCGGCTTTCCGTTGACGGTCGCGACCACCGTATCCGGGGCGGGTTCGGCCGGCGCCGTGGCAGCCGGCGTGCTGGCGGCGGGGGTCGGGGCCGGCGTCTTCTGCGGGGCCTGAGCCAGCGCAAAGCCCGGCATCGCGATCATGACGGCGAGCGCGCTGGCGCGCCGGAGGAGGGCGGTGTTCGGCATGCGGGCGAAGTCCTCGACTGACATCTCGGCGCCGCTCCGAACGGGCCGGGCGGCATGCCGCGGCACAGGTGGCCCGCGTCGCACAAGAAGGCAAGCGCGGCCGTTCCGACGATCCCGGAACCGTGACCGCACTGAACCGCGTTGAGGGTTGCCCCTTCTAGGTGCGCAGGCCGATGTTTACCTCTATAAGCCCGGCCAACTCCGCCCAGGCCGGCCCGCCACGCTCACCCGTGGGCGGGCTCGCGCGTCCGCAGGTCAATGATGCTCGGCTCGATCGCCAAGAAGATTTTCGGCTCCTCCAACGACCGTCGCGTCAAGGGCTATCGCCCGCGCGTGGCGCAGATCAACGCGCTGGAACCCGAGATCCAGGCCCTGTCGGACGAGGCCCTGCGGGCCCGCACCGATATGCTGAAGGCCGAACTCGCCAACGGCAAGAGCCTCGACGACATCCTCGTGCCGGCCTTCGCGACCGTGCGCGAGGCGGCCAAGCGCGTTTTCGGCCAGCGTCACTTCGACGTGCAGCTGATCGGCGGGATGGTGCTGCACGAGGGCGGCATCGCCGAGATGAAGACCGGCGAGGGCAAGACCCTGGTCGCGACGCTGCCGGTCTACCTCAATGCCCTGGAGGGGAAGGGCGTCCACGTCGTCACGGTGAACGACTATCTCGCCGCGCGCGACGCGGAGTGGATGGGCCAGCTCTACCGCTTCCTGGGGCTCTCGGTCGGCACCATCGTCCACGGCCTGGACGACGCGCAGCGCAAGGACGCCTATGCCTGCGACATCACGTACGGGACCAACAACGAGTACGGGTTCGACTACCTGCGCGACAACATGAAGTATGAGATGTCCCAGCTTGCGCAGCGGGGGCACAACTTCGCCATCGTCGACGAAGTCGATTCGATCCTGATCGACGAGGCGCGCACGCCGCTGATCATCTCGGGCCCGGTGGACGACCGCTCCGAACTGTACGTGTCGGTCGACGCGATCATGCCCCGGCTGGTGCCGGAGCATTACGACCTCGACGAGAAGCAGCGCACGGTCTCGCTCACGGAAGCCGGCAACGAGTTCGTGGAGGAGACCCTGCGCGAGGTCAGCCTGCTCAAGGACGGCGACCTCTACGACGCGCACAATGTCAGCCTGGTCCATCACGTGAACCAGGCGCTGCGGGCTCACACGCTGTTCACCCGCGACAAGGACTACATCGTCAAGAACGACGAGGTGGTGATCATCGACGAGTTCACCGGCCGCATGATGCAGGGCCGGCGCTACTCCGAGGGTCTTCACCAGGCCCTCGAGGCCAAGGAGCGGGTGACGATCCAGCCCGAGAACCAGACGCTCGCCTCGATCACGTTCCAGAACTACTTCCGCCTCTACAAGAAGCTCGCCGGCATGACCGGCACGGCCTCCACGGAAGCCGACGAGTTCGCCGAGATCTACAAGCTCGACGTGGTCGACATCCCGACCAACAAGGAGGTCGAGCGCGTCGATGAGGACGACGAGGTCTACCGGACCGTCGGCGAGAAGTACGAGGGCATCATCGCCGAAATCGACAAGGCGCATGCCCGCCACCAGCCGATCCTGGTGGGCACCGGCTCGATCGAGAAGTCGGAACACCTTGCCGAGATGCTCAAGAAGGCCGGCTACAGCCTGCTCGACTATTCCGACCCGAGCGCGTTGACCGACGTCTACGCCGCCGCCCGCGAAGGCCGGGTGACCAAGCGCTTCGCCGTGCTGAACGCCCGCTTCCACGAGCAGGAAGCCTACATCGTGGCCGAGGCGGGCGTCCCCGGCGCGATCACCATCGCCACCAACATGGCCGGCCGCGGCACCGACATCAAACTCGGCGGCAATCTCGAGATGCGCATCGAGAAGGAGCTGGGCCACCTCGTGGACGGTCCGGAGCGCGCCGCCGCCATCGAGGCCATCAAGGCCGAGATCGCGGAGAATCGCGCCAAGGTGCTGGCCTCCGGCGAGCCGGCCGATCCCGAGGCGGGCCGGAAGAAGGCGCTGCCCGGCGGGCTCTACATCATCGGCACCGAGCGTCACGAATCCCGGCGCATCGACAACCAGCTCCGCGGTCGCTCCGGCCGCCAGGGCGATCCCGGCCGCTCGAAGTTCTACCTGTCGCTGCAGGACGACCTGATGCGGATCTTCGGTTCCGACCGCATGGACGGCATGTTGCAGAAGCTCGGCCTGGAGCAGGGTGAGGCCATCATTCACCCCTGGATCAACAAGGCGATCGAGAAGGCGCAGCAGAAGGTCGAGGCGCGCAACTTCGACATGCGCAAGAACGTGCTCAAGTACGACAACGTCATGAACGACCAGCGCAAGGTCGTGTTCGAGCAGCGCCGCGACTTCATGGGCCAGGACAGCGTCCGCGACACCGTGGACGAGATGCGCGAGGGCGTCATCGATGACCTCGTCGGCCGTCACATTCCGGAAAACGCCTACGCCGAGCAGTGGGACGTCGCCGGGCTGCGCGAGCAGGTGACGGACGTGCTCAACCTCGACGTGCCGGTCGAGGATTGGGCGAAGGAGGAGGGCATCGCCGACGAGGAGATGCGCGAGCGCCTGCTCAAGGCGGCCGAGACCGCCTATGCCGAGCGGACCGAGAAGAACGGCGCCGAGGTGACGGCCTATATCGAGAAGCAGGTGCTGCTCCAGACCCTGGATCACCTGTGGCGCGAGCACCTCGTGACCCTCGACCATCTGCGACAGGTGATCGGCTGGCGCGGCTTCGCCCAGCGCGACCCGCTGAACGAGTACAAGTCGGAGGCCTTCGACCTGTTCAGCGGTCTCGTCACGTCCCTGCGCGAGCAGGTCACCGCGCAGCTCTCGCGGGTCGAGATTATGATGCAGGAGCCGCAGGAGGCGTATCCGGCCGGTGGGCCGCCGCTGCCGCCGATGTTCGCGCAGCACCTCGACCCGGTGACTGGTGAAAACGAGATGGATTACGCCGGTGTCGGCTCCGGCAGCGACGGCGGCGGTGGCGCGGCCTACGGCTTCGCCGCACAGGGCCTCGCCGTGGACGGCGCCGTGCTGGAGCGCGACCCGAACGACGTCGGCACCTGGGGTCGCGTCGGCCGCAACGAGCCGTGCCCGTGCGGGTCGGGCAAGAAGTACAAGCACTGCCACGGCACCCTCCAGGGCTGAGATCGGCATGCCGCCACGGGCCGTCTTCGTCGCTGGGGCCGGCACGGAGATCGGCAAGACCTACGTGACCGCCGCCCTGACCCGCCGCCTGCGGGAACGCGGCCTGCCGGTCGAGACCGTGAAACCCCTCGCGAGCGGCGTCCCGCCGCTCCACGATCCGGGCTTTGCGGAGAGCGACACCGCCCGCCTGCTGGACGCGCAGGACATCGCCCTCGATGCCGAGGCCGTGGAGACCTGCTCACCCTGGCGGTTCTCGGCCCCGCTCTCGCCCGATCAGGCCGCGATCCTGGAGGGCCGGTCCCTGGATCTGGCCGACCTCGTCGAGTGGTGCCGGGCGCGGATCGCCGGCACGCCGGGAACGCTGCTGATCGAGGGCGTCGGGGGCCTCATGAGCCCGGTCACCGCGACGGCCACGGGCCTCGACTGGCTGCGGGCGCTCGACATCCCGGCGCTCCTCGTCTCCGGCAGCTACCTCGGCGCGATCAGCCATGCGCTGACCGCGTGCGAGACCCTGCGCCGCTACAGCGTGCCGTTGCGCGCCGTGGTGGTGAGCGAGAGCCCGGGCGCGCCGGCGCCGGCCGGCACCGTCGCGGCGTCGATCGCGCGGCATGCCGGAGCACCGGTCGTCTGCCTGCGCCGCGGCGAGGCCTGCCCCGGGAGCTTGGCGGATCTGATCGTCACCTGATCCGGGCGAGCACATCCGGCGGCCCGGCGGGGATGACCGACCGATGACCCGGCCGCGAACCGGATCGCGGGGTGCCGATTGTGGGACCGGGGTCTTCGGGTTGTGAACGGCGTCCTCGCTGGACGGCAGAGCGCGAGATGCTAAGTGCCGAACCGCGTCGATCCGCCCAGTTTCGGGTCGGTTCAGCGGGAGCCGTGCGTTGAGCCAGTCCAAAGCCCGAGCGGCGGGGTCCCCATCGGGAACCGAGGCGGCGGACACCGTACCGGGTCACGGCCGCCTACGGCCTGCCGTCATCCTGGGTGCGCTGGGCGTCGTGTACGGCGACATCGGCACGAGCCCGCTCTACGCGTTCAAGGAGGCGGTGAAGGCGGCGACGGCGGGCGGCGCCGCGGTGTCGGCGGCGGCCACCGGCGCAGTGTCGCTGATCCTGTGGTCGCTGATCCTGATCGTGTCGCTGAAATACGCGGTGCTGATCCTGCGCGCCGACAACCGCGGCGAGGGCGGCATCGTGGCCATGCTGGCGCTGCTCGGGGCGCGGCATGCCCGGCCCGGGACG
>NZ_JAKSYP010000106.1:0-838 GCF_022829625.1 Methylobacterium sp. E-046 | reverse complement strand
TCGATCTCCTGCTTTTCGACCCTCACGCTGTTAGCCGCGGCCGCAACTTGGCTTGTCCCTCATGGCGACTGGACTTCCACGACGTTCACCCAGCGGCCGGCGTCGGTAGCATCTGCTCAGCCACAACCTGCATCTGCTTTTCCGACTTGGGTCGAGGTCCCACACCTGACGGGACCCCTCACCCACGCGAACGATCCAGATACCTTCTCTGTCGCTGACGGACCTCGCACCTTCCTAGATCCAAACCCTGCGGACACCGTAGAGCAGCTGGCCTTCCTTCCCCCACGCGCCAACCCACGTCTTCCGCTGATCGGCCGAGCGCCCCTCGATGCGACGCGTCTGACGCACGAGCTGCTGCCCGCCTGGAACGAGCCCGCCGAACGCCAAGACATAGCGACGGTAGCCCCGCAATCGGTGGTGGCGACGCTCGAACCGGACGTGCCGCAATCCACGCAGGATCGAGCTGAGACGACGACGGCACGAACTCTGCCGGCCGATCCAATACCGACGCTGATCCTGCCACCTCGATCGGCCCCGGCGCGAGCCCCAACCGAGGTCGTCATTCGCCCCGCTCAGCCAGTGGCGGCCTCGCCCCCACCTGAACGCGTGGCGACGCTTAGCCCAGACCCTACGCGGCAGGCGGTGGATCAAATGAGCCCGATCACGCCGCTCCGCGACGCACCGGGCGTGGTCGCGCCGATACTGAACCCGGGACCGGCGAGGCACGCGCGGTCTCTCAGGAAGCCAAAAGCGGCGACAGCGGCCTCTCAGGCGCGGGTGCCCTACCGCGATGCCGAGCAGACGGCGAGCATCATCAGCCGGCCGACCTCGGCTCGGG
>NZ_JAKSYP010000096.1:0-27405 GCF_022829625.1 Methylobacterium sp. E-046 | reverse complement strand
GGACGGCAGGCCGTAGCGGTCGCGGTAGCTCTTCGGGTCGAGGCCGTGGCTGGTGAGGTGGCGCTTGAGCGTCTTGTAGGTCTTGCCGTCGATGAAGCTGACGATGCCGTCGGGGCGGACCGACTTGCGGATCTGGGCCGCCGTCGGAGTCTCGAGCGCGGCCGCCGAAGCGGACGCCGCGCTTGCACCCCCCGACGCCAACCCGGATAGGGCGCCATGCACGGCGTGGATCAGCTTCGGAAGCTCAGCGACCGGAACCGGGTTGTTGGAGACGTAAGCAGCGACGATCTCTCCGGTAAGCTCAGTAAAATTTGACGTATAATCTAAGGTTTTCACGGCTACTTCGCTTGATCCTGGATGCATGAGGACCTACGGAATGTGGACCTCACGAGCCGAAGTCAACTCAAGACTCAGAAATTGACCATCCTGACGGCGCCGTCGATCGCACAGATCTATGGCCGCAGCAGCGACAGCGTCCGCCACCTCGGCCCTGCGGCGCGGCTCGCCGACGCCGGGGATCGCTCGGGCCATGCCGGAGAGCGAGCGCGGCGCCCCGGCCCGTCTCTCCCGGCGCCGTCGGTTTGCGCTGGGCTACCGCTTCGCAACCCGGCGCCGGCCGTGAGCCCGACCCTGCGCCTCGACCGCCAAAAGGGCGGTGGCTGCGAACACGCCCAACGCGCCAGCAAGGCCGAACTTGAGCCATTTGGGATCGGTCGCCGAGACCGTATCGACCGATCGATCGTCGAAGCGACCATGGGCGCCGGGATCGGTGTCGACGGGGTAATAAAGGTTGTCCGGCCGCCCTTCGATCGCTGCCTGGTTCGTCATCTCTCCGCGGTAGCCGTGCCGCGCGAGGTAACCGTCGATCCAGCCGGGCACGAGCATATTGCCGATGATGGCCTTCCAGGTCGGGAAGCCGATCCACAGCTCGCGCGGTGCGGTGTGAGCCGCCCGATAGACGTGCCGCGCGATGGCCTCGGGCTGGTAAATCGGCGGTACCGGCTCCAGCCGGCGGGGCATGCGCGTACGGGCCCAGTCGAACTGAGGCGTGTTGACCGCCGGCAGCTGCACCATCGTCAATCGGACCTGACTGCCATCGTGCAGAAGCTCGCTGCGCAGGCTGTCGATGAAGCCGCGCACGGCGGCCTTGGCCGCGCAGTAGCTCGATTGCAGCGGGATCGAACGGTAGGCGAGGGCCGAGCCGATGCAGACGATGGCGCCCGCGTTGCGAGGCTGCATATGCTTGAGCGCGGCGAGCGTGCCATAGACCTGTCCGAGGTAGGTCACCTCGGTTGCCCGCCTGTACTCCTCCGGCGAGGTCTGCTGCACGGGGGCGTAGATCGTCACCATGGCAACGTTGATCCAGACGTCGATGCCGCCGAACTCTTTTGCGGTCTCGTCCGCCGCCCGCATGACGGCATCGGCGTCCGCGACGTCGACCTGATGGGCGAGTGCGCGGCCGCCGGCCCGTTCGATGTCCCGCACGGTCCCCTTCAGCCCGGCTTCGCCTCGGGCCAAGACCGCGACATTCCAGCGGTGACGGGCGAACTCATGGGCGATGGCGCGCCCGACCCCAGCGCTGGCCCCCGTCACGACGACGGTCCGCCGCCGGTCACTGTTTACTTCTGGTCTCATCGATCATCCGGCCTGCAATGGCTGACATGCGTCGCAGCACAGACGCGCGAACCCACCGCTTTGCTCCGAACGGGGTGCCCCTCTCGTGGTGGCTGGGCGGCCAGATCATCACGGCTCGCGCGGTCTCGTGCCCCCGCCGACGGCGACCGCGGCCGATAGCGGCGTGGATAGGCGGTGAGAGGCCCATGCAGCGGAGTGGCGCGCTGCGTCCGTGCGGCTACATTCTCGCAGCGTGCGAGTACCGTAGCGGCATCGCTCGCCGCGGTTCTGCCGGCGTACGATCAATCTGAACGCAAGAAAAAACCGTCATCTTGCATCGAGGGCTCGCCATGGATGTCGTCGTCACGCCGACCGGATCAGACGGGACGTCGTGGAGCCTCAAGGATCGGCTCGGCCGCCAGCTCGGGGCAATCGATCAGGATCAGGAGGAGCTCTTCCAGATCACGCCCTCTGCCGGCGGCCTGACGAGCGTCCCGCGAACGCACCCTACGCTCGATCAGGCGATGACGGCTATCGCCAAGCACATGCATGGCGAGTGCACGCTCGACAGCCAGGATTGGGATTGAGCGTCGTGAGCGCACGTCCCGCGATCATCGAGCCCGGTGTGCAGCAGGTGCCGATGCCGCCGCCCGCGCCGGCCGTCGACGCGCAGGCGATCCGGTTGTGGCTCGCCCGGTCCGGCAGCCCGCACAGGGCCCGAAGCTACGAGCGACGGGTCTGCCAAGTCAGGGCGCATGTCGGCAAGCCGCTCGGCGCGGTCCGGCTGGACGACCTGCGGGACGACATCGCCGCCCGATCCGGAGCCTCGACGAAGGCGCTCGCCGCCGCCTCGCTCAACGCCTCTTCGCCGTCGCGTAGGAGATCGGGCTCCTGCGGTTCGACATCGGCGTGGCCGTGAAGGTGCCGCCGATCAACAACACCCTGGCCCAGCGCATCATGGCGGAGACCGACGCGCGGCCGGTGATCCGGCGGGAGCCGGCTCCGTGGAAAGGGGACGGCTGTCAGCCTCCCCATGGACAGTGCTGGGGGCGCTGCGCGGGGATCAGGTCGCCAAGCTGGCGACAGGGGCGGCCGGTGAGCCCCCGTTCCTCTCGCGGAAGGGCGGAGCGCGCGATCCGAGTGCCGTCCAGCGAGCCGTGAAGGCCGCCGCGGCCCGGGCAAGGTCTCGGGCGGGGTTTCGGCGCACGGGCTCCGGCACGCACACGCCTCGATCGCGGCGCCCCGGCCCGCCGCGCGCAAGCCACGCTCGGACACGCCTGTGTGGCGGCGACCGGGCGCGATCTGCATGCGCGGCCGTCGGACGCCGCGGTGCTGGCCCTGCAGCCCCACGCGGATTTCGCACGGATTTCGCGCGGAGCTGGATCAGGCGGATTCTTGAGATCCGCAAACGCTGGCCGGCCGCATCCGGCGGGCCGGCGTTTGTCTGCCGAAGCCGGTCAGGAGGCGAGCACGAGTTCGCCCTCCCGGGCAGCTCGCTCGCAGCTCGTCGACTTGATCCGGTAGCAGGGCTCACCGGACCGGTCATCCGGCATCAGCCGGACCACCTCAAAGAGACCATCGACGACGCTGCTCTTGTTGCCGGCATAGGTGATCCCGAGCTGCCGGACGTTCTGACCGAGCTTGAACTTATGAGACATTCCCGTCCTCCAGGGTGCTAGCGCGTTGTAGGCCGACGACCTACCTGCGGGCCTTGGCTTTGCGGGCGGCAAAGCGTGCATCGCGCGCGGCCTTCTGCTCGGCCGCCAATGCGACCTGCCGTTCAGCCTTCTCGGCCGCTTGGCGAACGAGTTCCGCAGCGGCGCGCTCCCGTGCTGCGAGAGCTTCCGCCTCGCGCTCAGCCTCGACGGCGAGACGAACCGCCTCGCGCTCGCTGGATCGTTGGTCCCGGGCCTCAACGAGGGCTTGCCGCTCGGCCTGCCGCGCGAGAACGGCCGGATCATCGGCGGCCGGGCGTGCCCGGAAGCGGGCGAGTGTGGCCTGCCGCGCTTTGGCCGTCGCCTCGAGGCGGTCGGCGAGCTGGTCTGCGTTAAATTGGCCCACGTACATTCCTTATGTGCACCGAGGCTCAGCCAAGGTGGCAAAAAATAAATGAAGCCGTTCCGAATGGAACGGCTTCGAAAGTCGTCACAGGCAGATGAGAAGGCTCAAGCAGCCTGAAGCTGGCCCGCGGACTGCTTACCGGAGCGGCGATCGGCCTCCATCTCGTAGGAGACCTTCTGGCCTTCGATCAAGTTGTTCATGCCTGCGCGCTCGACGGCGGAGATGTGCACGAACACGTCCTTACTGCCGTCATCCGGCTGAATGAAGCCGAAGCCCTTAGTGTCGTTAAACCATTTCACGGTGCCGATGCTCATAAGTATTCCATATCTACAGAGTCGAAAAAATGGGCCGGGCGCATGCTGGCACGCGCCCGGTCGCGGGTCGTCGAAAATGGGGAAGATGCAGAACGTTCGCCTTGTTGAGGCGATACGGCCGAATATCCGGCCAAAGATCGATCCGTGACTTGTACGCTAACTTCGGCTCCATCACAACTACAAATTTGAATTCAGGAAAATCTGGCTGACACGTTCGGCATTCTCCGACCACACGCTGCGCTGTTGCGGCCGGCATCTTCGAGAGGGTCTCCGACGCTCCATTCGGCGCGACCGGCACCTCCGGGGACGCGCCGGCTACACGCGAACGGGGAGGACACGGCAACCGGCGCGCTCGCGCGCGGGAGTGTGAGGGCACTCGACCGCCGCGATACAGGGTAAGGGGGATGGGCCGCGGAAAGATCCTTATCGCGTCTGCCAGGACGCCTCAGCGACACCTTCCGCGACCGACCGGCGCGCTTCGGTTTCCCGGCGATGGACCGAGCGGGTTCTGCGGCCTCCGGGGCCGTCGCCGTGCCGGCAGCTCCGCATTCCGAGGCAGCGGAACCCCCGATCGGTCCGGCGCTCAAGCACGCTGGTCCTGCGTCGCGCTCGGCGCGGAGATTTTGAGCTCGGGGCTGCAGAATCGAATTGGAGCGAAACTCCGAGCTCACTTGGTCCGTACCGCCCGCTCATGAGCGATCACCATGACGAGTCCACACCGCCCTCCCCCACACCGCCCGCCGCATCGTTGGCTGCACAGATCCGTGCGGCCCGCCTCCGCGGCGCCTTCTCGATCGAGACGTTGGCGGCGCTGGCGCAGGTCGATCCCGACGTGGTCAGAGGGTTGGAGAACGGCGCGGCGATCAGAGATGTGTCGGCTCAGGATCGGATCATGAATGTGCTCGGTCTGCGGCCCGGCAGCGACCGCTGACCCGCGGAGCGGCCCATCTCAATCCTGCAGGCCTGCGGCTGCCGAATTCGTCCGACGGCCCGCGGGCGGCACGAGCATCCTCCCGCCCCGCATCCCGCTCGCCCCGGTCCGCCTCGAGGCGGGCGTGCCGATGGCCGGCGTCGACAGCGGTCTCCATCGACAGGCCCTGGGCGGTCGCGCGAGGCCGGTCGCGAGAGCGAGGAGCGATCGCTTATCCAGGCCCGAACGCCGCCGCCACGCTTGCGCGTGCAGCGGTGCCGGTGCCGCGCCGCGACGGCGTTCCTCTCGGCAGCTATCGCGGCTCCATCTCTGCAATCACCCACAGCGCTTGCAGCGCCTGCCTCCGCCCCTCGTCCGTCGCGATATTCGACCACAAGCGCAGGCATTCGTCTGCGCTCGCGACTACGCCCGCGGGGGGTCTATCTGTGAGAAAACGTTCCAGGGGAACGCCGAGCGTGTCCGCGATCCGGCGCAGGACTACCAAGCGGGGGGCATCCGAGTCCGACATGATCACGTTCTGAGATCTTGGGTGTACAAACGCATTCCCCGCCACAAGATATTGTGTCCGATTTCAGGCGACGCCCGTCAATCACTATTCACGCCGTCATTTGAAAATAAGATGTTTTTGAGATGTGACTGAACTATCATATGTTCGTCGTGGATTTTGTTCTTGGGGCTGCCCGGCATGATTTTCGTTGCGAAGGCGGACGGCGGCGTGAGTTACGTCAGCCCGGAATGGAGGGCCTTCACCGGGCAAGCCGTAGAAGAAGCCGTCGAGCACGGCTGGTTCGCCTGCGTGCACCCTGAGGATCGCGAAACGTCCTTCGCGTTCCTGACCAAAGCGCGTGATCAGCAGAGTGAGTACAGCCTCCGGCTCCGGCTTCGGCGGCCTGACGAGAGCTACTGCTGGGTCATAATCGGCGCCGTACCGTCCTACGGCCCACCCGATCGCAGCTTCCTCGGCTATCTCGGCTCAGTCACGGAGATCACCCCGAGCGGCTCCGAGCCGTTGACCGCCTACGGTACCCTCGCGCGCTTCGTTCCACCGCCCCTCCACCCGGCGACGATGCCGGGATCGGCGCTGGAACTGGTCGCCGATCACCTGCTGATCGCGCACGGGCTCATCGAGCAGGATGGCGCCAAGGAGATGCTGCCGGTGCTGCGGCAGGCCCTGATGACTGCGGGCAGGCTGCTGGCGCACAGCATGAACTCGGCGGATCCGAGCGACCGCTTCCATTAGGATGCCGTGCTGCGGGCGGCCGAGCCGGCCTGTGGCCCCCTCTCAGCGCCGCGCCGGATGATGCTTCGTCCAGGCATGACGGCACGGGGCGCCACCAGGCCGGTCCGGCCCGAGCACCGCGTCTTCCACCCCGTCGAAGGCGCGCAGCCCTCGGCCGCGCCCGCCGGACCCGCGTCGGTCTGGCCGCAGCCCTGCGGGACCACGACACCGCGAACGCGGCCGGTGCCAACCGCGCGGGCTTCCGCCGGCGGTGCCACAGAATCCACCATCGGCCGGAGCACCAGCGACGACGCGGGCACATGCCGGTCCGGCGCACGGTGTTCTGTTCGGCGGGTTCTACAGCCCAGGACAGGGACGCATGTCGCTGTTGATCGGCCGGCGCGACGGTCGCCAAGGCCGATGCTCCGGCGTATACGTAGATTGCATCGATCGTCGCATGTCGCCCCGATTTGAGGACGGTTAACGCGCCGTTAACCACCCAGGATGCTGGGTCTCTTCGTTCCTGGGAGCCTGATCCATGATCTCGACCGGCCTTTTGTTCGCGATCAGCGCGGCGCTGACCGCTGCCGCAGCGGGCGCCGTAAGCGCGCCGAACGCGCGCAGCAGGTAGCCTCAGGCTGCCCGCGCGCGAGCGTGAGACCCTTTCGCGACAGGTCCGGCTTCCTGCGCGCTGGGCGTGCGGAAGCCCGCGAACGGCCGAGGTTCGGCCGCCGGCCTGACCGGATCGATGGTCGTCTCCGGTCGTCGCGATATCCGCTGACGCCCGCCCCCTCCCCCTGCAGAACCGCGAGGGCGGTGCCGCGCTCACCTCGCCAGCCCCTGGTCATGATGGGGGCCACGACCCGGATCTGGCCGCTCGGCTGAGCCGCTATCACTTCGGGTCGAGACCCACGTTGCGGCTCATGACCCAGCCATGATCGCAAGGACCGGTATACGTCTGCTCGACAGGCACGAGGATCGTCGTCCGGCAGCCGGGCAGGGCTGCCCCGTAGACGACGCCCAGCCACGGCCCGAGCTTCTCACAGACCACAACCCTGTCGCCGTCGTTCAGGCGCCCGATCTCGCGGAAGGGCGCCTCCCCCGGCCCGCTCTGTACCGGCAGGAAGCTCTCGGGCTGCGATCCGACCTCGACGACGCGGCCCTTCTCAGGACAGGCATCGTCGCCGATCGCGCCGTGCATCAGGATCGGTACGTTCAGGGGCGCGGTCTCCGCGAGAGCCATGCCGGGCAGCACGAGTCCGACGAGCAGCCCGAGCCGCGATGCTGTCGAGTGCACGAGGGTTCCGTGCTGACGGGGATCGGAAGGCCGGTCATTCGATCGCCCTGTCCGGCGCGACGCCGAACAACGCGGCGGCTCGGGACCGGATCCGGCCCGTGGCCCCCGCCGTGCCGTGTCCCGATCCCAGCCGGGCCGCCCCTCAGGCTCGATCAGCCTGCTCCGGATAGCAGGACGATCCCATTGAGCAGCGCGGCCAGTTCCGACTGGCGCCCCGTCCCCGTCTTGGCGAAGACGGCCTTGAGCTGCGAGCGCACCGTGTGGATGGACAAGCCTGTCTGCTCGGCCAGGGTCGGGACGTTGAGGCCCCGGGCGACGTCGCGAGCGATGCGAGCTTCGGCCGGCGTCAGATCGAAGAGCCCTTGGACGAGCTGCGCATCCGGGACGCGATCCGCATCGAGGGACGTGACCACGGCCAGGCAGGCGGTCCGCGCGAAGACGTCGCGCGCGTTGCCGAGGACGGGAACGAGATGCAGGATCGCCGCTCGACCGTCGATCCCGGCTGGAAGCGGTATCGAGGCCCCCTGCATCGTGTTCGGCGCGGCGCGCCCACTCTCCAGAACGGTGCGCAGGCTGGCCTCGGCGGGCGGGTGCGTGATGGCCAACCCGGATGGCCCGTCCTGAAACAGCGCCGGCATATGGCTCACGAACCGGTCGTTGGCCGCGAGGACTCTGCCGCTGAACGACAGGGCCGCGGCCGCCAGCCCGAGCGCCTCCAGATCGCCGACCGTGGCCTCGAACCGAAGCTGGCTGTACCGGGCCGCCAGAAGCGCTGCGCGCGCGAGGTGCGGGCGATACTGGTCGAGATGCTCGGCTTGGGCTCGTGAGAATGGGCCTTGGCCGTGGCGGCGCTCGATGTTGACCACCAGCGTATCGCCGTTTGGAACCGCTATGGCGGTGCCGAGATGCCATCCGCCACCGAGGCGTCGCATGTCGGCGTACATCGGCTCTCGGTCGAGTTCCTCATCGGTGAAGAGATCGAGATCGGTCAGGAACCCGGCATGATCCCGCCGGACCCCCCGTTCGACCAGGGGGTTTTGGGCCATCCACCCCGCGGCCAGAAACGCATCGAAGAAGGGGGTCGTCGCCTCCGAGGCGGTCCAGCGCGTCGCTTCAGGGGTGGCCGTGAAGAGCATCCCCCCCCAGGCGCCCGTCATCCGCGACAGCCGATCGAGGAGCGCTGGCCAGGCCTCCGGGATGTGCGCGGCCTCGTAGATGTCGCCCAGAAGGGTCTCGTCGATCACGGTGGTAAACAGCCTGATGGCGCTGGAATCTTCAGCTGGATTGACGTGGGACCGGCTACCTCAGATTAGTTTCCGTTGCGTTCGTCAGGCCGTCCGCCCGCATGATGGCACGGCAGGATTCAGTCCGCGCGCCCCTTCGCGCGTCGCGCAAGCGCCGCCAGCGCGTCCTGCCCGAGCTGCAGCCGGTCCCGCGCGGAAGCAGCTGCCGGGGCGTGCCCGAGGGCGGCACGAACAGGATGCCCGCCAACGGCCGCGCGGCCGCTCGTCGGCTTGGCCGCCTCAGCAGCAGCGGTGCGATCTCAGCCCGCGGGTCTATCGGGACGTATCACGCAGCACCGGGCCCGCCGTCTCCTGTCAACGCGCCGCAACCGGTTTCGTGAGGGGTTCTACCTGCGGAAAGCGGACGCCGTCTCAGTGCCGACCGCACCCATATTCATGCTCATCGGCCGTTCCGCATGTCGTTTTACGGGAAACGGTTGCGCAGGCGGCGCGTCGCAACAGCCGCGGAGACAGCTGGAAGAAGTCGCTTCCAAGGTCAGGATCGAGAACCGAGAAAATCGTCGAGAAACTGATGTAACCCGTCGGAGGCGACGTCGAACTCAGCTCAGTGCCACGACTTGGCATCGCACTGCAGGAGCACCGACATGACCAATCTGTTCCGCCTCGCCTCCGCCGCTTTCCTTGCTGCCTCGGTTGCAGCGAGTCCAGTGATCGCCGCCGAAGCGATGGGCAAGGATACGATGGCCAAGGACTCCATGGCGAAGGACTCCATGGGCAAGACGGATGCGATGGCCAAGGATCACATGGGCAAGGACCCCATGGGCAAGGACCCCATGGGCAAGGATCATATGGCCAAGGATCATATGGCCAAGGACAGCATGGCCAAAGATCCGACGAGAAAGTAAGTCCAAAGCGGGCGTCGGGCAGCTGTATTCAGCAGCCCGACCTCCCCTCGGGTCACAGCATTCGACCCGATAGTGCTACCGGATTGCGAGGCCCTTCGCTCATGACAGCGCAAGCACTGGAGTCAAACGCGGCGCCGATGAGCGGACGTTCCGCAAAGCGCCCATATCGGAGGCTGAGAGCGCCGTAACGCCGTCTCCAGAGCGGACTCCGCGAGGTGAGGCGCCGATCCTGGACCGCTGGCGCCATCCTTGCCTCGGGTGACGTGTCGCTGAGCCGGAGCCGGATGCCATGGCTATCACAGATCATGCCCTCGCCTGGACGCAGCTGTTTGGCGAGCTTGACCGGAGTGGCTTGGCGCTACACCTGCAGATCCGTCGGGCGATCGTGACGGCCATCGAACGGGGGCTGTTCACCGCGGAGGCCCGGCTGCCTTCGACGCGCCAGTTGGCGGCCCTGCTCGGCGTCGCCCGCAACACCGTGGTGAACGCGTACCAGCAACTCATCGACGAGGGTTTCCTGGTCGCTCACGAGCGCAGCGGGATCTTTCTGGCGCCAGATCTGACCGTCTCCGAAACGCGCGGACCGTCCCACGAACGAACCATCGCGTGGTCGCGGCGCTTCGCGGTCCGGCCCGCGCAGTTGCGGCAGATCACCAAGCCCCGGGATTGGCTCGACTATCCCTATCCCTTCCTGTTCGGCCAGTTCGATCCGTCCCTGTTCCCGGCCAACGACTGGCGCGAGAGCGTGCGGGCCGCCTCCGGGGTATCCGAGATCAACGCCTGGGCGGGCGACCTGATCGACGAGGACGATGCCGATCTCGTGGAGCAGCTCCGCCTGCAGGTGCTGCCGCGGCGGGGCATCTTCGCGAGCGCCGACGAGGTGATGGTCACCATCGGCTCGCAGCAGGCCCTCTCGCTGCTGATCCAGCTTCTGGTCGACCGCGACACGCCGGCGGGCGTCGAGGATCCCAGCTATCCCGATACCCGCAACATGCTGACCCTCGCCACCGACGACCTCGCGACGCTCGCCATCGACCGGCACGGGGTCGTGCCCGATGCGGCCTTCGCGGGCCGGGACGTGGCGTTCGTCACCGTGGGGCATCAGTGCCCGACCACCGCGGTGATGCCGCTGGAGCGACGCCGCGCCCTCCTTGAGGCCGCGCGGCGCCACGACGTCGTCCTGGTCGAGGACGATTACGAGGCCGACCTCGCACTGGCGGACGAGATCCCGTCCCTCAAGAGCCTCGATGCGGACGGCCGCGTGATCTATGTCGGCAGCTTCTCGAAGGTGCTCGCCCCGGGCCTGCGGGTCGGCTACGTGGTGGCGCCCCGAGCCGTGATCGCGGAGCTGCGCGTGCTGCGGCGGCTGATGCTGCGCCACCCACCCTCGAACAATCAGCGCGCCACCGCGATGTTCGTGGCGCTCGGGCATTATCGCACGCATCTGCGCCGGACCGCCGGCGTTCTGGAGGAGCGCGCCGTCCGGATCGCCAGCCTGCTGCCCCGCCTCCTGCCCGCGTTCCGCTGGCGGCGCGACCCGGGGGCCACGAGCTTCTGGGTGGAGGGGCCTGTCGGCCTCGATGCCCGGGATCTCAGCGTGCGCGCCCGCGCCCGCGGCGTCCTGATCGAGCCGGGCGACATCTTCTACGCCGATCCGGAGGCCGGCCGCGCCTGCTTCCGCCTGGGCTTCGCCTCGATCCGCACCGACCGGATCGAGGCGGGCCTCACCCGGCTCGCGGGACTGGTCACGCCGGCCGGGATCCTCGCGTCACAGGGGATGCCCGAGCAGGTCTGAGACCGCCTGCACCACGCTCGTGACAGCGACGGTGCAGAGCAGCAGGATCGACAGGGCGCGATGACCCCGTCCGGCACCGAGCCTGAGAAGCGCTTCGCCGAGCCGGCTGCCGGCGACGATGAGCGGGATGCCGATCATCACCGGGATCGCCAGGGAGGCCCCGAAGAGCCCGGCGGTCGCGAGGCTGACGGCGCTGGCGATCGACGTCGCCAGGAAGAACATCAGCAGCGAGGCGCGCCCCTGCTGCGGCGAGAGCGGCGTCGCGAGGTAGTAGGCGACCACGGGCGGACCCGGCATCGCCGCGAGCCCGTTGCACAGGCCGGCGGCCAGTCCGACCGCCAGGGTCGCGCCGCCGCGCGGGAGCCCGGCGAAGCGAAAGCCGCGCAAGAGAGCGATGGTCCCGCAGCCGCAGACCAGCGCGATGCAGAGCCGGGCGACGTCCGGGCTCGCCGCAGCCAGCGCGGCTACGCCGAGGGGCGAGCCGACCACGGTGCCGGCGACGAGCCAGCCGAGCGAGGGCCAGTGGCAGGTCCGGCGCGCCCGCGGCAGGTCGGAGAGGCTCGCGCAGAACTGGAGGGCGACAGCGAGCGGGACGCATTGGCTCGGCGGGAGCGAGAAGCCGAGCAGCGGCACGGCAGCAAGGGCAAACCCGAAGCCCGTGAAGCCGCGGATGAGCGCCGCGGCGAAGATTGCGGCCGCGATCGCGATCAGGAATGCCGGTTCAGGCATCGGAAGAGCGGCCGCCATCCCCCTAACGCATGTCGACCACGATGGTCTTCTTGCGGGTGAAGTGCTCCAGCATCGACTCCAAGGAGGCCTCTTTACCGAGGCCGGACTTCTTAAAGCCGCCGTAGCTGAGGTTCGGCTGGATCGTCAGGTTCTGGTTGACTTGGACATAGCCGGCATCCAGCGCGTGCGACACCCGCAGCGCCCGGCGCAGGTCCCGGGTCCACACCGTCGCGGCGAGGCCGAATGCCCCCGCATTCGCGGCCGCCAGGACGGCCTCCTCGTCGGAGAACGGCACGATGCAGGCGACCGGACCGAAGATCTCGTCGCGCATGAGCGGGCTGTCCTCGCTCAGACCGGTGAACAGGACCGGCTCGACGAACAGGCCCCCGGCGAGATCCGGCGCGGCCGGCAGGCGCCCGCACCGCACGGCCCGCGCGCCCGGCGTTGCTTCGCCCTGAGCGATGTAGTCCATGATCTTGGCGCGCTGCCGGGCATTGATCACGGTGCCGATATCGGTGGCCTCGTCCAGGGGATCGCCCATCCTGAGGTTCGAGACGGCGGCGGCCAGCCGCTCCACGAACCGGTCGTGCAGCGCGGCGTCGACGTAGATCCGGCTTGAGGCGGTGCAGCTCTGGCCCTGTCGGGTGAAGCGCATCCCGGCCACCGCGCCCGCGACGGCCCGGTCGAGGTCCGCGTCCGTGAAGATCAGCATCGGGCTCTTGCCGCCGAGTTCCAGGCTCACCGGGATCAGCTTGTCGGCGGCCTCGCGGTAGATCGCCTCGCCTACCGCCTGCGAGCCCGTGAAGGTGATTTTGGCGACGTCAGGGTGCCGGACCAGCGGCGCCCCGCAGGCGGGACCGGTGCCGCAGATCACGTTGAGGACGCCGGGCGGCAGGAGATCGGCCAGGAGGCGCGCCGCCTCTATCGTCGCGAAGGGCGCCTCCTCGGAGGCCTTCACCACCACGGTGTTGCCGGCCACCAGGGCCGGTCCGATCTTGAGCGCCATCAGCACGAGGGGCACGTTCCAGGGCAGGATCGCCGCCACCACGCCCAGGGGCTCGCGCGTTGTCAGCGCGAGCATGTCCGGGCTGAACGGCAGCGTCTCCCCCTTCAGTTCGGTGGCGAGACCGCCGAACATCGCGAAGATATCCGCCGCGGTGGCGATCTCGGGGCGACACTCGGTGCGGATCGCCTTGCCGGTCTCGGCGGCGAGCAGCGGGGCGAGATCCGGGGACGCCGCCCCGATGCGGCGCCCGCCCTCGGCCACCAACCGCCCGCGCTCGCGGGCCGGAACCCGCGCCCAGGCCTGGCCGGCAGCACGGGCGGCCGCGACCGCCGCCTGGACGTCCGCCGGGCCGGCTGCGGGCGCCTGGGCCAGGGCGCGCCCGGTGGCCGGGTCGAGGACGGTGAGGCAGGCTCCGTCCACCGGGCCGACCAGCGCATTCCCGATGAGGTGGCGCCCGGCGAGGGTGACCAGGAGGTCACGCACGCCCTGGGGGAGGCGCGCGCGGCCACCCGCTAGGCTCTCCGGTTCATTCGACATGTGCGGCTCACTCGCGGTCGGATTGGGGCATCCTGGCGTCGATACGAGCGCCCCGGGCGTCGCGACAGGTCCAGGCGGCGGCGAGTGAGCGGGCCAGGCGCAACCCGGTGTCCCCGGGCTTTGGCCGTCCGGACACCGGCGCGCGTCCGAGCCGGCGCACGCCGGCTTCCAGCGGACTCGCGGATAGGCCGACGCTCAGGGGATCCTGAAGCCGACCGGACCCGCTCCGCCGCTCCTGTCGGGTGCCTCGGCTGACCCGCCAACTGGATGCGTCGTTGGCATCCGCCTGGACCTCGTCGGGCGGACGGCGGCGGCGCTAGGTCGTGGCGGACGATGGCCGCCTGCGGGCGCGCAAGGGGAGCCCAGTGCGATGAATGAAGCGACGACCGAGGCGGAGCGCCACGCCCTATTGGAGCGCCTGTTCGCGGCCTTCAACCGCCACGACGCCGACGGCGTCATGGCCTGCTTCACGCCGGGGGTCGTGTTCGACACCGCAGCCGGACCGGAGGCACACGGCCGCCGGCTGACCGGCCGGGACGCGGTACGGGCGGCCTTCGTGGCGGTCTGGACCGACATGCCGGACGTGGCCTGGACGGTGTCGCGCCACATGCTGACGGGGGAGCGGGCCACGTCGGAATGGCTCTTCACCGGCACCCGGGCCGATGGCAGCCGGATCGCCGCGGAGGGAGTCGACCTGTTCGTGTTCGAGGGCCGGCTGATCGCCCGCAAGAGCGCCTTCCGCAAGGACCGCCCGGTCCAGGCGGCCTGAGGGAGGCGGATCGTGAGCCTGACCCCCGATCCCGTCCCGCGCCCGACCGGTGCCCCCTACGATCCGACCTACGACCCGCTGACCAGCGCCACCCCGGGGACGGACCGCGCCTACGCGCCGACCTACTGGGTCGCCACCGCCGGCCCGCCGCCGGCGGATGACGGCCCGATCACGGGGGACACCGAGGCGGACGTGGTGATCGTCGGTTCGGGCTTCACCGGCCTGTCCTGCGCCCTCAGCCTCGCCCGGGACCACGGCATCAAGGCCACCGTGCTGGAGGCCAACCGGGTCGCCTGGGGCTGCAGCACCCGCAACGGCGGCCAGGGCCAGAACGCCTCGGGCCGGCTCAGCCGCTCGCAATGGATCGCCCGCTACGGCCGCGAGACCGCGCTCCGGCTTCACGCCGAGATCCTAGAGGGCTTCGATTATTTCACCGGCCTGGTGCGCGAGTTCAACCCCGATCCACAGCCCGGCGGCCACGTCTACGTCGCCCATCGGCCCCGCACCTTCGCCAAGCTCTCGGCCGAGTCCGAGGTCGCCAATACGGTCTTCGGCTACCGCACCCGGATGCTCGGCGCGGACGAGCTGCGGCGGGACTGGATGGACGAGGCCGGGGCGGTCGGCGCGCTCCACGAGCCGCTGGGGATCGGTATCCATCCGGCCAAGTTCGCCTTCGGCTATCTCCGCGCCGCGCGGGCGGCCGGGGCCAAGGTCCACCCCGGCAGTCCGGTGCTCGGGATCGACCGCGACGGCGGCGGTTTCCGGGTGCGGACGCCCCACGGGACCGTGCGGGCCCGCGCGGTGGCGATCGCCACCGGCGGCTATACCAGCCAAGGGCTGCACCCCCGCCTGCGCAGCCGGATCATGCCGATCCTGTCGAATTCCCTGGTCACGCGGCCCCTGACCGCCGACGAGATCGCCGCGACGCTGCGCAGCACCGCCTTCGTCACCGACACGCGCACCCTGCGGTTCTACTATCGCCGGCTCCCCGACGGCCGGGTGCAGATCGGCAGCCGCAGCGCGATCACGGGGGCGGACGCGACCCATCCGCGCCACCTCCGCCTGCTGGTCGAAGGCCTGCACCAGAAGTTCCCGGCTCTCGAAGGGATCGAGATCGACTATTCGTGGTGGGGCTGGGTCGATGTCAGCCACGACATGATGCCCCGCATCGTCCAGCCCGAACCGGGCGATCCCCTGTTCTATGCCCTGGGCTACGGCGGCAACGGCGTCTCGTTCTCGGCCCAGGCCGGCCGTCGGCTCGCCGGGCTGGTGGCCGGGCGCAAACCCGCCGGCCTGCCGATCTTCGAGGGAGCGCTTCCGGGCCACCCCTTCGCCCCGTTCCGGCGCCTCGGGCAGCGGATGCTGTATCGCTGGTACCACCATCGCGACGAAGCGGCCTGAGCGGGCCGCAGCCGACGGACCCGACGGGCCGCCCCGCGCGTTCGGGGCGGCCTTTCGTATCGGGAACCGTGTGACGTCAGGCCGCCTGCGCCCGGTCGAAATCCGGCGCCTCGATCTCGCCGACCCGGTGACAGGCGACGTAGTGGCCCGGGCCGGTCGCCAGCAGGGCGGGATCCTCGGCGCGGCAGCGCTCGACCGCGAAGGGGCAGCGCCCAGCGAACCGGCAGCCGGCGGGCGGATCGATCGGGCTCGGCGGCTCGCCGCGCACGAGGTAGCGCGCCTTGAAGGCGTCCCGCGCCGGACCGGCCGGCACCGCCGCCGAGATCAGCGACCAGCTGTAGGGATGGTGCGGGGCGGAGAAGAACGTCCGGGTCGGTGCCTGCTCGACGATGCGGCCGAGATACATCACCGCGACCTCGTCGCAGAGGTGCTGCACGACGCCGAGGTCGTGCGAGATGAAGATGTAGGCGAGGCCGCGCTCGGCCTGGAGCTTGGCCAGGAGGTTGAGGATCTGCGCCTGGATCGCGACGTCGAGGGCCGACACCGCCTCGTCGCAGACGATGATGTCGGGCCCGGTCGCTAGGGCCCGGGCGATGCACAGGCGCTGGCGCTGCCCGCCCGAGAACTGATGCGGGAACAGGCTCCAGGCATCGGCCGGCAGGCCCACCGCGGCGAACAGCGCGTCGAGCCGCGCCGCCGCCTGCCTGCGCGAAAGCCCCTCCAGCAGCCGCAGCGGCTCGGCCACGAGATCCCCGGCGCAGCGCCGGGGATCTAGGGAGGCGAACGGATCCTGGAACACCATCTGGATGTGTCGCCGGGCCTGCCGGAGCCGGGCGCCCCGGACGCCGAGGATGTCCTCGCCGCGCAGGACCACCTGACCTGCGGTCGCCGGGACGAGGCGCATGATCCCCTGCGCCGTAGTGGACTTGCCCGAACCGGATTCCCCCACGATGCCGAAGCTCGCGCCCCGGCGCACGACGAAGCTCACGCCGTCGACCGCGTGGACCCGCCCGCCGCCCGGGACCGGGAAGTGGACCTTCAGGTCGTTGACCTGCAGGAGGTCGGCTCCGATCGGGGCCGGTGCGGTGCTCGTCGTCATGCTGCGCGGGCCTCCGGGTGCCAGCAGGCCACCGCCCGGGCCGGGCCGGCCTCGGTCAGGGCCGGCTGGGGATTGTCCAGGCAGGTGGCGTCGGCCCGGCCGCAGCGATCCGCGAAGGCGCAGATCGCCGGCCGCCGGCCCAGCGGCGGGACGAGGCCCGGGATCTCGCGCAGCGTCCCCACCCCCGCATCGGCCGCCGCGCCGAGGCGCAGGTGCGGCGTGCAGCCCATCAGCCCCCGCGTATAGGGATGCTGCGGCGCGCGCATGACCGACCGGGTGTCGCCCTGCTCGATGCAGCGTCCGGCGTAGAGCACCGCCACGGTGTCGGCGATGTCGGCCACCGCCGCGAGGTCGTGGGTGATCAGCACGATGGCAGTGCCCATCTCGTCCTGCAGGGCCTTCAGCAGGTCGAAGACCTGCGCCTGGACGGTCACGTCGAGCGCCGTGGTGGGCTCGTCGGCGATGAGGAGCTTGGGCCGGCAGGCCAGCGCCATGGCGATCATCACCCGCTGGCGCATGCCGCCGGAGAGTTCGTGCGGGTAGGCGTGCAGGCGCCGCTCGGCCGCGGGGATCTGCACGGCCCTCAGCATCGCCAGCGCCCGCTCCAGGGCGGCGCGGCGCTCGAGCCGCTGGTGGAGGCGCAGCGCCTCCGCGATCTGGTCGCCGACCGTGTAGACTGGATTCAGGGCCGTCATCGGCTCCTGGAAGATCATCGACATCGCGCTGCCGCGCAGCGCCCGCAGCCGGGCCGGCTTTGCGGCCGCGATGTCCTCCCCGGCCAGCAGGACCCGGCCGCCGGCGCGGGCGAAGCCCTCCGGCAGCAGGTCCATGATCGCCAGCGCGGTCATGCTCTTGCCGCAGCCGGATTCGCCGACCAGCGCGACGGTGCGTCCGGCCTCGACGGAGAAGCTCAGGCGCTCCAGGACCGGCACGGGGCCGCCCGGCCGCGTCAGGGTCACGGTCAGGTCCTCGACGGCGAGAACGGGGGCCATCGCTCAGCTCCGCTTGCGCAGGCGCGGATTCACCGCGTCGTTGACCGCGTCACCCACGAGGCTGACGCCGAGGACCGCGAGGAAGATCGCCGCGCCGGGCAGCAGCACGGTCCACCACGCCTCCAGGGCGTAGGCGCGGTTCTGCCCGATCATCAGCCCCCAGCTCATCACGTTGGGGTCGCCCAGCCCGAGGAAGCTCAGGGCCCCCTCGAACAGCACCGCGGTGCCGATCGCCAGCGTCGCGGAGACCACGATCGGCGGCGCGGCGTTCGGCAGGATCACCCGGCCGATCAGGTAGAACGGGCCCGCGCCGGCCGCCCGGGCCGCCTTGACGAAGTCGAGGCCGCGCAAGCGCAGGAACTCGGCCCGGGTCAACCGGGCGGTGGGCGGCCAGGAGACGATCCCGATGGCGATCGTCGTGATCACGATCCTCTGGCCGAACAGGGTGACCAGGACCATCGCGAACAGCAGGGTCGGCAGCACCTGGAAGAACTCGGTGACCTTCATCAGTGCCGCGTCGACCCGGCCGCCGAAGAAGCCCGCCAACGCCCCGAAGGTCACGCCGATCACCACGGTGAGGAGTGCCGCCGAGAAGCCGACCAGCAGGGTCGCGCGGCCGCCCTGGAGCAGGGCCGCCAGGATATCCTGGCCGAGGTAATCGGTGCCGAGCACCGGGTCGCCCCCGGGGGGCTGGAACGGGGCGCCGACGATCTCGAACGGATCGACTCCGTAGAGGTGCGGGCCCGCCAGCGCGGCGAACAGCAGGCCAGTCAGGATGGCGAGGCCCAGGAGCCCGCTCGGGTTGCGCAGGAACAGGCCCAGCGCGGCGAGGCCGGGATTCGAGGCCGGGCGCGGCATCGGCGCCGCCGTCTCGGATCGCACCGGCTGGGGCCGCACCGCCGGTTCGGCCGCGACGAGGGCGCTCATGCCGGCCTCCCGGCGCGGATCCGCGGATCGATCAGGCGGTAGAGGAGGTCGGTGACGAGGTTCGCCGCGATGACCAGCAGCGCCGAGCAGAACAGGATGCCGAGCAGCGTCGGGTAGTCGCGCCGCAGAATCGAGTCGAAGGTCAGCCGGCCGAGCCCCGGCCACGCGAACACGGTCTCGACCAGGATCGCCCCCGCGAAGAGCTGCCCGAACTGGAGCCCGACCATGGTGACGAGGGGGATCAGCGCGTTGCGCAGCGCGTGCTTGCCGATCACGATCCGCTCCGGCAGGCCCTTGGCCCGGGCGGTCCGGACGTAGTCAGCGTTGAGCGCGTCGATCATGCTGGCGCGCATCAGGCGGCTGTACTGCGCGACGTAGACGATGCCGAGGGTCAGCCCCGGCAGGACCAGGTGCCGTGCGACGTCGAGGCCGTAGGCGAGGCCGTGGCGCGGGGTGGCCACATCCTCCATCCCGGCGACCGGGAGCACCGGCCACAGGGAGGCGAACACGACCAGCAGCATCAGGCCTGTCCAGAAGACTGGCGCGGCGTTGCCGGCGATCGCCACCAGGGAGACCGCGTGACTGACGAAGCCGTTCGGCCTGCGGGCGCCCAGGATTCCGAGGCCGGCCCCGGCCAGGACCGCGAGGGCGAGGGCCGACAGGACCAGCAGGGCGGTGGCTGGCAGCCGCCCGAGGATGAGGCGCGAGACCGGCTCGTTGAAGTAGAACGAGTAGCCGAGATCCCCCCGCGCGACCTTGCCGACATAGGTCGCGAGCTGCTCGGGGAGGCTGCGGTCGAGGCCGTAGCGGGTGCGGATCTCCGCCATGATCTCCGGCGAGGCGCCGCCCATCTCCCCGGCGATGACCTGCGCCGGATCACCCGGCGCGGCCTGGATCAGCAGGAAGTTCAGCACCACCACGGCGAGCAGCAGGCCGCCGGCGTTCGCCGCAGTCGCGCCGAGGCTGCGCAGGCCCGTCATCGCTCGGCCCCCGCGGCGCCCTGCGCCCAGGCAACCTCGTCGAGGGGCGAGAGCGGTCCTCAGATCGACAGGGGCAGGTTCGTCAGGCGCTTGTCGTAGACCGCCTTGTAGGGCGTGAGGTTGAGATAGGCGATCGGCGCCTCGGACACGACGATCGTCTGGAATGCGTCGTAGAGTGCCTTGCGCTTCTGCAGGTCGGTCTCGACCGCGGCGGCGTTCAGCAGTTCGTCGACCTTCGGGTTCTTGTACTGCTGAGTGTTCGACCAGATGACGCCCTTGCGGATGTTGGTCGACAGGTAGGTCCGCGCCACGCCGATCACCGGGTCGCCCCAGTTGAAGACGTTGTCCATGGTCAGGTCGAAGTCGAAGTTGGAGACGCGCTGCGCCCAGGTCGGAAAGTCCGGCGCGGCCCGGACCTGCAGCGCGATGCCGATCCGCTTGAGGCCGGCCCGCAGGTACTCGGCGACGTTGCGCTGCTGGTCGTTGTCGTTGGGGATGTAGTCGATGGTGAGCTGGAGCCGCGTGCCGTCCGGCCCCTTCTTCAGGCCGGCCTCGTCGAGCAGGGCGTCCGCCTTGGCGACGTCGAGCTTGTAGGGGTCGACGGCCGGCTCGTAGAACGGCGAGCCCGGCACGATCGGGCCGGTGGCCGCCTTCGCCACGCCGCCGAGCAGCTTGCCGGTGATGAAGTCGCGGTTGGCCGCCAGCGCGATGGCCCGACGGACGCGCACGTCGTCGAGCGGCTTCTTCCCGCAGTTGAAGGCCAGCCAGTTGATCGGGCCGATCCCCTCGAAGCCGCGATCCGTCACCGTGAGGGTCGGTGCCTTGGCGAGGCGCTCGATGTCCCGCACCGCGGAGAGGAACGGCAGCATGCCGATCTCGCGCCGCTCGGTGGCGATGACGAGGCTGTTCTGGTCCGGCAGGATCCGGTAGACGAGCCGCGCCAGTCTGGGCCGACCGGGGATGAAGAATCGGTCGAACCGCTCGAGCTGGATCGACTCGCCCTGCTTGTAGTCGACGAACTTGAACGGACCCGAGCCGACGGGCTTCAGGTTGGCCGGATGGGTCTTGATGTCGTGGCCGTCGCCGTAGACGTGCTTGGGCAGGATCGGCATCAGGCCGGGCGACATGGCCAGCAGCAGCGCCGGATGCGGGCGCGCGAGCCGGATGATGACCGTGTGGGCGTCGGGGGTCTCGACCGTGGAGACCGGCTCCAGCATGGTCTGGAACGGGTGGTTGGCCTTGATCACCCCGATCGAGAAGGCGACATCCTCCGCGGTCAGCGGGTGGCCGTCGTGGAACACGGCGTTGTCCACGAGGTGGAGCGTCACGCTGAGGTTGTCGGGGGCGATCGTCCAGGATTTGGCCAGATAGGGTTGCGGGTTCCACTGGTCGTCGTAGCGAAGCGGGCTCGCGAAGATCTGCGTCGAGACCATCCCGGTTGCGATGCCGGACTGCACGGCGCCGTTGAAGTGGCGCGGCACTTGGTTGGTGCCGATCACCAGCGGCGCGGCCGCGTCGTCGGCCAGCGCCTTCGGCAGGTCGAGGATCGGGGCCGTCAGGGGCGCGGCGAGGACCGAGAGGCCGGCGCCGAGGAGCGTGCGTTTGGTCAGGCGCATCGGTTTCGGTCTCCGTGTGGGGTTTGCGGGGGTCGCAACGCGGCGTCGAGGAGGCCGGCCAGCGCCGGGCCGGCTTCGGGATCGGTCGCCGCGATGCCGACGAGCTCGGCCGCGTCGGGTGCGGGCTCCGGCAGCGGCGACAGGCTCCAGCGGCGCCCGACCATCTGAAGCAGATGCATCTCGGACCTGTCGGCCAGACCGAGGCGCCCCTTCAGCCGCAGGAGCGAGGCCGGCATGCCGGTGAGCGCACGCTCGAGCCCGGCGCGATCGAACGCGCCGGCGCGCCTGTAGAGCAGGCGCTGGAAGGCCGCCTCGTGCGTCACCGCCTCGGCGCGCAGCCGGGTAGATCCCCGCCGGGCCCGTTCCGGACCCTCGCCGCCCAGATCGAAGACCGCCTCGGGCAGCGCGGCCGCCACGGTCTCCACCACCGGGATGCCGGGCGCGAGGGCGGCGAGCGTCGTCCGGGCGGCCGCGCGGCCGGACGCATCCACGAGGTCGCGCTTGTTCAGCACGAGGAGATCGGCGGCGCGGATTTGGCGGGCGAGCGTGTCGCCCAGGCGCGGGTCGGCGGCGAGGCCCGGCAGGCGCTCGGCATCCGCCAGCACGACGACGCCGCGCAGGACGAGGCCGGGCTCCACCAGGGCGATCTCCGCGATGGCGCCCGGATCGCCGACGCCGCTCGCCTCGATGACGATGTGATCGAAAGGTTCGGGCTCCGCGAGGACGCGCATCAGCGTGTCGAGGAAGCCGTCCGCGAGGCTGCAGCAGACGCAGCCATTGGTCAGCCGCAGGGTCTGCCCGTCATGGTCCTGGATCAGGCCGGCATCGACGTTGATCGCCCCGAAATCGTTGACCAGCACCGCGTAGCGGCCCTGGGAGCCGGCGAGCAGCCGGTTCAGAAGCGTCGTCTTCCCGGCTCCGAGGAAGCCGCCGACGACCGTGAGCGGGCAGCGCGTCGCGGGCGCGGGAAGTCCGCGCCTCATGCCGGCGGCACCGCGAAGACGCGGCCGCCGAGCACCGTGGTGTGGACCGGGATGTCCTTGAGCGCCTCCGGGGGCGTCTCGAACGGATCCGCGTCGAGGACGGCGAAGTCGGCGAACTTCCCGGCCTCGATGGAGCCGACGCAATGGTCCATCCGCAGGGTGTAGGCGGCCCCCAGCGTCACGGCGTGCAGGGCCTCGGCCACGCTCAGCCGTTCCGCGGGGCCGAGCAGGCGCCCCGACGACGTGGTCCGGTTGACGGCGCACCAGGCGGTGAACAGTGGCCCGAGCGGCGTCACCGGCGCGTCCGAGTGGATCGCGAGCGGGATGCCGAGCCGCGCCGCGCTCCCGGCAGCGTCGATCCGGGCCGCCCGTTCCGGCCCCATCGTCAGGTCGTGATGGGCGTCGCCCCAGTAATAGAGATGGTTCGAAAACAGGTTGAGGCAGAGGCCCAGAGCCTTGACCCGCCGCAGCTGCGCCTCGGTCGCCATCTGGCAATGCTGGAGGGTGTGCCGGTGGTCGGGACGGGGATGGGCGATCTGCGCCTTCTCGACCGCGTCGAGGGCCGCCTCGGTGGCCTCGTTGCCGTTGGTGTGGATGTGAAGCTGGATGCCGGCGGCGTGGTAGATCCCCACGATCCGGTCGAGATCCTCGGGGGCGACGTACCAGAGCCCGTTCGGCGCGCCGTTGTGATAGCCCGGCGGCAGGAGCCGGGCGGTGAAACCCTGGATCGAGCCGTCGACGACGATCTTCACGATGCCGAAGCGCAGGCGGTCGGTGTTGGCGGCGGCGAGGCGGCCGATCTTGGCGACGCCATCTTCCGGGGGACAGGAGACCGAGGCCAGCGCCGGCACGATCCGCACCGGCAACCCCTCGACGCAGGCAGCGCCGTAGACCGCCACGGTCGCGTCCGTGAGATCGTTGTGCAGGTCGGCGATGGTGGTGATGCCCTGGAGCTGCGCGGCCGCGCCGAACCGGCCCACGTCGGCGGCGTCGAGGGTCCCGCTCATGGGGTTGTAGCCGAGCCCCCGGAACAGGCGCAGCCGGGCGGCGATCCCCTGCAGCTCGCCGGACGGGGTGCCGTCCGGCAGCTTCGGCACGCCGTCGAGGGCGGTGGTTTCATCGAAGCCGGCCATCTCCAGGAGCAGGCTGTTGACGTTGGTGATGTGCAGGCTGGCGTGGTGGACCATCACCGGCCGGGTGGTCGAGACCCGGTCGAGGTCGTGACGGGTCAGGCGCGCGCCGCCGAGATGCAGCGGATCGAAGCCCCAGCCGTAGAGCAGCTGGTCCGGGTCGGCGATGGACCGGCCCGCCTCCGAGAGCCGGTCCACGACGGCGCCGATGTCGCGCAGGCCCGGCACGCGACGTCCGTCCGGGCTGCGGCGGTCGCCGGCGCCGACATAGGTCTGGCGCCAGAGGGTGCCCTCCATGACGTGGGCGTGCCCCTCGACGAAGCCGGGCAGGATGACCTTGTCGGCGAAGCACCGATCCGGAACCGCGTCGAGCCCGTCGAACTCGGCTCGCGTCCCGACCATCAGCACGCGCCCGTCGCGCACGGCGATATGCGTCGCGTCCGGCCGCGATGGATTCATCGTGATGACCCGCCGGGCCTCGAAGAGGGTGATCTCGCTCGGCATGGCTGTCCTCGGCACAGCCGCCAGGATGTCGGCCGTTCGCCCGGGCCGCTAGCGCCAGACGCCGGGGATGAAGGGAGCCAGGGCGCGGCGGCGGTGATCGGAACGCCGGCCCACGCGGCGATGCGGGTGCTGCCGGGGACGACCCGGCCGGTGCGGCGTCCCGCGCGGCCTGGTTGCCGTACCAGCGCATCGCGGGATCAACGCCGCGTTGCTTCCTTCAGCCCGGCCAGCGGAACCGCGGGCGGTGCCGGCGGCATCCCGCGGGGACGCACTCGGTTTCTCGGACGCACTGGGCTTCTCGGCCGCAGTCGCATGGCAGGCACCGTCCGCTTCCGCGGCCGGCCTGCTCCGCAGCGGATCTTCTGCCTTCGGCCCGTTCCAGTCACGTCGGCCGGCGCCTCTGAACGGTTAAGGTGGGTGAATTTGCAACATGCCCGCTCTCGGAAGAACGCATCATCGTGGCGGACATTGCCGACGCACCGGCCCACATTCGATCTCGCCTGTGGGAGCGGGCTCGCTCCAGATCAGGCAGCCCCACCGAGCTTCCTTGCGAGTGCGCCGACGATCTGCCGGATTTGCACCGGCTTCTGCAGCCGCGTGATCGTCTCGAACTCCGCCGGGATAACCGCGGCATCGTAACCGGTGACCATGATGAAGGGCACGCCACGGGTCTGAAGCTCGGCCGCCAGCACGAAGGATGGTCCCTGATCGCCGAGATTCAGATCGAGGATTGCGCCCGTTGGTGTTGCGTTCGTGATGGCGGTGCGCGCGCCTTCCTCGGTCGGATACGGGCCGATGACCTCCACGCCAACGCTTCTCAGCGCCCGCGCGGTATCGGTGGCAAGATAGTAGTCGTCCTCAACCACCAGAATGCGGTGGCCGCTTAGATCGGGTTCGCCGGCCATGTCGAGCAAACCTCCGTAGATCGCGGCCCGGCGCGGGGCATCTGTCTCCAGAATGCTCGACCGGTCCCGCAGGGGGAACTCCAAGCGGCACCGTGCTCCGCGCGGATGGATGGAGAGTTCGCCTCGACCCCCCAATTCGTAGGGAATACGTCCCTCGATCATCTCGCTGCCGAAGCCACGCCGCCTCGGCGCTGACAGGTCCGCGGGAGAACTCGTCGGCGCGCCCGACTCGATCCAGTCCAGGCCAAGCCAGGACGAGCCGCCCCGCTCGAAGGTCGTCCAACGCGCCGTAACGCGGCCGTCGGGCACAGACAGCCCCCCGTACTTGAGAGCATTGGTCGTGAGTTCGTGGACGGCGAGCGTCAGAACCTCGGCGGTCTTCGGGGCAAGCACGAGGTCAGGACCATGCAGTGTGTACTGCTCCGGGTGTCCGGCCTGCGCTGCCAATTCGTCGTTGATGATGTCGAGGATCCTGGCGCCGATGTTGGCGCTCCGGGTGAGGAGCGCCTGGACGCGGGCGAAGGTGAGCAGGCGTCCGGCCATGAGGTCGGCGTATTCACTCACGGTCTCGGCCCTCTCGCCCGTGCGGGCCGTTATGGAGCGAATCTGCGCCATGATATTGCGCACCCGATGCTGCAACTCGGCCAGCAGGACGCCCTGGTGCTCCGCGGCGAGCTTAGCCTCGGTCACATCCTCTGCGATGCCGCCGATGCGCTGCACCCGATCGTGCTCATCGAAGAGCGGGAAGTCCGTGCTCCTGATCCAGCGGAACGCACCGTCCGAGGCGCGGACGACGCGGAATTCGTGCACCACAGCCTTGCCGCTTTTCACTTCTTCGAGCCGCCCCAGAGCAGCCGCCCGGTCGTCAGGAACGATCAATGAGGCCCAGCACTGCGGGTTGGCGTCCAGGAGTTCCTCGCCCGGGAAGCCGTAGATGCGGTCAAAGGCCGGGCTCAGCCACTCCATGCGTAGCGTCTGGGCATCCCGGATCCAGAGCGCACCGGAGGCGGCCTCCGCGAACTGCCGGAATCGTGCCTCGCTCTGGTGCAGGCCGTGCAGAAGCACCTCCGTCCGTTCCTCGGCGACGCGCGCCTGCTTGAGGGCGTCGCGGGTTTGTCGGAGAAGTCGGTGCCGCAGTTCGAGCAAAGCACTTAACGCCAGCCCGGCCGGCAGGAATACTATGAGCGCCAACAGGTTGCGCGGCTCGACCGCCAGCGACGAATCCACTGGAGGAAAAATGAATGTAATTACCAGGACACTGAGTATCGTGGCGAGGTATCCGCTTCCGCGATCAAAAAATGCTGCCGCGACGATGATGATCGGAAAGAACAGAAAGAAAGGATAGATCTGAAGCGCCGGCCAGAGCCAGCGATATATCCCATAGACAGCCGCCACCAAGAGAATGGTTGCTGGATAGGAAACCCAGCGAGGCGGATCCCGGAACAATCGCTCGACTATGGAGGCGCGCTGCATATGGCCCGTTCCGCTATGCCGTGGCCGGCACCGATGGCTCGACACTTTGTCCGGCCCCGGCAGGCCAGCGGATCCATTCAACCGATCTATAGCTCAGGAGCGAGTCGGCCAAAGACCGGCGGCGCGCTTCGAGGTCTCCCGCGGGAGTTGTCCAGGGGGAGGCCGTATGACCTCGTCGTGACACGATCAAGCCTCGTGGCCGGAGCGTCCCTGAACGCCTGTTTTGGAGCCACCGTTCAAGCCCAAATGACGGCTCTTGCGGATCGGGATTTGGCCAGCCGCTTTTCCAGCAGCATCGCTCCGAAGCGGTTTTCCTGCGTTCGGCCCGACGCCGTCGCGCCGGATTGCGGCCGTGTGCAAGGTCGGACGTTCGGCGAGGATCGACCCGGGAGAGGTGGGGCGTCGGGCGCCCGGGCAGGCGGACGGATCTGCGGGCGGCGACACGGCGTGTAGACGCACCGACGCGCTCGGCTTCGATCTCCGCCCCGCGGGACGCCGGTCGCGCGGACCTGACGCTCGAAAGCCGCGACGACGAGGTCGGCTGGGCATCCGTGGCATCCGAGACCGAGACCGAGGCCGTGGACGGGTGATCGGGGGCGGCCCAATCGGCTTTCGATAACGCTGCGGACAGCGTCTCACGCGTGCAACCGGGCACGGACACCGTGGCGGGGCTCGCGACGAGCACCCCTGATGCACTGACGCGGACAGATGATTCACGCGGTGTGTGAAGCGTGGGGCTCTGGGCCCCAGGCCCGCGGTCGGTGTTGCGGGAACCGGCGCAATCAGCACCTGATCGGCCCCCACAAGGTGGTCCAAGAGTAAAGTTAGTGCACGGTTGGCCGCTCTGCCACGGGTAGCTTGGCCGGCGGAGCTGGTCGGGCGAGTGCAGCTGGCCAAGCGGAGAAGGCTGGCATGAAGACCTCCGGTGCCGGCGGCCGGTATCCCAGAGAGGCATGCGGGCGCACGGTGTTGTA
>NZ_JAKSYP010000078.1:0-20906 GCF_022829625.1 Methylobacterium sp. E-046 | reverse complement strand
GCCGTCCGACTACCCGATGGTCGCCCCGAGCTACGCCGAGCAGCGCTCCGCCCTCGCCAAGGCCATCGGCCTCGGACAGCCCGGCGCCATGGCCGAGCGCGAGCGCAAGGGCAAGGCCGCCTGAGGGGGCCAAGGCCGCCTCAACGCCATGCTGCGACGGGGTGCTGACCGGGCGAGTGTCCCGATCGCACCCCGTCCAGGCCCCGCCGAAACCGTTGCCGGAGTGCCACACGCGTCCGGGACATCGCGCGACACGGACAAGCTGCCATACTCTGCACAAAGCGGATGCGCACGCCGATCCCCAGGATGACAACCGAGGGTTCAGCGACATGAAGCCAGAGCAGACCAGCACGGTGGTACCGTTCCCGGCGCATGTCGCGCCCGCGGTCGCCGATGAGGATACCGCCTCGATCATCGCCGTCCTGCAGGACCAGCTGGCCCTCGCCCGCGAAGGTCGGCTCCGCTCGGTGGCGGTGGTTTCGGTCTCGGCGGACGGTGAAGCGATCGGGACGCAGTGGTCCTGCAAGGGCAACGACATCAGCAGCCTGATCGGCAAGCTGACGGTGCTCTCCCACGATCTGATGGCGGCCCGCCGGTAACCGGCGCGGCCCGGATTGCCGGGGTTCGCACGCGGGCGTGCAGCGCGGTCGACGGGGCGGCCCGACCCCGGATCGCCGAGGGAATCCCGAGGATGAGACGTACCCTGGTCGCCGGCTCGCTCCTCGCCGCCCTGCTCGGTGGCGGCGCCTCGGCCGCTGAGGACGATGAGACCGCCAAGCGCGCGGAGACGATCGCGGGCCTCGTCCGGACCGTCGGCGCGCAGGCCGGGATCGTCCTGTACTGCCGCGCGCTCTACACGGTGGACGACACCGTCTCCGAAGGCCTGTCCCGCACCGTTCGCCGAGCCCTCGACCAAGCCCTGGGCCACGACCGGGCCCGTGCGGCCATCGCCGCGGAAGGCCGGCGCGTCGCAGGCGAGATCGCGACCCTGGGCGCGGAACGATGGTGTGCCGATCAGCGCGACATCCTCAACACCGACGGCGTCCGCGTCTTCGTCGACTGACGCGGATCGGACCGCGCCCTGAGCCGGCCGAGCGGAGGACGAGGGCAAGATCTCGGCATCCGCCTCATGGTCGTTCTGCGATGCAGAACTTGACGGCAGCTTGTTCGCCGCGATTTCGTCTGTCATGGTTTGTCGACGGATGCGACAAGACAGATCAAGCCGGTCGCCTGCATCCGAATAAAGAGCCCGTCAGGGACGCGAGATCGGCTGGAGGAGGAAGCGTCATGTCTCGGCCGATCTATCTCGCCATCGCGCTCGTCGTGTGCGGGGCTGCCCTCACGCTCTTTGCCTTCATGCGTGCCCCCCAGTCGAAGGAATTCGCCGGATGGGACGTGGCCTTCATGGGTGGCATCGGCGCCGTCGCTCTGGGCTTCCTGACGACCCTCGTCCAAGTGATCACCGAGTAGGTCTCCGGCGCTCCAGGCCGGCTCCGCCGAGGCGGCACTCGGCGGCCGGTGCCGGCCGCCGCCATCGACTTTATTGGTCCGCCAGATACGCTCTGGATACGCTCAAAACACACGTAATTCACAGTCGATAGCAGATACTGAAAATGCGACGCATTTCTCATACGCGGCCTGAAGGTGCGTGACCGATCCTGCCGCTCGCAGTTCCACGAGGCGGCGATGTTCGAACGACGCAGCACCCCGCGCACATTGATGAATGAGGCCGGCAGCATCTCGGTCGACGAGCATCGAACCTTGCCCTGCATCGTCTACGACCGCTCGGCCGGCGGGGTCCGCATCGCTCTTCCGGACGCCGAGATCGTGCCGGAACGCTTCGTCCTCAGCATCGATGCGAGCAACGAGTTCCTCGTCTGCCGGGCGATCTGGCGCAAGGCGGAGGAGATCGGGGCCGCCACGGAGGGATCCGCCGGGATGGGTCTGCACGGCGGGGGTTGCAGCCACGCGCTGGAAACCGCCTGATGCGGCGCCGGCCCGGGCGGCGTTGCCCGTGGGTGCGGCACCTTCCCGCGATTGAGTCGTTCCCTCCACCGTACGCTGCCGCCCCGTGCAGGCGCAGCGCCATAGCGGGGACAGGCCATGCCGGATTCAACACCGCGTGAGGACGACCCTCCCGTCCCCGACCTGCCGCAGGGGTTGCCGACGCCGCCGAATACCGGAGACATGCCGCCTCCGCGGCTGGCGCCTGCGCCGGAGCCCGGGACGGATCCTGCGCCGCCGCGGGGGACGCCGGCACCGGACGGCGACGCGGGCGCGGAGCTGTGACCCGTCCGGCGCGCAGGATCACGGAGCCTCTGGGGCGCCGCCTTCTCCGGCGGGTCCGCGCGGCCGGGCCGGTTCTCGGACGGCTGGGCACGATCACGGGTGTCGGCTTCGTCTCAGCGGCCGCGGCCGAGCAGCCGCTCACCATCGAGCGGCTCAGCGCCGACGGCTGGGAGATCGCCGGTTATACCGGGACCTTCGACAATCGCTCGTCCTTGATCCTGTTTCGGAAGAAGGACCGGACCTACCTGGTCCAGTGCTCGATCCTGTACGATGTGACGCGCAACCCGCGCGTGATCACGAACTGCTACGAATTGCACTGACGGTCCCGCGGGGCCGGACGCCGCGCCCCGACCTGCAGTGTCATTGCAGGGATCGGCCGCCGGACAGGCCGCGGGGCCTTCCGGCCGCGCTGCCGGATCGCCCGCGCTTCATTCCCAATCAATGTTCAGGGACCGCTCGAAGGCCATAGCGGACATCTCCTTGCCCTTCGGATCGGCGACCGTGATCTCCCGGAAGCCGCGCCGGGCGAGCTCCCAGGTCTTCTCCATGGCCTGCTCATCGGTCCCGCAGGCGAAGGTCATGACGCGCCCGGACGGGTCGATCCCCTTGACGGTGAACACAACGGACTCCTTGCTCTCAGCTCCCATATAGCGCGGCCAATCCCATCCTGCCGCTCCGCGCTCCGTTGAGGAGCCGGAGGAGGTATGGCGCGTTGGTCGGACGGAGTGGTTCCGGATGGGATGTCCCGAATGACGAACGCACGCACGCGCGAGCCGCCGGACCGGGAAACCACCCCGCCCGAGGGTGAGCCCGCGAGACCCGGGCCGGCCGCCCGGATCGTGTCGCCGTCGCTCACCGACGAGGATCCCGACGTCGGCCTGTCGCAGAAGGGGCTCGACGAGGATGCGGTCATCCGGCGCGAGACCGACATTTGACGCAATTTCGGCGTCGCATGGCGGAGCAAGATGATCGAACGGCCAGGGACGCGCCACCGCGGTTGCGCGCCCGCGGCCAGGACCATCCGGACGGATCGGGGCGGGGACGCGGATGATCTACGGGGAGGTGGGCCGGCTGGCGGATGAGAGCCTGCGGCTGGGCCTGCGGCAGGCCGAGAATGCCGTCCTGCTCGGCGTGGCGGCGCACTGCGCGTGGCTGGAACTGTGGCTCGACGCGCATCGGGCGGCATCCGCCACCCTCAGCGCCGGACGCGATCAGCGGGCGCGGACCCGCAGGCTGATCCGACGCGGGGTCTCGCCCGCAGAGGCAGCCCGGAACCTGCGCCTGGTCTGATGCCCCGCGGATGCGGCCACCGCGGCACAGTGATCGCGGCTCAGTAACCGCGGCTTGGTGACCGTGCCGGGGCAAGCGGGTCGGGATGCTCCAGCCTCGGCTCAGGCCCACCGTCAGAGAGCCCGCGCCCGCCGAGCGATTATCCCGCCGGCGGAGCGTGGGATCAGCGGCTCGTCTCGGCGAAGGCCTGGATCATGGCGCGATCGGCCGTCGAGCCCGCCCGACGGGGGATCGCCGGTGCGGCCACGGGCTGGGGGGTGGTCGTCATGTCGCTCACGGGGCGAACCTGCCGCGCGACGCGGGCCTGCTCCCGGTAGAGGGGCGGCGTCAGGTTCAGGTGGTCGTCGGCGGCAGCGGGCCGGATGACGGCGGCCGAGACGAGCGCGGCCGACGCGAGGATGAGGATCGTGCGCATGGTGCGGTTCCGTTTCGATCGCGTGTTCGATCGCGACGTGCGATCGACGGCCCTATGACACCACGGATTTGTGCGATGCGGCATGCTGATTTCGCAATGCAACATAACGCCGGATCAGCACGGTAATGCAATGCTCTCGGGACAACGGGAGCGGCCGGCCGTGTCGATCCTGGGTTCGGCCATGCATTCGATGCAAATGTATTAAACTTCCACGTGGCAGATCTCAAAGTAAAATTGAAGCCGTGCAAGATTTGATTTTCCGCGACGCCGCGGTCCGGTGTTTATCCGCCCGAAACCCGGCGGCGGATCCCACTGGACCGGCGAGGCGAATCGCCGGTACGGGAGCCGTGTCCGACGGACGCACCGGGGGCGTCCCGCCGATCAAGCTCGGGGAGCGAGAAATGACGCCGGCCGATCCGGCATGCGCGCCGCGCTGACCGTTCGGCCACGGCGCTCGGCCGGTCGTCCTGCGGGCCGGTCCGCCGAGGGGCGTTCAGTCCCGATTTTGCGGGAGACGCAGGCCGCCGCCGCACGGACCGTCGCGGTCGAGGACGCGCGGCCCTGGATCGTCACCGAGGCCGGCGGCATCGTCTCACCGCGCTGGATCCGGGTGAAGGCCGGCGCGCCGGGTTAGCCCGACCCGCATTCGCCCCCGGGGGCAATGATGTCGGGATCCGCTCAGCAGCCGATGCAGATGTCGTGCACCACGCGCTCACGTCGCGGTCCGGTGCGCTGGTTCGGAAGCTGGCCGTCCGTGGACGGAAATCCGCTGCCGAGTGTCCTGGGCCGTCGTGGGCCGGTGAGGTCGGCCTGGGCCGGGGTCGGGACCGGAGCCGGCGGCGCGGTGGCCGCGGGTGACGGGACCGGGGCCAGCGGGACCGGAGCGCCGGTCGCCATGCCGGATCCGGGAAGCGTCAGGGCCATGCCGGGCACCGGCGGCGTCGGGGCGAATTCGCCGGCCCGCGCCGATAGCGGCGCGGCGGCCAGCACCGCGAGGATGAGCCGGCTCGACGGAGGCACCACGCATCCTCCTCTGTCTCTGTGAGCTGCGGAGACCGGCGCGTTCCCGCGCCGGGGCGTGTTCCCGGTGCCGGCGGGGGCCGTCAGTAGGCCCGGCCGTAGAAGGGCTGGGACACCGGACGATAGCGGTCGCTCACCGGCCACGTATAGGGTTGATCCTTGCCGGTGCGCATTGCCGAACCGAACTTCGGATCCGTGAAACCGATCCCGTGCAGGCCCGACGCCTTCCCGGCGCCGCGCGCCTGGGGACCGGCTTCCCGGGCGAATGCCGCGCTCGAGACGCCAAGAACCAGTACGGCCGCGAGCGAGATGCGACCAAGAGTGACGTTCATCTCTGCCTCCTGTCCCGGCCGAGGTGCCGGAACAGGATGAACGGCAGCGCTTGACGCCGGTTCCCCACGCCGTCGCCGGTCAGAACGAGCCGGCCCCGGCGAGGCAGGCCTCGGCCGGCAGGCCGTTGCAGAGACCGCCCGGACCTGGCGCCGCGCCCGCTCCGCCCGCGATGCTGGCACCGCCGACCGCGCCACCGCCGGTCCCGCCCCCGGCCTGCGCCGCGCGGGAGAGCGCCACGGCGTTGAGATCCTGGTCCGCCGCCCCGCCGGAACCGGCAGCGATCCCGGCCCCGCCCGAACCTCCCCCGCCCGTCGTCCCCGTCGCCGGGACGGCCACGCCGAGGCTGGCGGCACGATCCTGCACGCCTGCGGCCCCGAAGGCGGCCGCCCCCGAGGTGCCGGTCGCACTCGCGCCGAAGCCGACGGCGCCCGTTCCGAACCCGCCGGCCGTCGCGCCCGAGCCCCGCGGGGTCAGGCCGCCCGCGAAGCCGGCGGTCCCGACGGTTGCGGACGGCGCGCCGCCCGCGGCCCCGCCCGCTGTCGCGCCCGAGTTCGCGCGCGCCGTGCCGCCGAAGCCGCTCCGGGACCCCGTGGCGCCGATCGTGTTGCTGATCCCGCTCCGCCCGGGCGTCGCGCCGACGACGCCGGCGCCCCCGGTGGTGCCGCCCCCCTGGGATCCGAGCTGGCCCGCGCCGGGCGCGCCGCCCGAGGGCGCCCCGACGGTGCCGCCGCCCCCGCCGGAGCGGCCGAGGCTGAGCTGGCCGGCATTCACGAGGCCGCCGGTCTGCGCCGAGAGAGTCGGGAAGGGCCCGGTGGTCGAACCGCCCCCGAGACTGAGCTGCCCCGGATTGCCGATCGCCGTGAGCGGCTCCAGCGAGGCCGAATTCGGCACCGTCGCGGTGGCCGACAGGCTCTGAGCCGCGGCGGGGAGGGCGATCGGCACCAGCAGGGCGGCGAGGAGGGCCCGCATGACAATCTCCGGACGAAAGGCTTCGCAGCGTCAACGGCCGGGCGGCACCGGAGGCTCCGGCGGCGCGCTGACGCGGGCCGTGCCGCTGAGGCCCCGAATCCGGCGGCGGCCTTCATCCTGCCGGAATGGCGGTGTCGTCTCGCCGGCGTCTTTGCCCGAACCCCCGGTCGACCGGTGCCCGAAATCTTCGCCTCAGGCTTGCGCCGTGCCGGCTGGCTCGCCGGCCTGCCGGCGCTCGCGCTGACCTGGGCGAGCGCGACCCTCTACGCCGCCCCGCAGATCGCCGAGCGGATCGAGGCCGCGGGCGCGCCGGTGGCGGCGGGCACCGACACCGGCACCGGAGAGCCCTGGCTGCGGCTGGAGGCCCGGGGCCGCGATCTCCTGGCGGCCGGGGAGGCGCCGGATGTGGGTGTGCGCGACACCGTCCTGACCCGCCTCGCCGCGCTGGACGGCCCCCGCCGCATCGTCTCGGCGGTCGGCCTCGTGGAGACCGCCGCGCCGTTCCAGTGGGCGGCGATCCGCACCGGGCCCGACCGGATCGCCCTGGAGGGCAGCCGCCCGGTGGAGATCGGCCGGCGGGTCCTGGAGGCGCGGGTGACCGGCGCCCTGAGCCCCGGCACCAACCTCGACGACACCGCCCGGGCCGCCCGGGGTGCGCCGCCGGACTTCCCGAGCGCGGCGGCGTTCCTGGCGGCGCGCCTCTCCGGGCTCACCAAGGGTAGCCGGGCGTCGCTCAGCGACACCGTGCTGAGCCTGTCCGGCGAGGCCGTGGACGTTCCCGCCTACGAGGCGCTCCGGGCCGCCCTGTCCGATCCGCCGGAGGGGTACAGCATCGGGCGAGTGGAGATCCTGCCGCCGCTGGTGGCGCAGTACCGGTTCGCCGTGGAGAAGACCGCCCGGGGCATCGTGCTCGACGGGTTCGCCCCCGCCGCGTCCGACCTGGAGGCGGCCCGGCGCGAAGCCCAGGAGGCCGCGGTCGGGACGGGCGGTCAGGTCGAGGACCGGCTCCTCCTGGGGCGCGGCCTCGATCCGGCGATCGACCCGAAGGGCCTCATCGCCTACGCGTTCCGCCTCGCCGACCTGATCCAGACCGGCCGCATCGCCTTCGCGGACGGCACCATCTCGATGACCGGGGACGCCATCGACGGGCAGGCCATCCCGGACGCGCAGGCGCTGATGCGCGACGCCCGGCCGGCCGGCGTGAAGGCCGGCGCGGTGGCGCTCACGGCGCGGCCGCTCTCGCCCTACCGGGTGACGATCCGCCGGACCGCGGACGCGGTCACGCTCAGCGGGCACGTGCCGGACGCGCGCACCCGGGAGCGGATCCTGGAGGCCCTGAAGCCGCGCCTGTTCCGCGAGCCCGTGATCGACCGCACCCGCCTCGCCGAGGGGGCGCCGCCCGATCTCGGCGAGGCGCTCGCCGCCGCGATCCCCCTGGTGACCGGACTCGCCGATGGCGCGGTGACGGTCTCGGACCGCGCCCTCACGTTGACCGGCGAGAGCCTCTACCGGGAGAGCGCCGCCCGCGTCCCCGACCGGCTGGCCGGGGCGCTGCCCCCGGGTTGGACCGGGCGCGCGGCGGTGTCGGCCCGGCAACCGGCGGAGCGGCGCGATCCGGAAACCTGCCGGGCCGAGGGCGCCGCCGCCGTGGCGGGGGCGAGCCTGCGCTTCCCGGCGGGCAGCACCGCACTGACGCCTTCCTTCTACCCGACGCTGGACACGCTGGCGGCCCTGGCCAAGGCGTGCCCGACCCTGCGCCTCACGGTCTCGGGCCCTGCGGATCCGGCCAAGGCCGCTCCGACGCCCGCCGCCGGGCCGACGCCGGGGGAGGAGGCTCATCCGGCCGCGGCCGAGCACGCCCAGGTCGCCAGCGCGGCCAAGGCTGACGTGCCGGCGAAGGCTGACGTGCCGGCGAAGGCTGACGCGCCTGCCAAGGCTGACGCGCCAGCCAAGCCCGTTCCCTCCGACCAGACCGCGGCATCGGGGAAGCCCGCTTCGGCCGGCGGCGCGGCACCGGGCAGGAAGGATGCGGCCGTCACGGGGGCGGCCCGGGGAGATCCCCCGAAGAAGGAGGCCGGGAAGAGGGATGCGGTGAAGAAGGAACCGACCGGGCACGGCAAGGCCGCGGCGAAGAAGCCCGCCGACGCGCCCGAGGAGCCGCCGCAGGACCTGCCTCGGCTGCGCGCGCAGGCCGTGGTGGAGTACCTCCTCCAGGCCGGCGCCCGCCCCGATCAGGTCGCCCCCGGGCCGGACGGGCCGGCCGGCCCCGTCGCCTTCGCGCTGCTGCCGTGACGCTTCTCCTCGCTGGTTTCTGGCCCGGTCTCGCCGGGGCGGGCCTGCTCGGCCTCGTGGTCGGGGCGCTCGCGGGCTGGCCCGACCGGTACGCCGTGCCCCTCGGCCTGTTCGTGCTCTCCGGGCTGCTGGCGGCTGCGGCGATCGCCGGGTTCGTGCCGGGGCTGCCGGGGCTCTGGCTGGAGACCGCCGCCCTGATCCTGCCGCCCTACGGCGCGGGTTGCATCCTGGGGGCGCTGGGACGGCGGCTGGTGACCCGGAGCTGACGGGTTCGGCGACGCACCCGGGAACCGGCACGCGGCCTGCCGGCGTTTCCCCGGCATGCAGGGCCCCTGGCCCAACCCGAACCGATGAGGCCGCCATGATCCGGATCGACCGCCATCACCGCCCGGCGCAGCGTCGCGCCGCCCTCCGCCTGCCACGCCCCCGGGCCGGCGCCGCCGCCACCGGCCTGTTCCTGGCAGCCCTCGCCCTCTCGGCCGCCACGGTGCCGCTGATCGAGCCCGCGGACGCGACCACGGCCCGCGGCACCGCACAGGCGGCCCTGGTGGACACGGTCCGCTGAGGGCGGGCTCTCGCCCGCATGACGCGGTCCGGCTCCGCGGTCGCGCCGCCCGACGGCTCCGGGCGCCGCTTTCCAGGCGGCGCGCGGCAACCGGGACCGGTTCCGGATTGTTGTCCGCCGGGGCCCGGGGCCGGGCATCGCGGGAGTGACGCGGATGGGACTGCTCGAATCGGCGATCGGCGGCGTGCTCGGTCAGGTGTTCGGCGGGCAGAGGCAGGGAGCCGGGGGGATGTCGCCCCTGGTGAAGGCCCTGCTGATGCTGCTGCTGGCCAAGGGTGCCGGCGGCGGCTTCGGCGACATCTTCGGGCGCGGGCGCCAGGGTGAGCCGGGGCCCGAGGCCGACCGCTCCGGCGGGGCGGGTCCCTACGGGCGCGACCCCGGTCAGCACCCCGCCGATGCCGGCGGGCGCCGGCCCCCGGACGAGGGCGGCGACATCGGCGGCTGGGACCAGTATGGCGGCCGCCGCGACGGCGGCCCAGACGGTCCGGTGGACCGATCCCTGCCGCCCGGCGATTTCTCGGACCTCTCCGGCATGCTCGACGGCCCCGGCGGCGCTCCGTCCCCGAGCCGCGCCGGACCCGACGATCAGGGCGATCTCGGCGGCCTCGACGGGCTGGTGGACCGGTTTCGCCAAGGTGGCCTCGGCGACGTGATGGAGTCCTGGATCGGCCACGGCGCCAACCGTCCGGTGGCCCCGGACCAGCTCGCCCGGGCGCTCGGCCCCGACACGGTGGACACCCTCCAGAGCCAGACCGGGCTGGACCGCGAGGCGCTCCTGTCCCAGCTGGCGCAGGCGTTGCCGGAGGTGGTGCACGCGCTCACGCCACAGGGGCGGGTGCCGGGCGAGGAGGAGCGGCGAGGGTGGTGAGCGCCGGCCTTCGCCTCCGACAGACCTTCGACGCGTCGTCGAGCGATCAAAGTCTTGCGCTCAACATCCTCGCCTGATCGCGTCGCCGGGTCTGTCCTCTACGACGACCGGATGATCATCCGTTCGGACATCAGTTGACCCGTCGCATCACCAGCGACGCGTTCGTGCCGCCGAACCCGAACGAGTTCGACAGAACGACATCCACCTGCTCCCGCTTCGCCTCGAACGGCACCAGATCGATCTTGGTCTGGACCGAGGGGTTGTCGAGGTTGAGGGTCGGCGGGATCACGCCGTCGCGCAGGACGAGGATGGAGAAGATCGCCTCGACCGAGCCGGCGGCGCCGAGCAGGTGCCCGACCGAGCTCTTGGTGGACGACATGGTGGCATGCGCGGCGGCGTCCCCGAGGAGCCGCTCCACGGCCTTCAGTTCCAGCTCGTCGCCCATGGGCGTCGAGGTGCCGTGGGCGTTGATGTAGCCGATCTCGGCCGGGGAGATCCCGGCCCGCTTCACCGCCGCGCTCATGCAGCGGAAGGCGCCGTCGCCGTCGGGCGACGGGGAGGTGATGTGGTAGGCGTCGCCCGAGAGGCCGTAGCCCACCACCTCGGCGTAGATCTTCGCGCCGCGGGCCTTGGCGTGCGCGTACTCCTCCAGCACCACGATGCCGGCGCCCTCGCCCATGAGGAAGCCGTCGCGGTCGCGGTCGTAGGGGCGGGAGGCCCGCTCCGGCGCGTCGTTGAAGCCCGTGGTCAGCGCCCGGCAGGCGGAGAAGCCCGCGATCGAGAGGCGGTTCACCGGCGACTCCGCGCCGCCCGCCACCATCACGTCGGCGTCGCCGAGCGCGATCAGGCGGCTCGCATCGCCGATGGCGTGGGCGCCCGTGGAGCAGGCCGTGACCACGGCGTTGTTCGGGCCCTTGAGGCCGTGCGCGATCGAGACCTGGCCGGAGGCGAGGTTGATGATCCGGCCCGGGATGAAGAACGGCGAGATCCGGCGGGGGCCCTTCTCGTGCAGGGTCACGGAGGCGTCGTAGATGCCGCCGATGCCGCCGATGCCGGAGCCGATCAGCACGCCGGTGGCGCACTGGTCCTCGTGGCTCTCCGGGCGCCAGTTCGCGTCCTTCAGGGCCTCATCGGCCGCCGCCATGGCGTAGACGATGAACGGATCGACCTTGCGCTGCTCCTTGGGCTCCATCACCGCGTCGGGGTTGAAGGTGCCGTCGGTGCCGTCGCCGAAGGGGACCTGCGCGGCGATCCGGCAGGGCAGGTCGGCGGATTCGAAGCCGCGGATCGGGCCGGCGCCGCTGTCGCCCGCGATCAGCCGGCTCCAGGTGTGCTCGACCCCGCTGCCCAGCGGCGTGACCATCCCCAGACCCGTGACCACCACCCGCCGCATAACGCCCATCCCGTCCTGAAGCGCCTCCGGGCCGCCGCCGGAGCGCATCGTCTACAACTGTCGAGGACGGGATCGGTCCCGGCGGGACCTATCACGTCTGCGAACCTTGAAACGCATAACGGCGCGGGGGCTGTTCCGCCTCACCCGCGCCGCGTGAAACGTGAGTCCCGGCGCCCTCAGGCGGCGGAGTTCTTCTCCAGGAACTTCACGGCGTCGCCGACCGTCTGGATGGTCTCGGCCGCGTCGTCCGGGATCTCGACGTTGAATTCTTCCTCGAAGGCCATCACCAGCTCGACCGTGTCGAGGCTGTCGGCACCGAGGTCGTCGATGAAGTTGGCGCTCTCGACCACCTTCTCGGGCTCGACGCCCAGGTGCTCGACGACGATCTTCTTCACGCGCTCAGCGATATCGCTCATCGGTCTTCCGTCCTCGTCCTTTTGGTCTGTCAGTCTTCTCGGGGTGGTGCCTTGGCCGCGTCGCGCCCCTTCGGGCTTGTTGACGGGCCGGTGTCCGATCGCGCGTGCTTCGAGGTAACCGGCAAGGTGAACCAGGGTGCCCCCGCCGGGAGGCCTTGGACTGAAAACCCGCTGAACCGTCAACCCCCTGTGCGGCTGCGGGGGGTTGGTAGCACAGGGCTCCCGCCCTGGCGAGGGGCCGTTCAGAAACCCTTCATGGGTGTGGCGTTTGCGTGCCGGGGCGGGTGATTCGCACCGATTCCGCGACGGCCGAGACCAGTATACCGATCCTAGTACATCGCCATTCCGCCGTTGACGTGCAGCGTGTGGCCGGTGACGTAGCCGCCCTCCACGGAGGCGAGGTAGAGGCAGGCGGCGGCCACCTCGGCGCCCTCGCCGAGGCGCCCGGCGGGCACGCGCGCCAGGATGGTCTCGCGCTGCTTCTCATTGAGGGCGTCGGTCATCGGCGAGCTGATGAAGCCCGGCGCGACGCAGTTGACCGTGATCCCCCGCGAGGCGACCTCGGCCGCCAGCGCCTTGGTCAGGCCCACGAGGCCGGCCTTGGCGGCGGCGTAGTTGCCCTGGCCGGGATTGCCGGTGCTGCCGACCACCGAGCCGATGTTGACGATCCGCCCGAAGCGGCGGCGCATCATGCCCTTCACGGCGGCCCGCGACAGGCGGAAGGCGGCGGTGAGGTTGACGGAGAGCACCTGCTCCCACTCCTCGTCCTTCATCCGCATGAAGAGGTTGTCGCGGGTGATGCCGGCGTTGTTCACCAGGATGTCCAGCGGGCCGATCGCGGCCTCGGCGGCCGGCACGAGGCCCTCGACCGAATCCCTGTCGGCGAGGTCGGCCGCCACCGGCTGGGCCCGCTCGCCGAGCTCGGCCGCCAGCGCCTCCAGGGCCTGCGGGCGCGTGCCCGAGAGCGCCACGGTGGCGCCCTGCGCGTGCAGCGTCCGGGCGATCGCTTGGCCGAGACCGCCGGTTGCACCGGTGACGAGGGCCTTGCGGCCGGTGAGTTCGAACATGCGGGGCTCCTGGGGGATCAGAGCGCGAAGGCGGCGACGTCCGCGGGCGTGCCGATCGCGGTGGCCGAGGCCTGGGGCGCGATGCGCTTGACGAGGCCGGTGAGCACCTTGCCGGCGCCGAGTTCGTGGAACCGGTCGACGCCCGATTCCGCCATGGCGGCGACGCACGCGCGCCAGCGCACGGTGCCGGTGACCTGCTCGACCAGCGCCCGGCGGATCGCCTCCGGGTCGGAGACCGGGGCGGCGGTGACGTTGGCGTAGAGGGTGACGCGCGGCGCCCTGAGGGTCACGGCCGCGAGCGCCCGCGCCATGGCCTCGGCGGCGGGCGCCATCAGGCGGCAGTGAAATGGGGCGGAGACGTTGAGCATCACGGCGCGCTTGATCCCGCGGCCGGTGGCGACCCCGATGGCGCGCTCCACGGCCGCCCGGTCGCCCGAGAGCACCACCTGGCCGCCGCCGTTGTCGTTGGCCACGTCGCACACCGCCTCCGAAGACGTCGCCGAAGCCGCCTCCTCGGCCACCGACCGGGCCGTGTCCAAATCGGTGCCGATCAGCGCCGCCATGGCCCCGGCGCCCGGGGCCACCGCCGCCTGCATGGCCTCGCCGCGCAGGCGCAGCAGCCGGGCGGCATCCGCGACCGTGAGGCTGCCGGCGGCCGCCAGCGCCGCGTACTCGCCGAGCGAGTGGCCGGCCACGCAGGTCACGTCGCGTTCGAGATCCAGGCCGCGCTCGGCCTCCAGCACGCGCAACACCGCGAGGCTCGCCGCCATCAGGGCCGGCTGGGCATTGGCCGTGAGGGTCAACGCCTCGACCGGCCCCTCGAACATCAGCCGCGACAGGTTCTGGCCGAGGGCGGCGTCGACCTCGTCGAGCACGGCCCGGGCCTGCGGGAAGGCCTCCGCGAGGTCGCGCGCCATGCCGACCGCCTGGCTGCCCTGGCCGGGAAAGATGAGTGCGCGCATGGTGGGTCCTGACCGCCGGCACCGGTCGCCGCGCGAACGCCGCCCGTGTCGGCCGAGATACTGGAATGGCGCGCGCACTCGCACCCGCGGCCGCGGGTGTCAACTCTGCGCCGCACACAGCGCCGCAGGATGCGCCGCACGCACAGCGTTTCTTCCGCGGTCCCTCCGCGGCCCGGAACGGCAGGGACGCGCCCGGCGCAACCCGCTGTGCTTGTTGCAGAACGGCATCCGGTGTAAGACGGCGTCATACCCGACAGCATTCGTCGCTCAAGCCCAAGGAGCCGCCCCGCATGGCGCGCGTCACCGTCGAAGACTGCATCGAGAAGGTCGAGAACCGCTTCGAGCTCGTCCTGCTCGCGAGCCACCGGGCGCGGCTGCTCGCAGCCGGCGCCCCCCTCACCATCGACCGCGACCGCGACAAGAACCCGGTCGTGGCCCTGCGCGAGATCGGCGACGAGACCATCACGGCCGACGATCTCAAGGAGCAGCTGATCCACTCGATGCAGAAATACGTCGAGGTGGACGAGCCGGAGGCCGAGACCGTGCCGCTGCTGTCGAGCTCGCCGGCCGCCGCCGCGGTGGCCCCGCAATCCTCCAGCGACGACGCCGCGGTCCAGTTCGACCGCATGAGCGAGGAGGATCTCCTGCGCGGTCTCGAGAACCTCGCCCCGCCGGTCGAGACCGACGACGAGGGCGAGTGAGCCTGGACCCGTGGGTCTCGACACGCACGACCTGAGTGATCCCGGACCCGGCGGCGACGCCGGGTTCTCTCGTTCCGAGCCCGCAGCGGTCACGCTCCCCGCGGAGGCTGGCGCGGCGGGTGCGGAACAATCGCGCGTGATCCGGACCCCGCGCACGACCCAGGAACCGACCCCGTCCCGGCGGATGATGCGCCAGTACGAGCTGGTCGAGCGGGTCAAGCGCTACAACCCGGCCGCCGACGAGGCGCTGCTCAACCGCGCCTACGTGTACGCCATGCAGGCGCACGGCACGCAGAAGCGCGCCTCGGGCGATCCGTTCTTCGCCCACCCCCTCGAAGTCGCCGCGATCCTCACCGACCTCCACCTCGACGACGCCACCATCGTGGCCGCGGTCCTGCACGACACCGTGGAGGACACCGAGGCGACCCTGGAGGAGATCCGCCGGCTGTTCGGGCCGGAGATCGGCGCGCTGGTCGACGGCCTGACCAAGCTCAAGCGCCTCGACCTCGTCTCCAAGCAGGCCGCGCAGGGCGAGAACTTCCGCAAGCTGCTGCTCGCGGTGGCGGCGGATGTCCGCGTGCTGCTCGTGAAGCTCGCCGACCGCCTGCACAACATGCGCACCCTCCAGCACATGCGGGAGGACAAGCGTCACCGCATCGCCCAGGAGACGCTGGACATCTACGCGCCGCTGGCCGGCCGCATGGGCATGCAGGAGCTGCGCGAGGAGCTGGAGGATCTGGCCTTCCGCAACCTGGAGCCGGACGTCTACGCGACCATCACCCAGCGGCTGGAGCGGCTCACCGCCAAGTCCGAGAGCGTGGTCGAGACCATCGCCCAGGTACTCACCGACAAGCTCGGCGCGCAGGGGATCACCGCCGAGGTGAGCGGCCGGCAGAAGCGCCCGTTCTCGATCTGGTCGAAGATGGAGCGCAAATCCGTCGCCTTCGAACAGCTCTCCGACATCTTCGGCTTCCGCGTGGTCGTCGACACCGTGCAGAATTGCTACGCGGCGCTGGGCATCGTCCACACCAGCTGGCCGATGGTGCCGGGCCGGTACAAGGACTACGTCTCGACCCCGAAGCAGAACGATTACCGCTCGATCCACACCACGGTGATCGGCCCGAAGAGCCAGCGCGTCGAGTTGCAGATCCGCACCCGCGCCATGGACGATATCGCCGAGTACGGCATCGCCGCCCACGCGCAGTACAAGGAACTCGGCATCGAGCCGCCCAGGGAGCCGGCGCGCGGCGAGGGCAGCGTGCATCCGCGGCTGGCCGCCGAGAGCGGCGCCTACCAGTGGCTGCGCCGGACCATCGAGCTGCTCGCCGAGGGCGACAGCCCGGAGGAGTTCCTGGAGCACACCAAGCTGGAGCTGTTCCAGGACCAGGTGTTCTGCTTCACCCCGAAGGGCCGGCTGATCGCCCTGCCGCGGGGCGCGACGCCGATCGACTTCGCCTACGCGGTCCACACCGACGTCGGCAACACCGCGGTGGGCGCCAAGATCAACGGCCGGATGGCGCCACTGCTGCACGAGCTCGCCAACGGCGACGAGGTCGAGATCAGCCGCTCGGACGGGGCCTCGCCCCCGGCCGCCTGGGAATCCCTGGTGGTGACCGGCAAGGCCCGGGCGGCGATCCGGCGGGCGACCCGGACGGCCGTGCGCCGGCAATATGCCGGCCTCGGCCGTCAGATCCTGGACCGGGCCTTCGAGCGCGCGGCCAAGACCTTCTCGGAGGACAAGCTGCGGGGCGCCCTGCCGCGGCTGGCGCGCGCCAGCACCGAGGACGTGTTCGCCGCCGTCGGCCGCGGGGAGATGTTTTCCGGGGACGTGGTCCGGGCGGTCTATCCCGACCATCGCGACGAGCGCCGCCCCTCCGCCGCGCAGGGCTCGGCCGGCGGAGCCGGCCGCCTCGTGCGCTCCGCCGACCAGACGATGCGCCTGACCTTCCCGGGCGGCGAGGGCGGGCCGGACGAGGCCCGGAGCGACGCGATCCCGATCCGGGGCCTGGCGGGCGACCTCCCGGTCACCTTCGCGCCGAACGGCGGCGCGGTCCCCGGGGACCGGATCGTCGGCATCCTGACCCCCGGGGTCGGCGTCACCGTCTATCCGATCCAGTCGGCGGCGTTGGCGGCCTTCGACAACGAGCCGGAGCGCTGGCTCGACGTCCGCTGGGACACGGAGGCGCTCAGCGGCGAGCGCTTCCCCGCGCGCCTCGCGCTCAAGTCCATCAACGAGCCGGGCGTCTTCGCTCAGATCGCCCAGGTGATCGCCGACCATGACGGCAATATCGACAACATCTCGATGAAGCGGCGCACGCAGGACTTCACCGACATCACCATCGACCTGTCGGTCTGGGACCTGCAGCACCTCAACGCCATCATCGCGGAGCTGCGCGGCAAGCGGCCGGTGAACAGCGTGGAGCGGGTGAACGGCTGACGTGGTCCGGCCGATGAGGCGGATCTCAGATTGCCATCATCACCGATAGATCTTCCGAGTAGCGGCGAAAGACCTGTCCGAGTGGCCCGATGCGGCCATCCAGCCAACGAATCCCATTTTCAACGTCGCAGATCTTACGCTCTGCTTGACAAGTCCGCGTTTCAAACCAATGGTCCGCGGGCCTGGGCACCGGTCGCGCGCGCGACCAAGCTTTTCGCCCCGGATTACAGATCATATCGACGATCCATCGTGGCGCCCGGTCCGGCCCTCCGTCCCGCAAGGCGGCCGGGCCGTTTCATCAAATGATTTCCCGTCACCCGTATTTTCAGGATTTCGAAACTCCATGACTGCGACGCACCGCAGCGCCGTCTTTATCGACGGCGCGAACCTTTACGCCACGACCAAGGCCCTCGGCTTCGACATCGATTACAAGAAGCTCCTGAAGGAATTCCAGTCCCGGGAGAATCTTCTACGTGCCTTCTACTATACCGCGATGATCGAGGATCAGGAGTACTCCTCCATCCGGCCGCTGATCGATTGGCTCGACTACAACGGCTACCGCGTCGTGACGAAGCCCGTCAAGGAATTCACGGATTCGATGGGCCGGCGGAAGTACAAGGGCAACATGGATATCGAGTTGGCGATCGACGCCCTCGAGCTGAGCGCCCATATCGACCACATGATCCTGTTCTCGGGCGACGGCGATTTCCGCTCGCTGGTCGAGGCCATGCAGCGGCGCGGCGTCAAGGTCACGGTCATCTCGACCATCCAGACCCAGCCCGCGATGATCTCCGACGAGTTGCGGCGTCAGGCGGACGAGTTCGTCGACCTCGCGAGCCTCGTGGGCCGGATCGGGCGCGATGCGGGCGACCGCCCGGCCCGGGCGTCCGGCGAGTCGCCGAGCCGCTACCGCGGCGAGGGCCGGCCTAACCCGAGCCTCGAGAACCGCTATGGCATCCGCCAGCCGGAGCCCGAGGAGGAGTAGGCCCTCAGGCCCCGGCGCCCTCGAGCCAGGCGAGAACCTGGCGCGCGCTCTCATCGGGCGGGAAGACCGGGTAGAACAGCTGGCTGACGACCCCGTCGTCGATCACCAGGGTGAGGCGGCGGAGCAGAACCTGTCCGCCGGCCTCGAAGACCGGCAGGCGGGCCGCCATCGCGAAGGCCCGGTGCGGGTCGGCGAGCAGCGGGAACGGCAGGCGCAGCCGCTCGACCGCCTCCCGCTGGTAGGCGCTCGTCTGGGTGGAGAATCCGAAGACCTGGGCGACGCCCCGCGCGGTCAGCGCGGCGTGGTGATCCCGGAAATCGCAGGCCTGCGGCGTGCACCCCCGGGCGCCGGGAATCGCGTCCCAGTCGGGCGTCAGGCTCGGCTGCCCCGGCTCGCCGGTGCGCGGATAGGCGTAGGCCACGGTGCAGCCGGCGAGGCGCGCCAGCGAGACCGTGCGCCCGTCGGTGGCAAGGAGCGCCACGTCGGGCAGCCGCATCCCGCGCAGGTGCGCGGCCGCGCCGTCATCGACCGGGACGGGGAGGTCGTCGGGCAGGGCGTCGTGGGTGGATGGCATGAGCGTCTCCCGCAAGGTCACGAGGCCGCGGCCACGCCGCACGGCACCATCTTGGGACATCGCGCGGGCGGCGCCAAGGAGCCGCACTCCGCCCCGTCAGAGAGGTCGCCGGGGCGCCCGCCGTCCCCTGACCGTCCCGCGACCGTCCCCGCTGGGGGGGCGGCGGCGTCCGGCGGCGCCACCCTCGCCGATGCACCGCAGCCCGGGGCAGCGCGCCGCGACGGCCTCAGCCCCGATCCCGCATCAGCCGCGCCCGGTCGCGCTGCCAGTCACGCTCCTTGGCCGCCTCGCGCTTGTCGTGGGCCTGCTTGCCCTTGCCGAGGCCGAGTTCGACCTTCGCGCGCCCCTTGTCGTTGAAGTAGATCTTCAGCGGCACCACCGTGTAGCCCTGGCGCTGGGTGGCGCCGATCAGCTTGTTGATCTGGCGGCGGTGCAGCAGCAGGCGGCGCGGGCGCTTGGTGTCGTGGTTGAAGCGGTTCGCCTCCAGGTATTCCGGGATGTAGGCGTTGAACAGCATCAGGTCGTTGCCGGAGGGGCCGGCATAGGCCTCGCCGATCGTCGCCTTGCCGCCGCGCAGGGATTTCACCTCGGTGCCGGTCAGCGCGATGCCGGCCTCGAGCGTGTCCTCGATCGTGTAGTGATAGCGCGCGGCGCGGTTGTCGGCGACGATGCGCCGACTGGGCTCCGGTTTCGGGGCCATGATGCGAGACTTCCCTCAGTCGACCAGCAGGCCGGCGTGGCGCAGGGCGTCGTCCACGATGCGCTTCGTGGGCTCGGTCACCGGCACCAGCGGCAGGCGCAGTTCCGCGGTCATGTGCCCGAGCCGGGACAGCGCGTACTTCACCGGGGCCGGGTTGGCCTCCGCGAACAGACCGGCCTGGAGCGGGAACAGCCGGTCCTGGAGGGTGAGGGCCCGCGCGTAGTCGCCCGACAGCGTCGCCTCCTGCAGGTCGGCGCAGAGGCGCGGGGCGACGTTGGCCACCACCGAGATGCAGCCGTGGCCGCCCTGCGCGTTGTAGCCGAGGGCCGTCGCATCTTCGCCCGAAAGCTGGAGGAAATCCGCCCCCATGGCCTGTCGCTGCTGGCTGACGCGGTCGATCTTGGCGGTCGCGTCCTTCACGCCGGCGATGTTCTTCAATTCGAAGAGCCGGGCCATCGTCTCGACACTCATGTCGACGACGGAACGCGGCGGGATGTTGTAGATGATGATCGGGATGCCGACCGCGTCGTTGACGGCCTTGAAGTGGGCGTAGAGGCCCGCCTGCGTCGGCTTGTTGTAGTACGGCGTCACCACCAGGACGGCGTCGGCGCCCGCGCGTTCGGCGTGCTGCGCCCGCTCAACGGCTTCGGCGGTGGAGTTGGAGCCGGCACCGGCCACGACCGGCACGCGCCCGCCGGCCTCGTCGATGCAGGCCTCGACCACCCGGTCGTGCTCGGAATGGGTCAGGGTCGGGCTCTCGCCGGTGGTACCGGTGGGCACGAGGCCGTGGCTGCCCTGCTCGATCTGCCAGCGCACGAACTTCCGGAAGGCGGCCTCGTCGAAGGCCCCGTCGCGAAACGGCGTCACAAGCGCGGTGAGCGAGCCCCGCAGGCGGCTCCCGGTCATCTCGGTCATCTCAGGCGTCCCAAAGGGTCCCAACTGGGATCTCGGCGTTCTCGGCGCCGCCCGTGGCGCGCACCTTACGGGCGCGGACGGGCAGACATAGGCGGTCGCGCCACGCCGCGCAAACAGATCGTGGGGACGGTTAACGCGATCTTTATGGTCGCGATCCCATCCTCGCCTCTTCCCGCTCCGATGATCAGCAGGGGGAAATCGTGATCCGATCCGCGGGCCCGAATCCGACCTCGAAGCGCGCCTCTCTCGCCGCCGTAGCGCTCGTCGCCACCGTCGGCGTCGCGCTGGCCGGCCAAACCGGCCAAGTCGGCCACGCCGGCACGGATGCGCCCGCGGCGACGCCGCCCGCCACCCAGCCCGCGCCGCCGGCGAGCGATGCCGCCCTGTCGACCGCCCAGGTCCGCGGGGCGCAGGCCGCGAAGGCCGCCGACCCGGTCGCCGCCGACGCCCTGAAGCTCGACCCGGTCCACGCCTCCGGCGGCGACGACAAGGGCGAGGAGCCCGCGCGGGCGCTGCCGGCCGCCGCCGCGGCCTACGCCTCCGCCGATCCCGACGCCCCGGTGGCCTTCCCGCTGCCCGACGCCGCCGTCACCCCGGCAGCGCCGGTGCCCGAGGTGCCGGACCCGGCCCGGCCGAAGATCTCCGGCGACACCGACCCGACGCTGCTGCGCGGCGCCATCGACCTCTACCGCAAGGGCCGGGTCGCCGACGGCGA
>NZ_JAKSYP010000068.1:0-34817 GCF_022829625.1 Methylobacterium sp. E-046 | reverse complement strand
GCCGTCCGACTACCCGATGGTCGCCCCGAGCTACGCCGAGCAGCGCTCCGCCCTCGCCAAGGCCATCGGCCTCGGACAGCCCGGCGCCATGGCCGAGCGCGAGCGCAAGGGCAAGGCCGCCTGAGGGGGCCAAGGCCGCCTGAGAGGGCGAGGCCCCCCGACGGCCTCCCGCCGATCGCCGCGGGATCCCCCGGGGGCCGGCGCGTCGCAGCGGGTCCGACCCTGCGGCGCCGCCGGCCTGCCGGTTCCGCCTGTTCCCGATGCGGCGCCCGCGTGCCGCGCCCCCCCGCGGCCGCCGGCATGGCTGCGGGCGGCCGCCGCGGGCGGATGTTACCGCCGGGCGGTGCCTCGCTCCGTGCCCTCAGGCTCGGCGAGCGCGTCCGCGACGGTTGACGCCCGGGTGCTCCAGCCGTCGCCCGGCGCGGGACGGCGAGACGCGGGCGATCCTTTCGGCCTCCCTGAGACGAATCTCCACAGGCGCGTCCCCGCGATCCGCGTGCATCGCCCGCCGAGTCCGTATAGAACATTTCATGAACAAAATGTATTGATCACGATGGCTCGATCACCGGAACGACCCGTTCTCGGATCGCGGTGGAGGGCTGTGGATTGATCGGAGAAACGTCGATGCCGATGCGGCTCTACCGCTTCCACTGCACGGACGGCCACGAACTGGTGACCGACCTGAGGGGCAGCCGGCTGCCGAACGCGGCTCAGATGCGGGTCCATGCCGAGCGCGTGGCGCTCGCCCTGATGGAGCGGGTCGTCGAACGGTTCGATTGGTCCGGCTGGCAGGTCGAGGTCTACGATGCGCGGGGTCGGCGGATCTGGATCCGGGCCTTTCCCGACGTGAATGTCGACGTGCGGGCCGCCTGAGCGAGGCGGCCGGCGACCGGGCTGTGGGACGAGAGGAGTGACGGGATGGCGTTCAAGCCGAAATCAGCCGCGGAGACGAAGGCCCGGGATCTGGGCCTCGCCCTGGCGCGGATCGCCGAGGAGGAAGGCGTGCCAGCGAGCATCGGCGTCGACCGGCTGCGGCAGGCGAGCCCGCGGTTGACGCCGCTCGCGGTGGGCCAGATGGTCCGCAAGGAAGGCGAGACGGTCGCCGCGACACTGGCCGAGCGCGGCCTGATGCTCGTCGACTATTCCGATCACGGGCCGGGCCGCGGGATGGCCTTCACCATCGACGCGGCGCAGTGACCCGCGCAGTCAGGCGTCAGTCAGGCCGCGGCCGGGCGGCTGCGCAGCAGGCGGCCGATGAGGCGGAACGGCAGGAGCGGCAGCTTGATCAGGGCGGTCACCACGAGGACCGCGATGACCGTGAGCAGCGCCAGCACAGAGTTCATCATGTGGTTGTTCTCCCAAGACTGGGCGGCCCGTGAGGGCTGAGAGCGCCACGAGGCGCCCGGAACACGGCGAGACTATGAACATGGCCGGTCCTTCGCGTCGCAGGCCGCCGCGGGACCCACGCGGGACCCGCGCGGTGAAACGGGGGCGGCCTCCGGCGGTTCTCACCCCGAGGCGCATCGTGGCTGTCGCGGCGCGTCTCACGGCGCGGCGGCGTCGGGCGGGTCCGGACGGCCGCCGGGGGCGCGGGCAGGAGGACGTTCCACATGGGAAGGCGCAGGATCGGCGGCCGGGGCGGCCTCGCCCTCGCGGCGGCACTGCTGGCCACCGGGCCGGCGCGCGCGGACGTGCAGGTGCGCTACACCGCGCCGGAGCGCTTCACCGATGCCGAGAACCGCTTCGGCTCCGGGCAGCCGCTCCGGGTCACCCTCGCCGAACTGACCCGGATCTTCCAGGATCTCGGCAATGCCAAGCTCCGGCCGGGGGAGCGGCTCGACGTCACCGTCCTCGACATCGACCTGGCGGGCTTCGACCGACCGGGTCTCTCGACGCCCACGGGCGTTCGCGTGGTGACGGACGCCACGCCGCCGCGGATCCGCTTCGCCTACGCGCTGCGCCGCGACGGCCGCATCGTCGCGCAGGGCGAGGAGACCGTCACGGACATCAACTTCCTGCTGACGTCCAACCCGCGCTTCTCCACGGGCGGCCTCTACTACGAGCGCCAGCTCCTGCGGGACTGGTTCGCCCGGCGCTTCCCGGAGAACGGCTAGGGCCGCTCCCGACCGCACTGCGACGGGGCGGGGATCGGCGCTTCCGATCCCGGCGGGCGCGACACGCCCCCTTCGCGCACCGGACCGGAGAGCTAGGGCGCCGGGCTCGGCGCGGGCGGTAGCATCGGTCCTGTGGCAACGCGCGGGCACGGCGACCGAGGCGGGACCCGCCCCGAAGCGCCCGCCGGGGATCCGCCGGGCGCCCGGCCCTCACCAACGCGGCGGGGGTCGATGCGCGCCTGGAGCTGCTGTCGTCGGGGGCGGCGGAGCGCCCGCGCCGGCCCTCGCGGGAGAAGCCCGGCGGCGGCGGCATCGCGCACCGCCGGACCGAGTCCGGCGGCCCTCGGGGCCTGCGGAACACCGCCTGCCAGCCTGGGTTCACCCGGCATCGGCACCATCATCAGGAGACGGCGATGTCGGCACCCGGCAGCCTGAAAGAGGTCTACCTCGACGAGATGCAGGATCTGTGGTCGGCAAACGACCAGATGGTCCGGGCCGTGCAGCAGCTCAGCGGGCAGGTCAGCGACGCGAAGGTGAAGCAGATGCTGGAGCACTCGGTGGGTGGGATCCAGAAGCACACCGACGTTCTGAAGGGCCTGATCCAGGCCAGTGGCGGCGAGACCAAGCCCGAGCCTTGCAAGGGCATGGAGGGCCTCGTGGCCGAGGCGCTGAAGCACGGCCTCAAGGAAGCGCCGAGCGACGGGAGACTGCGCGACGTGGCGATCCTCGCGCAGTACCAGCGGATGTCGCATTACGGTCTCGCCGGCTTCGGCTCGGCGGCGGCCTACGCCAAGGCGCTCGGCCGCACGGAGGACGCGTCCAAGCTCAAGCAGGCGGTGGACGAGATCTACAAGGGGGACGCGGTCGCGAGCCAGCTGGCCGAGGCCGTGGAGCGCGCCGCGGTCTGATCCGGGCGTCGGGGCGCGCCGTCTACCCAGGCAGATCACCCTGTAGTAGCGTTGCGACCGGATCGGCGGGTCCGCCGGTCCGGTGGACGCCTGCCCGCCTTCCTCATGCCTGTCACGGGACCGCCGCCATCTCCGCCCCCGCCGCGCTCGTGCCCGCTGACGTCTCGAGGGCCGCCGTCCGGATGAGCACGGCCTGGACCCTTCCGAACGGCTGCGGCGAACTCTCCGACCTCGTCCGGACCTACGATTGGGGTGGGACACCCCTGGGCCCGATCGCGGACTGGCCCCAGAGCTTGAACTTCGCGGTGAGCACGCTGCTGCTGTCGCCGGTCCCCATCGTCCTGCTCTGGGGCGAGGACGGCATCATGATCTACAACGATGCCTATTCGGGCTTCGCGGGTGGCCGGCACCCGCAACTCCTGGGCTCGAAGGTGCGCGAGGGCTGGCCGGAGGTCGCCGAGTTCAACGACCACGTGATGCGGGTCGGCCTGGCCGGCGGCACGCTGTCCTACCGCGACCAGGAACTCACCCTGAACCGCTACGGCGGGCCCGAGCAGGTCTGGATGAACCTCGACTACTCGCCGGTCTTCGACGAGAGCGGGCGGCCCGCCGGCGTCATCGCCATCGTGGTCGAGAGCACCGAGCGGGTTCTGGCCGAGCGGCGCCTGCGCGAGAGCGAGGCGCTGTTCCGCACCCTGGCCCAGGGTATCCCGCAGCTCGTCTGGCGGGCCGGAATCGACGGCGCCTGCATCTGGTCCAGCCCGCAATGGCTGGCCTATACCGGTCAGAGCGACGGCGCGAGCCTCGGCTGGGGCTGGCTGGAGGTGGTCCACCCCGACGACATCGCGGCCGCCCAGATCGCCTGGCACGACGCCTCGGTCAGCGGTCATCTCTCGTACGAGCACCGGCTCTGCAACGCCGCCGAGGGCCGCTACCGCTGGTTCCAGACCCGCGCGACGCCGGTGCGCGACGGACGGGGTCGGATCGTCGAGTGGCTCGGCACCTCCACCGATATCGACGATCTGCACCAGTTCCAGGAGCGGCAGCAGGTCATGGTCTCCGAGTTGCAGCACCGCACCCGCAACCTGCTCGGCGTGGTCCGCGCCATCGCCAAGCAGACGATGGCGGTGACCGGGCCGGGCGAGCGCTTCAAGGAGCAGTTCAACGACCGCCTCTCGGCGCTCTCCCGGGTCCAGGGCCTGCTGTCGCGGTCGGACCAGGAGCCGATCACCCTCCGGGCGCTGATCGAGACGGAGCTCGCCGCCCTCGACGCCCCGGCCCTTCGGGATCGCATCCGGCTCGACGGACCGGTGGTCCGCCTGCGCAAGGCGACGGTGCAGACCTTCGCGCTGGCCCTGCACGAGCTGGCCACCAACGCGCTCAAGTACGGCGCCCTCACCACCCCCCAGGGGCGCCTGAGCGTGACCTGGCGGACCTGCGCGTCCGAGGAGGGCCGCCGGCTGCTCGTGGAGTGGGTGGAGGAGGGCCTCGTCCGCGAGCGGCAGATCCAGCAGCCCGTGACGCGAGGCGGCTACGGGCGCGAGCTCATCGAGCGGGCGCTGCCCTACGCCCTGAAGGCGCGGACGCGCTACGAGCTGAGCGACACCGCTCTCCACTGCGCCATCAACATCCCCCTGCCCGAGGGCGAAGCCACAGGGAGCACCGCATGACCGCCCCCGCACCGGCCCTCACCGGCAAGCGTGTCCTGCTGGTCGAGGATGACTACTTCATCGCCGTCGATCTCAAGACCTGGTTCGAGGAAGGCGGCGCCCAGGTTCTCGGGCCCGTGCCCAGCGTGGACGAGGCCCTGGCGCTGATCGCCGGCACGGCCGTGATCGACGCGGCGGTGCTCGACATCAACCTGCAGGACGAGCTCGTCTATCCGGTGGCCGACGCGCTGCAGGCGCGGGGCGTGCCGTTCCTGTTCGCCACCGGCTACGATCCCGCCTCCGTGCCGTCCCCTCATGGGGCCGTGGCCCTCTGCCAGAAGCCGATCGATCCTCAGGTGGTGGCGCGGACCCTGTTCGGCTGACGGCCCGCCGGCGCGAGCAGCGCGTCGACCACCGCCTCGATGTGCTGGGCGATGTCGGCGGCACCGGTCATCTCGCCGAAGCTGCCGCGCGTCATCGGGCCGAAGGCCCAGAGGCCGGGCTGAGGTTCTCCCGCCGCGCCCAGCACCCGGCTGCCGCGATCGACCGCGAGGCCGAGGCCGACCGCATCGCGCCGTGCGGTGCCCCCCGCCAGCAGGGCGGCCACGAGCGGATTGCGGGCGACGTCGCGCTCGGGCCCGGTGCAGAGCACCACCGCGTCGAACGGGCGGCGCTCCTGCGCCTCGCCCCGGCGCAGCTCCGCCAGGAGACGCCCGTCCTCGCAGAGCGTCAGTCCGGTCACCGCGGACCGCGCCACAGTCAGGCGCCCCTCCCCCCGAGCCTGCGCGAGGCTGGCCGCGCTCTGCGGCGCGATGCGGAACCGATGCACGTCCCAGAACGGCAGCAGGCGGTGGACGACGCGACGCTTCTCGGCGGCCGGCAGGTCCCGCCAGAGCTCGGGCAGAACCTTCCGGAAGGAATCGAGCACGGGCTGCCAGCCCAGCGCCGGATGGGCCGCCACCTGCCGCCGGATGAGACGGAGCAGATCGAGGGCGGTCCTGGGCCGGTGCGCGCCCAGAACGTCGAGATCTGTCAGGAAGATCCCGTGCGCGTTGGGCAGCAGCCCGCGCCGCGACAGGGCGGTGATCGGCCCGCGATGGCCGCGAGCCTGGAGGCTCGTCACCACGTCGGCCATGGTCAGGCCGGTTCCGACGATCAGCACGGCGGCATCCCGCGCCACGCCCGCCAGGGCGTCCGCCGCCCAGGGATCCGCGACGAAGCGCGGGCATTCCGCGACGCCGGGGCCGAGGGGACACGGCAGGGCCGGCACGGCGTGACCGAAGCAGAGCGCGACGCGATCGGCCACGATTCGCGCGCCGGTCCCGGTCTCCACGATCCAGCCGGGATCCCGCGGCGTCACCGCGGTGGCAGCCGTCCGGCGATGCTGCAGACGCACCCGGCCCCCGGCCGCCGCGCAGGTCCGGGTCAGTAGGTCGGCCACATAGGCGCCGTAGGCGGTACGCGGAACGTAGACGCCCGCCGCGTCGTCGGGATCCGGCAGAAGGCCGGAGGCCCGGAGCCACGCGGTCGGCGCAGCGGGTTCCCCGGCGACGACGGCCATGCGGTCACCCGGAACGTTGATACGGTGGCTTGGATCCGTCGTACCGTAGGCGATGCCGCGGCCGAGCTCGGCCCGGGGCTCCAGCACGACGATGTCGAGCGGCCCCCGCGACGACAGCACCGCGTGGATGGCCAGCACGGCACCGGTGAAGCCGCCGCCGACGATTGCGAGCCGCAGGGCCTCCCGCGGGGGCTGCATCACGAACCATCTCCGGGATATTGCAGCACGCGCCGCTGCATCCCCGACCCAGAGCGCGCGTTGCGCCCCTTCGGCAAGACCATGGGGAGCGTGGCAGGGCCGCGCCCGATCGCGTCAGCGCGGTCAGCTCGAGAGCGCCCCCATCCGACGGTCCGGCTGCTCGGAGACGGCACGGGACAATGTTTCACGGGAAACATTAACCATGCCCGGCGATCCCTCCGCCACCGGCCGCCGCGATCACGCTCGAGTCGTGGCGGGGAGCGAACCGAAGGGCCCGGAGCGCTCGTGGAATCGCGCAGGGCCCGCGCCGTCACCGGATCGGACAGGCCGCTTCGACACCGCCGTCGTCGCGGACGGAGCGCGGTCACGCGGGAGCGCGACACCGGACGGTGCCGCAACGGCCTGGATCGCGTCGCCGCGCGCGCGGTGACGGCGGGACCTGCACACGGCACGGGCCGGACGGCGTGCGGTGCGCGTAGTCACGTCGGGTGCGTCGCGCCGGTGGCATGGCGATAGGCCTCGGCCGGGTGGCGGGCCGGCAGCCGGTCGCCCTCGCCGAACAGCTTTGCCCGCAGCGTGCCGTCGGCATAGGCGGTCTTGTAGAGGCCGCGATCCTGCAGTTCCGGAATCACGATGTCGATGAAGTCCGAGACGCTCTCCGGCACGACGATCCGGCTGAGGTTGAACCCGTCGACCTCGCCCTCTTCGATCCAGGCCTGCATGGTGTCGGCGATGGAGACCGCGTCCCCGGTGAGGACCGCGTAACGCCCGCCGAGCCCAAGCTCGGCGAGGAGGTCGCGCTTGGTCAGGCCGCGCTCGGCCGCCGCCGCGGTGGCGGACTGGATGGCGTTGCCGGGCGCGTAGGGAATCGGCTCGTCGAGGCCGTAGCGGGCGAAATCGATGCCCGTGGACGCCGAGAAATGCGCGAGTCCCGCCTCCGGGCTCGCATGATGCAGGTACTCGTCCCGCTTCGCCTCGGCTTCCGCGTGCGTCCGGCCGGGGATCACCGCGAGACCGACGAACACCTTCACGTCGTCGCGCTTCCGGCCCGCGGCGACCGCCTCGGCCCGGATCGCGCGGACGGCGTCGCGGGCCGCGGCCGGGTCGCGGGCCGAGATGAACACGCACTCGGCGTGGCGGCCCGCGAAGGCGCGGCCGCGGCCCGAGGCCCCCGCCTGGTAGAGGACCGGCGTGCGCTGGCGCGACGGCTCGGACAGGTGGTAGCCCTCGACCGAGAAGAACTCACCCCGGTGCGACACGGGCCGGATATGGGCCGGATCGCTGAACACCCGCGCCGTCCGGTCGCGGCGCACGGCCGCGTCGTCCCAGCTTCCCTCCCAGAGCCGGTAGAGCACCTCGAGATACTCGTCCGCGTAGTCGTAGCGCCGGTCATGAGACGGCAAGGCGCCTGCGCTCTGGCCGCGATGGGCGCTGTCGAGATAGCCGGTGACGATGTTCCAACCGATCCGACCGCCGGTGAGATGGTCGAGGGTCGAGAGGCGGCGGGCGAAGGTGTAGGGCGCCTCCTGGTGGACGTTGATGGTCACCCCGAAGCCGAGGTGCTCGGTCACCGCCGCCATGGCGGAGATCATCACGGTCGGGTCGTTGACGGGGAACTGCACGGCCTCCCGGGCGGTGACGTCGATGCCGCCGTCGTAGATGTCGTAGACGCCGATGATGTCGGCGATGAACAATCCGTCGAACAGGCCGCGCTCCAGAAGCCTCGCCTGGTCGGTCCAGTAGCCCAGCGTGTTGTAGTCGGCCGAGCGGTCGCGCGGGTGGGTCCAGAGCCCGTGGTTGATGTGGCCGACGCAGGCCATGTTGAAGGCGTTCAGCAGGATCTGCTTCTGTCCGTGGGGCATCAGAGCGCTCCGTGCCGGGGTGGATGCCGGCCGTCGAGGTGGTCGGTGCCGATCCAGCGATACTTCCAGCGCACCGGATCGTGCGGGGTGTGGGTGCGGACGTTGCGCCAGGCGCGGTCCGGGCCTTCGGTCCGCGCCGGTTCTCGCGTGCGGCCCCTCGGGTGCGCCCTCACGATCAGGCCGCTGCGGACGCGGGAACGGGACCGTCAGCGTGCCCGGAGGCGCCGCACCGCGGTGTCGCCCGCGAACTGGACCAGGCAGACGAGGCCGATCAGGATCGCGATCACCACCATCATCACGGTGGTGTCGAAGCGCTGGTAGCCGTACCGGATGGCGACGTCGCCGAGACCGCCCGCGCCCACCGCCCCGGCCATCGCGGAGGCGCCGATCATCGACACCACGGTGATGGTGAAGCCGGCCACGATGCCCGGCAGCGCTTCGGGCAGGAGCACGTGGGCCAGGATGTGCCGGCGTCGGCAGCCGATGGATTGGGCGGCCTCGATCAGCCCGGCATCCACCTCCCGCAGCGAGACCTCGGCGATCCGGGCGAAGAACGGGGTGGCGCTCACCGAGAGGGGCACGATCGCGGCCCAGACGCCGATCGTGGTCCCGGCCACCAGCCGGGTGAACGGGATCAGCGCCACCAGCAGCACGATGAAGGGCACGGCTCGGAAGCCGTTGACCAGGGTCCCGACCAGCCGGTTGGCCCGCGGTGCGGGGAAGATGCCGTCGGGGCCGGAGGTGACGAGGAACAGGGCCAGCGGGATGCCGGCCAGCACCGCGATCCCGGCCGAGACGCCGACCATGAACAGGGTGTCCAGGGAGGCCTGCCAGAGGCGGTCGATCATCTGCGGGGTCACGGTGGAGCTCCGGTTCGGGTGGGCTGACGGGGGCGCCGCTGTCGCGGCGGAAGCTCGTGCCGGGCGCCGGCCGCTCCATCGGCGCCGCCGGCGCCCGGGACAGGGCGTCGTGGTTCATCCTGCAGAGCCGCCCCGTCCCGGACCGGTGGCGCGGTGCGGGCCCTGTTTGGGGATCCCGCAGGGAAGGCGACGGCGGCTCACGGCGGGTTCATCCCGCGTCGGGATCCATGCGGGCATAGCCGATCTGCTCCACCGCCCCACCGAGGGACCGCAGCCGCGCCTCCAGGTCCGGATCCGCCTCCGCGACGGCCACCAGCATCCGGCCGACCGCGTGACCCTGGATCCGCTCGATCCCGGCCTGAAGGAGGCGCAGCGGCGCTCCCGCGGCCGCCGCGAGGCTCGAGAGGTCGGGTCCCCCCTGCCCGGCATAGGTGATCCGCAGGATCGCGGACCCGCCCGGCGCCGCGTGTGGCTGAAGCCGAGCCGCCAGGTCCGCCGGCAGGTCGCGGGTCAGCGGCGCGAGGAGAGCCCGGGTGGTCGGATGCTCGGGCGCCCCGAAGACGCGCCAGACCGGCCCGGTCTCGGCCACCCGGCCCCCCTCCAGCACCACCACGTCGTTGCAGATCTCGCGGATCACGCTCATCTCGTGGGTGATCAGGATGATGGTGATCCCCAGCCGCCGGTTGATGTCTCGCAGCAGGTCGAGGATCGCCAGCGTTGTTTCCGGGTCGAGGGCGGAGGTCGCCTCGTCGCAGAGCAGGATCTCGGGATTGCTCACGAGCGCCCGGGCGATGCCGACGCGCTGCTTCTGTCCCCCGGACAGCCGCGACGGGTAGGCATCGGCCTTACCCTCCAGCCCGACGCGGCGCAGCGCCTTCTCGACCCTCGGGCCGATCTCGGCCCGGGGGACACCGGCCACCGTCAGCGGCAGCGCCACGTTCTGCCGGACGGTCTTGGCGGCGAGCAGGTTGAAGTGCTGGAAGATCATGCCGATGCGGCGGCGCAGGGCGACCAGCCCGTCCGTGCCGAGGGCCTCGATCGGCGCGCCGTCGACCAGCACCCGGCCGGAGGTCGGCTCCTCCAGCCGGTTGACGGTGCGCAACAGGCTCGACTTGCCCGCCCCCGAGCGGCCGATGATGCCGAAGATCGCCCCGGCCGGGATGTCGAGGTCGACGCCGTCGAGCGCCTGAACCGGGCCTGAGCCGGTCGGGTAGGACTTGGAGACCGCCTCGAACCGCACCGCCCCGGATGTCCGGCGAGGCGCGGCCGTCACGGTTGCGGGCGCCAGGGCGGCGTCGGGGCTCAAGGGTCCGGCGGGACGGACGCCCGGACCGCGCAGGCTGTCGAAGGCGAGGCCAACCATCAGTTCTGCCACGCCAGCAGATACAGCTTGTCACTGTCGGCGAAGGACTTGCGGATCTGCCGCTTCACGGCGTCCGACTTCTGGAAGAGCGTGACGAACCGGGCGACGGCCGGGTCGTTCTGGCGCGACGCCTTGGTGACGAAGCTCACGGCGAACAGCTTGTCCTCGATGCCGGAATAGATCAGGCCGCTGGTCGGATCGAAGCTGCCGGACGCCACGATGAAGTGCGGGTAGCCCTGCGCGAGGTCGACGTCGCCGGTGATCCGCACGAGTTGCGGGCCTTCGACCTCGGTGAATTTCAGCTTCTTCGGGTTCTCGGTGATGTCGTCGAGGGTGCCGAGGAAGCCGACCCCGTCCTTCAGCTTGATCAGCCCGGCCTTCTGGAGGAGCAGCAGGGCGCGGCCCTGGTTCACCGGATCGTTGGCGACCGCCACCGAGCCACCCACCGGGATCGCGTCGAAGCTCTTATGCTTCAGGGAGTACAGGCCGATGTTCTGCAGGATCCCGAGCCCGACGACAGCGAAATCATAACCCTTCTGCTTCGCGGCGTTCTCCATGAAGGGTCGATGCTGGAAGAAGTTCACGTCGATGTCGCCGGCATCCAGCGCGACGTTCGGCGTGGTCCAGTCGCTGAACTCGACGACTTGGACGTCGAGGCCCTCGGCCTTGGCCTCCCGGGCCGCCACGTTGGCGGCGTCGCTGTAGGCTCCGGGAACGGTACCGATCTTCAGGCTCTCCGCCCGGGCGGCCAGCGTCTGGAAGAGGAGTATGCCGAGGATGAGCGCCGCGGCGGCGAGGTGATGCAGGACCTTCATCGTGTGGAACTCTGGCGCGCGACGGCTCGATCGAGCCAGGGCAGGGTGTAGAAGGCCGGGTTGTGCGCGTAGGCAGCGTCGATCCGCGCCCGCACGGACGGCGAGGCCTGATAGAGGGCGACGAACCGCGCGATCTCGGGTTCGTCGGTCCGGTCCACGCGGGCCACGAACCGGATGGCGTAGGCGAGTTCGTCCGCGCCCGAGTAGATCAGCGCGCGGCCGGCGGCATCGCCGCTGCCGGCACTGACGAAGTGCGCCGGGTCGCCTTGGGCGAGATCGACATCCGCGACTGCCCGAACCAGTTGCGTCCCCTCGACCTCGACGAAGCGCAGGCGCGTCGGATTCGCCGCGACGTCGTCCAGGGTTGCCTTCGCGCCGACGCCGTCCCTCAGCGTGATCAGGCCGGCCGCCTGCAGCAGCAGGCCCCGACCCTGGTTCACCGGATCGCTGGCGACCGCGACCTTGGTCCCCTCGGGCACGGCGCCGAGGGTTGCGTGCCGCTCCGCGTAGTGCCCGATTCTGGGAAGCAGGCCGAGGCCGACGCTCCGCAGCGGGAAGCCGGTCTCCCGCGTGGGGATGTCGAGGAAGGCTTGGTGCTGGAAGTAGTTCACGTCGAGGTCGCCGTTGGCGAGGGCGACGTTGGGCATCGTCCAGTCGGCGAACTCGACCACCTGAACATCGAGTCCCTGTCGCTGGGCCTCGGCAGCCGCGACCCGGATGGAATCGGCGAGCGCCCCGGGCGTCACGCCCACCCGCACGCCCGCGAGGGCCGGTACCGGCATCGTCGCCACCCAGAGAGCGACCGCCACAGCGGAGACACAGCGCCGGAATCGCCCTCGGCGTAAGGTCGTGTCTCTCGGTGGGTGGATGGCGGGCCGGGAGGACAAGAGGGACATGGCGCTTCGACCTTTCGGGATCCTGACGGCGGTCTCCCGGCACGCCAGGGCGCACGAGCCGGCCCTCCCGCAGGATGGACGGCACAGGCGCTTCCGGCTGAGCTTGTCGATCACTGTTTAGATCAAGCAGACCAAGCCGAACATTCTAAATATCTAGATCGAACGATACGAACGACCTCCGTTCGAGCCACATTGGAAATCGAAATGCTGCGCGCGACCAGAATCACGCCGGGGCGCTTCAACCCCGTGGGACCGGCGGCGGCAGCCCGGTGGGCCCGCGCTCCACAGCGCGGCGCCCGAAGTCGTGGAGCGCCATCCCGGCGAGCATCGCGGCGACGAAGACGAGGACCGGGGTCGCGCCCGTGGAGAGCGCCGCCACTGCCGGTCCGGGGCAGAAGCCGGAGAGTCCCCAGCCGATCCCGAACAGGGCCGCCCCGGCGACGAGGGGCGCATCGACCCGGCGCCGGATCGGCAGGTCGAACCGGGTCTCCAGCACCGGCCCGGACCGGCGCCGGCACAGGCGATAGCCGAGGCCCGAGATCGTGACGGCGCCGCCGAGGACGAAGATGAGGCTCGGATCCCAAGCGCCTGCCACGTCGAGGAAGCCGCGCACGCGCGCCGGATCGAGCATCCCCGACAGGGCAAGGCCGAGGCCGAAGACCAGTCCCGCAACCAGCGCCGCGAGGAGCCGCAGGGCCGTGCTCACGCCAGACCCCGGACGGCCGCGACCGTCAGCATGCCGGTGGCCAGAAAGACCAGCACCGCCACGATCGAGCGCGGCGACAGGCGGGCGAGGCCGCACACGCCGTGGCCGGAGGTGCAGCCGGAGCCCAGCCGCGTGCCGAAGCCGACCAGCAGGCCGGCCAGCGCCAGGATCGGCAGACCGGCCTCGATCCGCATCGGCGGCCAGTGTCCGGCGAGCAGCGCGAAGACCGGCGGCCCGAGGATGAGGCCGAACAGGAAGGCGGCATCGACCCGGCGGCGCTCGCCCGGACGGCCGATGCCGGCGACGAGCCCGCTGATCCCGGCGATTCGGCCGTTCAGAAGCAGGAACAGCGTGGCCGAGAGGCCGATCAGCACGCCGCCCGCCAGCGCGGGAAGAAAGATGCCCATGGAAATCCCCGGTCGCGACGCGCGCGGCCGCGGCGGCGGCCGGATGGGACGTGGTAGCGCTCCGGAAGGCGCGCAACAAGCCTTGCCGGGCCGGACCCCTCCTGACATTGTCTCTATTTATCAGTGTCTTAAGGAAGATCGTCCTCGTCCGTGAGCGCGCCGCGAACGAACCCTTCCCCTGCACCCTGGCGCCCGGGAACGAGCCTTCCTGCGACGCGGGGGCGCTCCGTCGCAGCCCCTGAAGCGCGGAAGCGATCTGCCCCGGACGATGCAGGGCCACGAGGTCGTGTTCGCGCGGCTCGACCTCGCCGACATCCGGGGGATCTGGCGCCATGCCGGCGGCCGGGTGGTGGGCCTGCGTCGACAGGGCTGCGCGGCCGCCTCCGTGGATGTGAAGTTCGCGGGGTACGACATCCTGGAGTGCGGCCGGCCGGACCTGGTCCGCCGGAGGCACCGAACCGCCTCCGGAAGGTTCCGCCTCCCGGCGGAAGGTCCGGCGGACGACACGCCAAGTTGCGGCACTCTGTCGGCCGAGACGACAGGGAGTGTCTTCTTTTCTGACACTTTCCCTGTGCTGCCCCCCGGGGCGGCCGCGATCACGAAAAGTTAGGGTCCCATTGCCGCCCGCGTCGGGCCGGTGCCGGAACTCGGCTGTGTCCGAAACGTCGGGCCGGTCGCGAGCACCGTGGCCGATCTCCGGCCGGGGTGGACGCGCCTGTCCGGGGGCACGATGGCTCAGGGGAACCGAGAAGTGAGCGGGCGGTCTGCACGCTCGGGGGCGCCATGAGGGCTCGTCACGGCATCTTCGCCTTCGCGCATATCGGCGACCTCCACTTGGAGCGCGCGGAGGACCGCCACGCCGACGATCTGCGCGCCATCCTGGCGGAGGCGGCGGGGCTGCACCGGAGCGGCCTCCTCGACTTCGCCTTCCTGCCCGGCGACCTCGCCGAGGACGGGGAGGCGGCGCAGTACGCGATCCTGCGCGCCGCGCTCGACCGCCAACCGGACCTGCCGGTCCGCCTGATCGCCGGGGATCACGACCGCCAGCACGGCACGATGACGGATTTCGACGCCCTGTTCGCCGCGGTCGCGGGCAGTCCGCGCGGCGGCGGGCACGCGGCGCGGCGCCACGCCCTGCCGCGCCCGCGCGACGCGGCCTCCGTGACGCAATCCTACTATGCCGAGACGATCGGGGGCGTGCACTGCCTGTTCCTCGACATGATCAGCGCCGGCTACGGCGAGAAGGGCTTCGGCCTCGACTTCCGGCTCGGCCCGCGCCAGCTCGCCTGGCTCGAGGACGCGCTCGCGCAGGCCGCCCGGCAGGGCCTGCCCTGCGCGGTCTTCACCCACACCTACCCGGACGATCTCTGCGTGCCCCACGAGAGGGCGGCGCTGGCCGGCCTGATCCGTCACCACGGCGTGCGTCTCGTGGAGATGGGCCACACCCACTACAACGAACTCGCCCCGGACGGGCGCACCCTCTACGCGGCGGCCCGCTCCGTCGGCCAGAACGAGGACGGCTCGGTCGGCTACGCGGTGGCGGCGATCGACGGCGCCGTCACGAGCTGGCGCTTCAAGCCCCTCGACCGGGCGCTGCCCTTCGTGATGATCACGAGCCCGGCCGACCGGCGTCTCGCCACCGCCCCCCGCGACGCCGCCCTCGACGGCCAGATCGACGTCCGAGCCCTCGTGCTCACGGACCAGCCGCAGGGCGCGTGGTGCTGCCGCGTCCGCATCGACGGCGGGGCGTCCTGTCCGATGGTGCCCGACGGACCCCGGACGGTCCATGCCTGGATCCCGTGGCCGGAGGGCGCGCGCCGGCTCGCCGTCACGGTCACGGACGGCACCGGGAACGCCGATACCGAGGTGATCGAGCCGGTGGGCCGGACCTTCGTCCCGCCCCCGGCGCACGAGCGCCCGGGCAGCGACACCTGCCGACTGCCCGCTTGGCCCGAGAAGGGTCTGCGCGGCGACCAGCTCGGGCCGAACCGCAACGGCCGGCACTGGTAGACGCGCCGAGACCACCCCACGACCACCCCCGAACCATCTCACGAACGACCCCGCCGACCAGACCGACAGAGGACGATTGGACCCGATGGGCGCGCTGACGCTGACCCCCAACCTCGCCACCTGGGCGATCGCCGCGCTCGCGACCCTCGGCGTCATCGTGCGGCCTTTCTCGTGGCCCGAAGCGATCTGGGCCGTGCTCGGCGCGGGCGCCCTGGTTGCCCTCGGGCTGCTCGCTCCCGCCACAGCCTGGGAGGGCGTGCTGAAGGGGACCGACGTCTACCTGTTCCTCGTCGGCATGATGCTGATGTCGGAGGTCGCCCGGAAGGAGGGCCTGTTCGACTGGCTCGCCTCGATCGCGGTGCGCGCCGCCCGGGGCTCGGCCACCCGGCTGTTCACCCTGGTCTATCTGGTCGGCACCGTCGTCACGGTGTTCCTGTCGAACGATGCCTGCGCGGTGGTGCTGACGCCCGCCGTCTACGCGGCCACCAAGGCCGCCAAGGTGGAGAATCCCCTCCCCTACCTGTTCATCTGCGCCTTCATCGCCAACGCGGCGAGCTTCGTCCTGCCGATCTCCAACCCGGCCAACCTCGTGGTCTTCGCCGAGCACATGCCGCCGCTGGTGCGCTGGCTCGGCCTGTTCGCCCTGCCCTCCGTGCTGGCCATCGCCACGACCTACGCGGTGCTGCGCCTGACCCAGGCCGGGACCCTGCGCGGCCAGACGGTCGCCACCGACGTCGAGGCGGTGCCGCTCTCGCGCACCGGCCTCGTGGCCGGCTTCGGCATCGTGGCCACCGGCGGCGTGCTGATCGGAGCCTCCGCGCTCGGCCGCGATCTCGGCCTGCCGACCTTCGTGGCCGGGCTCGCCACCACCGGGGTCGTGCTCCTGCTGAAGCGTGGCGGCCTCGTCGCGGTGGCCAAGGACGTGTCGTGGAGCGTCCTGCCGCTGGTGGCCGGCCTCTTCGTGCTGGTGGAGGCCCTGGAGAAGACCGGCGTCCTCGCCCTGCTGGCGGACCTCCTCCGGGGCTACGCGCACGCCGCTCCGGAGGCCGCCGCCTGGGGCGCGGGCGGCCTGATCGCGGTTCTGTGCAACCTCGTCAACAACCTGCCGGCCGGCCTGATCGCGGGCGCCGCCGTGCACGCCGCCGACGTGCCCGAGAAGGTCGCGGGCGCGATCCTGATCGGCGTCGATCTGGGCCCGAACCTGTCGGTGACCGGCTCGCTGGCCACGATCCTCTGGCTCAACGCCATCCGTCGCGAGGGCCAGGATGTCGGCGCCTGGACCTTCCTCAAGCTCGGCCTGCTGGTCATGCCGCCGGCCCTCGTGCTGGCGCTCGCCGGCCTGCTCCTCGCCTGATCCCCCTCCCGAGAACCTGAAGGTCCGCGCGTGCCCCCTGCCCTCCTCTATCCCTTCATCCTGGTGGCGGGCGCGCTGCAGGCGATCGGCAACGCGATGAACGCGCAGCTGCGCGGCCGCCTGGTCAACCCATGGCTCGCCGCCACCGTGTCGTTCCTGCCGATCGTCTTCGTGTTCACGACGCTGTTCCTCACCATGCCGACGCCGCTGCCGAGCCTCGACGGCTTGAGCCGGATGCCCTGGTACGCGCCGCTCGGCGGGGTGGCGGGCGCGGTGGCGGTGTTCGGCGGCCTCGCCTTCATCGACAAGGTCGGCGCCGGACCGTTCAACGGCCTGACGCTCACCGCCAACATCCTCACCTCCCTGGCGATGGACGCCCTCGGCCTGTTCGGCCTGCAGGCGGCGGGCTTCAAGCCGATGCCCTGGCTCGGCGGCCTGCTGATGGCGGTCGGCGTGACCTTCATCGCGCGCTCCGGGGGCAAGAGCGACGGCGGCGAGGGCCACGCCATGTCCGGCAAGCTGCTCTACCCATTCATCCTCGTGGCCGGCGCCCTGATGGCGATCGGCGTGGTCTGGAACGCGCAGCTGCGGGGCGCCCTGGAGAATCCCTGGCTCGCCGCGACGGTGTCGTTCGTGCCCGTCGTATTCGTGTTCGCGCTGGTGTTCCTGCTGCGGCCGACGCCGCTGCCGACCCGGGAGGATCTCTCGGGCGTCCGCTGGTGGATGCCGTTCGCCGGCATCACCGGCGCGGTGGCGGTGTTCGCCGGGCTGCTCTTCGTCGACAAGGTCGGGGCCGGCGCCTTCAACGGCCTGCTGATCACCGCCAACCTCCTGACCTCGGTGGCGCTCGACCATTTCGGCTGGTTCGGCATGAAGCGGGTCAAGGCCGGCCCGCCGCGCCTGATCGGCGCCGCCGTGATGGTCGCCGGCATCGTGCTGATCTCGCTGTTCTGAGGGCGCGCGGCCATGTGGGCCCTCCCCGCCTGGCTGCTGCGCCGGGAGATCCTGCTCCTGGCGGGCGCCGCCCTCCTGGGGGCCGGCGGGGTTGCGGCGTGGATCCTGCTCCAGGCGACGGTGCTCACCGTCGCGGTCGCTCCGCGGGACGGCACCGAGCCCGGCCTGATCAAGGCCTATGCCGACGCCCTCGACGCCGCCCACGGGAACGTCCGGCTGAACATCCTGTCCTTCGACGACGTGCGCGAGAGCGCCGCCGCCCTTCAGGACGGCCGGGCCGACCTCGCGGTGGTCCGCCCCGACGTGCTGCTGCCGACGAACGGCCTGACCCTGGCGATCCTGCGCGATCAGGCGATGGTCATCGCCTCGCCCGCGCAGGCCGGCCCCACGAGTTTCCCGAAACTCGCCGGCAAGCGGCTCGGCATCGCGGCGCACCGGGATGCCGATCTCTGGCTGCTCCGGAATCTCCTCGGCTATTACGGCCTCACCCTGGAGGAGGCCGCCGGCCCGGCCCGGGCTTCGACGGTCCTGCTGGTCCCGGTCGACCAGGAGGCGGTGGCGGCCGCGTTCCGCGAGAAGCGGATCGATGCCTTCGTCAGCATCATCGCGCCCTCCGCGCCGAAGGCGCTGGCCCTGGTCTCGGCCGTTCAGGGCGTCGCCCGCGGCGGCAAGGTGGCGTTCGTCGCCGTGGAGGATGACGGCGCGGTGATCGAGCGCTTCCCGCGGCTGCAGGCGGTGACGATCCCGGGCGGCCTGTTCGGCGGCCGCCCGAAGCTGCCGGCCGACGACGTGAAGACCGTGGGCGCCTCGTACCGGCTGATGGCGCGGGCCTCCCTGAGCCGCGTGGTGGCGGCCGACGTGACCCGGCAGCTCTTCGAGACGCGCAGCGCCGCTGCGCAGGTGACCGACGCCGCCGAGTACGTCCAGGCGCCGGCCTACGACACCACCGTGGCGGCCACCAGCGCCCGCATCCCGATCCATCCGGGTGCCATCGACTATTACGAGCGCGACCAGCACGGCTTCATCGAGCGCTACGGCGACACGCTCTATCTCCTGGGCGCGCTGGCGGGCGGCCTCGTCTCCGTGCTGGCCTGGATCCGGCAGCGCCTCGCCGGCCTGCGCCGGGAGCGCATCGACGAGATCCTGGATCGGTTGCTGGAGATCGCCGGGCAGGCCCGGGCGCTGAGGGACCCCGCGGCGATCGCGGGGCTGACCGGCGAGGTGGACGCGCTGGCCATGGACGTGGTCCGCTACGCCCGGGCGCGGGAGCCGAGCGTGCCGACCCTCTCGGCCGCCTCGGTGGCCATCGAGACGGCCCGGGCGACCATCGCGGATTGCCGGGCGCGGGCGGACGCGGCCGGCTCCCGGCTCGGGCGGGCCGTCCGGCTGGACGGCCTGGGCGGGGTCTGACGTGGCCGTCACGACCGCCCCCGTCCCGGCCGATCCCGCGCCGGCCGATCCCGCGCCGGACCCCGCCCCCATCCGCGAGCGCGTCGTGGCGCGGGTGCAGCGGTCCCTGCGCTCGCGCACCGTGACGTGGATGACGGTGGGATTCGCCACGATCCTGGTCATGACCGCCATCGCGCTGGGCGCCTTCGTGTACCAGCAGCGCGGCATCGACGCCGTGCGCCGCACCGTGGCGGTGGACGGGCGCCTCGCCCGGGTGCTGTCAGCGGTGCAGGACGCCGAGACCGGCCAGCGCGGCTACCTGCTCGCCGGCGACGCGGCCTTCCTGCTCCCCTTCACCGAGGGGCGCGTGAACGTCGGCCGCCAGCTCGACCGGCTGCGCGACCTGGTCGTCGGCGATCCCGAGCAGCGGGCCGAACTCGACGCCCTCTCCGAGCTGATCCGGGCGAAGCTCGACGAACTCGGCGCCAGCGTCGCCCTCAGCCGGGCGGGCGACGGCGCGGCGGCCCGGGCCTCCGTGGCCGGGGGGCGGGGCAAGCAAGTGATGGACGCGATCCGCGACCGCGTGCGCAGCATGGAGGCCCGCGAGGCGGACCGGATGGAGCGGCGGCAGGAGGCGGTCTCCCGCATCGCCCTGGCCATCTGGATCCTGATCGGGATCCTCGCCGTCCTGTTCGTGCTGTTCTCCACGTCGGCCCTGCGGGAGGCGAACCGGCGCCACCGGCTGTCGCGGTTCCTGCCGCAGGAGCTGGTCCTGCGGCTCGCCGACGACGACGGGAGCCTGAAGGCGGGCCGCCGGCAGCAGGCCGCCATCGTGTTCATCGACCTGCGCGGCTCCACCACCCTGGCCGAGAGCCTGGACCCGCACCGCCTCTCCGAGTTCCTGTCCGCCTTCCGGCGGCGGGTCACGCGCCTCGCCCGGCTGCGGGGCGGCGTGGTCGACAAGTTCATCGGCGACGGCGCCCTGGTGGTGTTCGGGCTGCCCGAGCCCCGGCCCGACGACGCCGCCCGGGCCCTGGCCTTCGCCCGCGACCTCGTGACGGTGATCGCCCGCTGGGGCGACAGGGCCGCGCAGGCGGAGCCCGTGCGCATCGGGGTCGGCGTCCATTACGGCACCGTGTTCTGCGGGATCATCGGCGAGGAGGCGCGCTACGAGTTCACGGTCCTGGGCGACGCCGTCAACGTCGCCGCCCGGCTGGAGCAGGCCACCAAGCTGCACGGCGTCCCGATCCTGGTCTCGGAGGCGGCGCGGCGGGCCGCCGGCGAGCCCGCGGCGGCGTGGCGCGAGGTCTGCCGCGAGCCCCTGCGGGGCCGCCGGGAGCGCATGCCCTACTACACCATGCACGAAGCGGCGGCCGGCACCGTTCGGGCTTGAGATCCGGCACCGTCCGGCCTTGCCGCGCGGCCAGAGAAGAAGATGTTCGCACCGCAGCGCAGTTAGAGAACAAGCGTCTCCACCTGGGTGGAAATACGGAAGACGTCTCCATTGCGCGGGGATGCTCCGGACGCGACATTCCCATCATGCGCAGCGTGTCAGAAACACAGGCGACGGCCTTCGATCCGTTCGGCGAACCCGTCGCGGACGGCGTCGCGCGCGCCTGCCCGGACGCGGCCGGCGACCGCACCGCGCGGCGCGTCGGAGGCGCGGTCTTCTGGGCGCTGGCCCTGGCGATCCTGGCCGGGCGCGTCTACGCCTACGATCTGCCGGCGGTGCAGCACGTCGCCGCCCACGCGGCGCAGGTCCTCGCCCTCCGCTGAGCGCGCCGGCCGGGTATTCCCGCAGGCACCACGGTCCGGGCCGGCACGCCGAGGCGCCCGATTTTCGTCCTCCACCCGCACGGATAGCGATCACACGGACACCGACCGCATCGCGGCTGGGACCGGCGTTCAGCGGTGTCGCGGCCGATCGGGCAGGAACTCGGAATCGGTAAGCGCCGCCGCCAGCACCGCGAGGAGGCCGAGATGCAGGCCCGCCGCCGCGAGGGCGGGGCTGTGGAGCGATCCCAGGGCGAGGGCGCCCGCCGCCATGGCCGGCGGCGCCGCCACGTAGATCGCGGTTCGCACCGTACCGGCCGGCCGCGCGAGGCGCCAGAAGCAGCCGGCGAGCGCCGCGAGGGCGAAGCCGCCCTTGATCAGCGCCATGAAGCGGATCACGCGCGCGAGGTCGGGCTCGACGAACGCCGCGGGGGCCGTGGCGATGGCGGCGGAGGCCAGCAGGGCGACGGCCGTCAGCCCGACGAGCGCCCGGCGCGCTGGCCGCCCACGGGCCCGGGCGCGGTCTCGAACGCGGGCCTGGGCCGGGAAGGCTGATCGATCGAGATGCGCGTCAGTCCACACGGTCTCCCCCCAGACGGATCAGAGGCCGCCGCGGCCCTCGTCGGCTGACATCGACGGGACCCGGCCGGGCCGGTCACGCCCTCTTCCAGTCCGCTTCAGAGACCGGTGGTCGCCTGCCGGGATGCGGCTCCGGATAAGAACGATTAAACCGCGCGCCTCGGCGCCTGTCCAGCGGATCGCGGGGTCCGGGTGTTACGCCGGCGGCCGCAGGGTGCGGCCCCCGTCGGGGTCGCCCGCGCCGGTCGGGAGTGACGATCCCGGGCCTTCCTCTCATTTCCGTGAAGCCCGGGCCCACGGCGGGATGGACATCATGGCATCCGGTATGGAGCATCCATGCCAACGCCGGGCTTCAGCATCGGCGAAGGGACGGATACGCCAATGACGACGACGCGTCGCGTTTTCCTGACGGGTGCCGCATCCGCCCTCGCGGTCGGCTTCGCGCCGGGGGTGATACGCTCGGCCTTCGCCCAGGGCGCCGGATCGACGGTCCGCATCGGCATGGTGCTCCCCGTGACGGGGCCGGGCGCGGATGCCGGCCGCTACGCGCTGGCCGGTGCCAAGATCGCCCTGGAGGCGGTCAACAAGGCCGGCGGCGTGCTCGGCAAGCCCCTGGAGATCGTGACCGAGGACGACCAGACCACCAATCCCGGTGCGGTCTTCGCCTTCTCCAAGCTCGCCTCGCAGCCCGACCTCGTCGGCTTCCTGGGCTCGATCCGCTCGACCCAGAACCACGCCATGGCCCCCGACATCCTGAAGACCGGCAAACCGGTCTGCTTCGGCGGGACCGACCCCGTGCTGACGCAGCTCGGCAATCCCTGGCTGTTCCGCTTCCGGCCCAACGACAGCTTCTCGGCCCAGGTGATCGCCGAGCACGGCGTCAACGGGCTGGGCAAGAAGAAGTGGGCGATCATCCACTCCACCGACGCCTTCGGCACCAGCGGCGCCAAGGCGTTGACCGAGAGCCTCGGAAAGGGCGGCGCCACGGTCGCCCTCGACCAGGGCTACACCAACCAGAGCCAGGACTTCACCCCGGTGGTGCTGGCGATCCGCCAGTCGGGCGCCGACGTGATCGGCTCGTACTTCACCTTCGAGAACGACATCGGCATCTTCGCCCGGCAGCTGCGCCAGCTCGGCGTCACCGCCCCCTGGGTCGGATCGCCGTCGATCACCAACGTGACCGCCCTGAAGCTCGCCGGGCCGTCCCTCTACGGCACCTACGGCGTGGCCGACTACGCCGAGGAATCGAGCGACGCCGCCCGCGCCTACGGAAAGGCCTACCGGGCGGCGATGAAGATCGCCCCCGACAACCAATCGTCCTGGACCTTCGACGCGGTGACGGTGCTGGCCAAGGCGATCAACGCGGCGGGCAAGACCGACCCGCAGGCGATCCGCGAGGCTCTCCTGGCGGTGCGCGGCCACGAGGGGGCCGAGGGCACCTACAACTTCGACAAGAACGGCGACGGCCTGCACGGCTACAACGTCGTGCGCAACGACAAGGGCAGCATCGTCTTCGACAAGCGGATCGACTTCTACAAGGGCTGAGATCGGGTCTTCACCGCCCGGACGCGGGAACAACCTCCGACGGGGATACGAGAGTGCGGACCGCATGGACCTGATCCTGCAACTCCTCTTCACCGGGATCGGTATCGGCTCGGTCTACGCCCTGGTGGCGCTCGGCTTCGTGCTGATCTTCCGCGCCACCAACGTGGTGAACTTCGCGCAGGGCGAGTTCTCCATGGTGGCGGCCTTCCTGATGGTGGTCTTCGCCGTCGACCTCGAATGGCCCTACTGGCTGTCGCTGCTCCTCACCATCGGCGGCATGGCGCTGCTCGGCGCCCTGTTCAACCTGGGCGTCTACTATCCCCTGCGCCACCGCAGCTACCTGCCGGTGATCATCTCGACCATCGGCGCCTCGATCTTCCTGGCCAACACCACCCTCGCCCTCTACGGGCCGCAGCCGCAGGTGCTGCCGCCGGTCTTCGAGACGCAGGGCTTCCTGCTCGGTCCGGTCTTCCTCGACAGCCAGTACCTGCTGATCATCGCGGTCACGGCGGCCCTGGTGGCGTTCCAGTACTGGTTCTTCGAGCACACGCTGGTCGGCAAGAAGCTGCAGGCGACCTCGCAGGACAAGGAGATGGCGGCCCTCCTGGGAATCCCGGTGGCCGGCATGATCATGCTGACCTTCGTGTACAGCGCGGTGCTGGGCGGCATCGCCGGCATCCTGGTGGCACCGGTGCTGTTCGTGTCGATCCAGATGGGTGCCACGATCGCCCTGAAGGCGTTCGCCGCCACCATCATCGGCGGCTTCGGCGACGTCACCGGGGCGATCATCGGCGGCCTCGCGCTGGGCATCATCGAGACCTTCGGGGCGGCCTACATCTCGGTGCCCTACAAGGACGCCTTCGCGTTCCTGGTGCTGATCGTCTTCCTGGTCGTGCGCCCGCAGGGCCTGTTCGGCGAGCGCGTGGCGGAGAAGGCATGAGCGGCACCCCCTCCCCCGTCGCCGACCCGGCCACAGCGGTGCCGGCGTCGCCCCCCACGGTGCGCCGCCGCCTGCCGCTGGGGAGCCTCGCCTACGCGGTCCTGGCGGCCGCCCTGGTGGCGGTGGCTGCCACGACGCCGCTCAGCGGCTACGCCCTCAACATCCTGATGCAGGCGGCGACCTACGCCATCGCGGTGATCGGGCTCACCGTCGTGCTCGGCCTGTGCGGGCAGATCAACCTCGCCCAGGCCGCCTTCTTCGGAATCGGCGCCTACGCGGTCGGCCTCGGCACCGTCGACGGCGGCCTCAACTTCTGGATCTGCCTGATCGTCGGCCTCGGCCTCGCGGTGGTGCTCGGCGCCGCGCTCGGCGCCTCGACGCTGCGGCTCGGCGGCCACTACCTCGCCATGGTGACGATCTCGTTCCAGCAGATCCTGACGCTGGTGCTCACCAACTGGATCCCGGTGACGCACGGGCCCGACGGCGTGCCGAACATCCGCCGCCCCGCCCTGTTCGCGGATGGGCAGAGCTACCTCGCCCTGTGCGTGCTGGTGCTGGCGATCGTCGGCTGGCTCGTCTGGCACATGCCGCGGACCCGGCTCGGGCGGGCCATGCGGGCGGTGCGCGACAACGAGCTCGCGGCGGGCGTCTCGGGGATCGACATCTACCGCACCAAGGTGGCGGCCTTCGCGGTCGGGTCGCTGCTGGCGGGTCTCGGGGGCGGCCTGTTCGCCGGCAGCTTCACCTATATCAGCCCCGACCAGTTCTCCTTCGCCGAGTCGATCGTCTTCCTGACGATGGCGCTGCTCGGCGGCGTCGGCTCGCCGGTGGGCGCCGTGATCGGCACGGCCCTGCTGATCCTGATCCCGGAATGGCTGCGCTTCCTCAAGGAGATCCCCGGGCTCTACCTCGCGATCTACGGACTCGCGGTGATCCTCATCGTGGTGTTCATGCCCGACGGGATCTGGGGCTTCCTCGGCGACCAGGTCCGGCGCCTGCGCCGGACCCGCCCGGCGCCGCCGCCGGCCGCCGAGCTGACCCTGAGCCAGGGCGAGGCCTCCACGGCGCCGATGCTGGAGGTGTCGGACCTGTCCAAGCACTTCGGCGGCCTCAAGGCCGTGGACGCGGTGAGCTTCACGGTGGCGCGGGGCGGCATCCACGCGCTGATCGGCCCGAACGGCTCCGGCAAGACGACGACGCTCAACGTCCTCTCGGGCCTCTACAGCCCGACGGGCGGCACCGTGCGGCTGGCCGGGCAGGACGTCACGCGGCTGTCCCCGCACCGGCGGGCGGCGGCCGGGATCGGGCGCACCTTCCAGAACATCCGCCTGTTCCGCTCCATGAGCGCTCTGGAGAACGTGGTCATCGGCGCCGAGCGGCCCAACAACCCGCTGGGGGCCCGCGACCGGGCGGCCCTGGAGGCCCGCGCCCGGGCGGCCCTGGCCTTCGTCGGGCTGGAGGGCCGGGCGGAGGAGCCGATCTCCGGCTTCTCGTACGGCCACCAGCGCCTGATCGAGATCGCGCGGGCCTTGGCCGGCAACCCCGTGCTGCTGCTCCTCGACGAGCCGGCCGCCGGCCTCAATTCCAGCGAGAAGAATGCCCTGACGGTGCTCCTGCGCCGGATGGCCGCGAAGGGCCTGACCATCCTGATCATCGACCACGACATGACGCTGGTGAGCGACGTGGCCAGCCACGTCACGGTGCTGAATTTCGGCCGCCGCATCGCCGACGGCGTCACCGCGACCGTGCTGCGCGAGCCCGCGGTGATCCAGGCCTATCTCGGCGAGGACGCCGCCGCGGGACCGGCGGCGAGCCTCAAGACCGACCTCGCTCCGGTGTGACCCCAGCGATGACGCCAGCCGCGACCCCGCCCCTTCTCGAGATCCGCGACCTCGTGGTCCGCTACGGCGAGATCGAGGCCGTGCGCGGCCTGTCGTTCTCGGTCGGCGCCGGGGAGGTCGTGACGCTGCTGGGCTCCAACGGTGCCGGCAAGTCCACGACCCTGAAGGCGATCTCGGGGCTGGTGCGCCCCGCCGCCGGCACGATCCTGCTGGAGGGGAAGCCCCTGGAGGGCCTCAAGCCCGAGGCAATCGTGCGGCTCGGCGTCGCCCACGTGCCGGAGGGGCGCCGGGTCTTCCCGGGGCTCACGGTGCGCGAGAACATCATGCTGGGCGCGTCCAACCGCTCCGGTCTCGGCAAGCGGGCGCTGCGCGACGAGGTCGAGGCGATGTTCGACCTGTTCCCGGACATCCGCCGGTTCGGCGACGCGCTGGGCTGGACGCTGTCGGGGGGCCAGCTCCAGATGGTGGCGCTCGCCCGCGGCCTGATGGCCAAGCCCCGCATCCTCCTGCTGGACGAGCCGTCGCTCGGCCTCGCCCCGGTGATCGTCCAGGCGGTGTTCGCGATCATCGCCGAGGTGCGCCGCCGCGGCACCACGGTGCTGCTGGTGGAGCAGAACGCCCGGATGGGCCTCTCCGTGGCCGATCGCGGCTACGTGCTGGAGACCGGCCGCCTCGTCCTCTCGGGCGATCCCGAGTCGCTCTGGGCGAACGACGAGATCCGGTCGGCCTATCTCGGGGGCCGCGCGAAGGCCGAGGTTCTGGCGGCGGGGTGAGGCCGCCCCTCTCGGCGGAACGGCCCGATCGTCGTCATGGCGCGGCCCCGGGCGGGGCTTCCGGATCGACACCGTGCTGGCGCGGCCCCGCTCACCGCCTCTTGCGGAAGGCCTCGGTGGTGGGGCGGTTCAGGCTCGAGCGGTGCCGTGCCTTCCGCACCATCCCTGTCCCGGGGCCCGACCGGGGGAGGGAAAGGCGCCCTTGTTCCGGAAGGTCGGTGTCCGATCGCGACGTGTGAACCCGCGGGCCTCCATGGGGCGACGGCCGCGCTTCGTCGTCACCGGGATCAGTCGAGGGCGTAGCCCAGGAGACCTTCGGCGGTCTGGCCCTCGCAGCCTTTGTCCAGCGACACGAAGTGGTCGTGCCCGCCGGCGTTGCACCGGTAGAGCGGATGGCTGCCTCGATGCGGGGCCTCGTGGACGTAGCCGGTTTGCCCCAGCGGCGTGTGCCCCTCGCAGTCCGGATCCCGGCTGAGGAAATGGTCGGTGCCGGCCACGCAGCTCATGAGCTTGGCGGTGCCGGGCCGCGGCAGCAGGAACAGCGCGCCGAGGGTGGATTCGATCCTGTAGCCCGGCGCCGTGTAGCCCGTGGTGACCCAGTGCCCGGCCGGCCCGACCGCCCGCTTGAGCGGCGCGCGGTCGGAGGCCGGGTCGAGCGTCGCCGTCGCGATGCGCCACGTGCCGGGATACGGGTCGCCGCCCGAGAAGAACACCGTGACAGCGGGCAGGAACGGCGTGAGGCTGCCGCGGCCATCGCGCTGAAAGCCGGGGCTGTGGTTGAGGTAGAAGCCCGTGACGTCCGCGTTCAGGGTGCCGGCCGGCATCCAGCGGGCGGGCGTGCCGCTGAGCAGGCTTTTCAGCGGCATCCGGTAGAGGCCCATCTGGTAGGTCTCGCGGTCGGGGTTGCGGGCGGGGTCCTTGCAGGCCACTTGCCCACAGTTGCGGCCCGGGAGGCCGGTGATCACGTAGACCTCGCCGGACGCCGGGTCGTAGCCGAAATCGGAGTTCGGGTTGATGGTCGTGCCGTCGGCGGCCACGTTCGGCACCCGCACCGGCGGGTCGAAATGCACCCCGTCGGCCGTGCGCCGCACATAGAGGTCGCCGAAGCCCGCCACGCCCTGCGGCCCGGTCAGATCGGTGGTGAAGACCAGGAGACCCGAACCACCGTCGAGGTTGACGGTCGCGGGCTGCCCCGCGCCGTAAGTGCCCTGAGCGACGACCGGGTTGAGGGGCGCGATCACCGGCTTCGGGTAGTCCACCCAGGTGACCTTGTCGTTGGAGAAGGCCAGCCCCGTCTGGTTGTTGTTGCCCGGCAGGTTGTCGGCGCCGGAATAGTACATCGCGTAGGCGTAGGGCTGTCCGTCGGCCGGGTTGGTGAAGCGGCCCTTGATCACGCTCGGATCGCAGACGTACTGGCGGTTCCAGGCGCCCGGCGTCGGCTGCAACACGATCCGGGCCGGGGAGAAGCCGGTCTGCGGGTTGTAGGCGCGGTGATAGATGACGTCGGTCTTGCCCTGCCCGCACCACCAGATGTCGGTGGTGCCGTTCTCGGTGATGAGGCTCGGGGCGTAGTTGTAGCCCTTCGGATTCGCCTCGTTGTCGAAGAGCGGCTGGGCTTCCGGCCCCGTCCAGCCGGCCTGCGCCGGCGCCGCGGAGGCGAGGGCCGTGAGGAGGGCGGTGAGGCGCAGCGCAGATGTCATGGCGGGCCCTGTCGGACGGGTTTCGGTTCGGTCGCGATGGCGCGACCGTCCTTGCGAGCGGACCGACGCCAGCCGGATAGCGCGCTCAAGTCGGCGATCACCGTGCGGTCGACGGGTCCGGCGCATCGGAGCCCCCTGCCCCCCCTCCCCCTCTGCGGGGGGACGTGCGGGAACGTCGCCGCCTTCATCCGGAACCGTATCAGCCCGCCGCCCCGGCGCCGCCCCACTCCTGCCGGAACAGGCTTTCCATCGCGCGCCGGACGCGGATCGCCTCCTGCCCGGCGTCGAATTGGACGTCGCTCCAGCGCACGGCCCGACCCGCCGGCACGTCGTTCTTGAGGACCATGTTGTGGGCGAGGCCGATCGGCAGGGCGTCCTGTGCCAGGGCGTCGGCCGCCGGGATCAGCTTGCCGTAGACGGTGAAGCCGCCCTCACCGTCGAGTCTCTCCCCTGCCCGCAGCGCCCGCTTGGCGGTGGCCGCCACGTCGCCGCGCCAGTCGCCCGTCGCACCCGTCGCCTCGCCGCGGACCGCGATCGAGGCCACGGAGATCCCGAGTTCGAGGCCGATCAGGTGGTAGGGCTTGTAGGTGGCGGCGTAGCGGCCGCTCTCGTCGGTCCTGAGGCCGTACTGGGCGAAGCAGTCGCGCACGTAGGGACTCGGCGCCGCGAACACCGCGTAGACGCCCCAGCGCAGGTCCCGGAACACCGGTCGCCCGTCGCGCTCCAGGGACGAGACGACCTCGACGGTGCCGCGCTCCGCCAGGAGGCCGCCATCCGCCATGGGACGCAGGACGTTCGGCAAGTCGTCGACGCCGCAGGGCGGGAAGGCGAGGCCCTCGCGGGGCGGCGTCAACCCGCAGGCATTGGCCACGGCGGCCATCTCCAGGGCCGACTTGGTGCCGTCCAGGAAGGAGTTGAACATCTGCGGGTTGAAGTCGCCGCCGGCGACCTGCTCGGCGCTGAAGCCGTAATGGCCCCAGACCGTGTCGGGCGTGGAGGCGTGGTAGGCCGGCAGGTACTTGGTGCCCTTGCCGGCGCAGATCACCTCCAGCCCGATGGTGCGCGCCCAGTCGACCAGCTCGGCGATCAGGGCCGGCTGGTCGCCCGACGCCATGGAGTAGATCACCCCGGCCTCGGCCGCCTTGCGGGCCAGCAGCGGCCCGGCGAGCACGTCGGCCTCGACATTGACCATCACGATGTGCTTGCCCGCCGCGAAGGCCCTGAGCGCGTGGCGGATGCCGGCGGCCGGGCTGCCGGTGGCGTCGATGACGATGTCCACGAAGGGGCTCGCGATCAGCGCGTCGGCATCCTCGGTGACCAGGGTTGTGCCGGCGCGGGCGGCCTCCTCCATCCCGCGCGCCGCGAATCCGGCCTCCTCCCAGCCCACCCGGCGCAGCGACGCGCGCGCCCGGTCCGGCGACAGGTCGGCCACGGCGATCAGGTGGGTGCCGGGCGTGCGCGGCGCCTGCGACAGGTACATGGAGCCGAACTTGCCGGCCCCGATCAGACCCACCCGTACGGGCCGGCCCTCGCTGGCGCGCCGCTGCAGCTTGGCGAAGAGGGACATGGGGCGTTCTCCCTGGGCGATCCGCGGCCGGAATCGAGAGTCGATCCCCGCCGCCGTCCCCGTGTTGCTTGAACCTACACCTAGAGCGATCCCGGAGCCCGTTGAGACCCGGCCGGAGGGTGACCGCTCGGCCCCCGATGGCCGCCGCGTCAGCCCGGCGGATCCGCCTGCCCGGCCCGGCTCTCCGCCTCCACGTCGAGCAGCCAGCGGTGAAAGGCCCGGATCTTCTCCAAATCCGCGTCCCGGTCGCGGTAGCAGATGAAGTGCAGATCCCTGTACAGGCTCGCGACCCGCCCCCCGCCGAGGCGGACGAGCTGGCCGGCGCCGATCTCGTCCCGGGCGAACCGCAGCGTTTCCAGGGCAACGCCGAGCCCCTGGACCGCCGCGGCGATCACCAACGAGCCTCGGTCGAAGGCCGCGCCCGCCGCTCCGGTCGGAACAGGCAGGCCGTTATGGGCGAACCAGTCGGGCCAGCGCAGCGGGCTGAACGACGAGTCCAGCCGGGTGAAACGCTCACCCGGGCCGGGTCCGAGCGGCCCGACGGCCCGGTCGACCTCCGGCGTGCACAGGGCCGCGATCTCCTCCGGTCCGAGGGACTCGACCGTCAGGCCGGGGCCGCGCGGCGGCCGGCCGTAGGCGATCAGGATGTCGATCTCCGCGTGCCGGCCGAGATCCACCGGGTCGGCGCTGGTCGACAGGCGGATGGCGATGCCGGGATGCGACTCCACGAAGGCGGGGAACCGGGGACCGAGCCACTTCGCCGCGAAGCTCGGGGTGCAGTGGACGGCCAGTGCGGCGGCGAGCGCTGCCGGCGGTGGGCTCAGCTCCGCGCAGACCGCCTCGATCGCGTCGAAGGCGCCGGCGAGGCCCGCAAGCAGGCGTTGGCCATCCACGGTGAGCGTCGCCTGACGGTTCGCCCGCCGGAACAGGGGACGCCCGAACCAGCGCTCCAGGGCGCGAACCTGGTGGCTCACCGCCGAGGGCGTGAGGTGCAGCTCCGCGCTCGCCCGGGCGAAGCTGCCCAGACGCGCGGCGGCCTCGAAGGCCCGCAGGGCGGGGAAGCTCGGGATCCGGCGCATCGGGCGACTCATGAATTGCATTCACGAAACGCGTGAAAAATCGTCGTTTGTCAATGCAGACGCACGGCAGGATAGTGCCGTCGAGCGGCCGCGAACGACCCGGCCCGCGGGGGGCCGAGCCCCGGCGCTCCGATCCCGCCGGAGGATCACGACGTGCCGCGTCGACGAGCGGCCCCGCCACCTCCCGTTCCCGCCCCGACGAGGAAACGCCATGCTCGACGATCACGCCCAGGACGCCGCTCTCGCCCTCGACCTCCCCGCCGACGATGCGGGCCGCAAGCGGACCTCGATCTACCAGCCCGAGCAGGCCGGCCTGATCTTCCCGGAGATGCCGGACTTCGCCGACCACGCCGAGGCGCGCGCGTACCGCAAGACGCACCTCGTGGCCGCCTGCCGCGCCTTCGCGATGCAGGGCTTCGATTACGGCTTCGCCGGCCACCTGACGATCCGCGATCCCGAGCGTCCGGAGCTGTACTGGACCAACCCGATGTGCGTGCACTTCTCGCAGGTGCGGATGTCGAACCTGATCCTGGCCGACCACGCGGGCCGGGTCGTCGAGGGGCGCCACGCCATCAACCGGGCGGGCTTCGTGCTGCACGCCGCCGTGCACGACGAGCACCCCGACGTGATGGCGATGTGCCACGCGCACACCACTTACGGCACCGCGTGGTGCGCCACCGGCCGGCCGCTCGACATGATCAGCCAGGACGCCGCGGCCTTCTACAACAGCCACGCGGTGATCGGCGCGTCGGCGGGGGCCGTCGCGGTGGAGAAGGAGAGCGGTCTCTCGGTGGCCCAGCAGATCGGCCGCAACCGCGGCGTGCTGCACCAGAACCACGGCCTGCTGACCTGCTCGCGCCACAGCATCGACGACGCGGCCTTCTGGTTCATCGCCCTGGAGCGGGCCTGCCGGCAGCAGCTCCTGGTCGAGGCCTCCGGCATCAAGCCGCAGCTCCTGTCGGAGAAGACCGCCCGCTACAGCCGCGAGCACGTGGGCAGCGACTACATCGGCTGGCTGCACTTCCAGACGCTCTACAACCAGATCGCCGAGACCCAGCCCGACATGTTCGCGTGAGGGCCAGGCGGCCGATCCGGGCCGGCCGCGTGGCCGGTCCCTCCCGGGGGCTTCCCGGGAGCTCTTGGGGGGTGCATCCGGCGCGGGGGCGGCCACTGTCACCGGGATGCGACAGCCGCCGGCGATCGCCCGTCGCCATCGCCGGGCGCCCCCGTTCGGTCACGATTCGGGAGCGTTCCTGGGGCGCCTTCCGTCGATCCGGCTTGCGTCATGTTCGCGTTCCCCCACGCTCTTATTCTCCGGCACCGCGAGGGTGCCGCCGTGCTGGTCTCGTACGCCCTGTTCCTGGCCGGCGCCCTGCCGCTGTTCTGGGCGATCGGTTGACCGCTGCCGGTCCGGCGCGCGCGTTCCGCCGCACCGTGACCGGCCGGTGAGCGCTGGCATGGCCCTGGCGAAGCGCGGGCCGGGTCGGCGCAGCCGGCCATGCGCCTCGTCAGCGTTGTGAGCCGCACGGAAGCTCCTGTTCGTCCGTCACTCCCCAATCGAGCGGCCGCCGTGCTAGCGGCGCCGGGAGGGCTCGAACCAACGACCTGCCGCTGAGCAGGCGACGGGGTGCCGAGACGGATCAGCCTGCATGCCGACAGGTTCGTGGTTCGCCCCGACGCAGCGAGGATTGGCACACCTTGCCGTGTCGGAACGGTGACGGGCTCTCGGCCGTGCTTGCCGGGAGGGGGCAGCCACGCATCCCGTTGAGCTCCGCCGCATCTCCCGCGGGCCTGAGCCGCCGGGCTCTCGGCCGCGCACCGTTCTTCAGCCTTCAGTTCCAGCCCCCTGCGCGGCCAAGCCCCGAGTTCGCGAGTCAGTACCCGCCGTAGAACCGGCGCGGACCGTCATAGCCGCCGTAGCCGCGATCGTAGCCGCGGCCATACCCGTACCCCGGCCGATCGCCGTAGTAACCGCGGGGACCACCATAGCCCCACCCCCGGTCGTTGGGGCGGCAGCGACCCCAGGGATTCGGGTGGAAACCCGAACCACAGCCGCCGGCTACGCCCTCGACCAACACTCCACCGTTGAGCGGGCCGTACCCGAAGGGCGTCGCGTTCGCTGCTGTGGCGGTGATGAACCCTGCCGCGATCACCGCAGCCATTCCGAGCATCGTGGTGCGCACCATAACCGAACCTCTTGATCCGTCGGACCGGGCTTGCCGGACCGGATGAGGGAGAATGCGCCCCGTGCGCTGAACGACGTTCGGTCCGCTCGTTCATCCAGCCGGCCGGACGGGATCGTTCACGCTGCACGTCGGCCGAACACGCAAGAACGGCGGGACCCGCACCCAGTTGGCCGGTCAGCCGAGGCCCCGCCCTCGAAGCGGATCAGTCGTCGTCATCGTCATCGCCATCGCGACGGAGGCGCTCTTCGCGGCGGATCGAACCGCGCCGCTCGTCGCGGAACTCCTCACGACGCTCGTCCCTGCGGATCTCGTCACGATCCCGCTCCCGTGACGATCGCGGATCAACCCTGACGCCACCCGGCCCGATGTCGATGCTCTGAGCCACGGCCGGCATGCTCGGGAAGACGAACAGGCTCGCCGAGATCAGCGTGCTGGCGAATAGGTATTTCACGAGGTGTTCCTCCCATGGGCCGTTGTCAGCGGTGGTTTGTGGGGCGCGACCGGTGCGCCTCCTAGCGGCGGCTGATCCGTCGCCTTCAGACATCGGTCTCCCGCTTCACGACGGCGCCCTCATCGGTGCCGGTCCGCGTCAAGCCAACTTCCGGGCCATCAGTCGGATCCGAAGGGGCTGTAGGGCTGGCCGAAGAAACGGACTGCCGTTCCGCTCCGACCCGAGCCCAGCGCTCGCCGTCGTACTCCGTGTCGGCGAGATCCTGCGTGTTCGCGGCCTTGGGCGTGTGGGGCATCAGACTCTCTCCGTGTCGGAGATCAACCCGGGCCGGCCCGGCCGGTATCCGCACCCTTTTCGCGCGAGACGCCGGCGCGGTCATCCAGCCCGATCATGAAATATCTTAGCCAGCGCTATGTATCTGGCCGGATCTTTGACTGCTGTTTGCAGGCTGGCGTGGCTGGACGCCGATCGAGTCCGCGAGAGGACACGCAGATCGAGCGCGGCCGTTCCGGTGATCCCGCCGGTCGCCCCCGCGGCTCGCGCAATCGCCCTGCGGGGCCCTGGAGGTTATCTTTGAAGGCGAGGCGGACGCCCCCAGTCGCGCCGGGCGGTCGAGAGGGGGCTGGCGGGCGACGGACCGGATGGCCTGATCACGGTCCTGCGGCAGGCCGAGGCTGGCAAGCCGACCGCCCCCGGGCGGGATGCCTGGGTCCGCGCCCGACTGGTCCGCGGGGGCTTCATGGCTGGGGAGGCTTGGTCCCGAGCTTGAAGCTGATCGAGGCGCGGACCGCCAAGCTGGAGGCGCCCCACAAGGCCGACGCCCTCGCGGCCCAGCCGAAGGAGAACGGTCATCTGCTCGCGGACGTCTCGGACAGGATCGCGGCCGGCCCGAGCAGCGACCGCGAGGCGACCGCCGCGGCCCTGCGGGCTTCCTCGGCTGCCAGGGACCGGGAGGCAGGCAAGGCCATCGTGTGGCTGATCAACCGCGAGCGCCAGCAGCGGGGGTACCGGTCGCGGGGCGCGAAGATCATGGCGGATCAGGTGCAATTACTTGCCATAGCGCACTAATTATCATTCGATAGCCCACGAGACCATCGATTAGCCATAGAGGCATCACCGGAAATTAAATCTCCAGAACGCGCATTAACGATTTAGTATCATTTACGAAATATGAGGCATCTCAAACAGAGGTGGTATCATGCGCGTTCTGCTGGTCGAAGATGACGCTACGGTCGCGCAGAGCATCGAGCTGATGCTCAAGTCCGAGAACTTCAACACCTACACCACCGACCTCGGGGAAGAGGGTGTCGATCTCGGTAAGCTGTACGACTACGACA
>NZ_JAKSYP010000053.1:0-22980 GCF_022829625.1 Methylobacterium sp. E-046 | reverse complement strand
CTCGACCACCCCCAGCCCCGAGCCGAGATGGCCGCCCGTGATCGACACCGCGTCGATCATCTCGGCCCGAACCGCCTCCGCAACGGCCGGAAGCTCCGACTCCGGAAGACCGCGCAACGCCGCAGGATTCGGGACACGGTCCAGCAACGCCGATTGCTCAGGTGATATCGCCAATGGTCGCATCCGCTCGTTCGAGTGTAGCGACGGCCCCGCCGCGAGCCCTGGGCCTCCGCGACGCCAGCACCCAGGGACACGCGTTCATGCTAGAACACGCCCGTCCGCCGCTGTCATGATAGTGCCAGTTACGGACGATCGGCGGCGCGATCAATGTCGGGCCCGCGTTTTTTTCAATCACGTGCCCTCAGCGCCACAAGAGGTCCGCCTTTGAGCCCGGCTCGTCTGTGCACAATCCTGCTCACGTTCGCGATTACCGCAGGCGGCCAAGCTTATGCGGAGCCGCGGCCGCCGGACGGCAATCTCGACTTCCTCTGCAACTTCCTGGGCGATTGCCCGAATCGGGTCTCGCCGGGAGGGCCCGACCGCGATGCGCGGCCGTTCGGCGGCACCCTCAGCCGCCCGTGCGCATGGCGGACCCGACCGACGCCCGAGGGCCCGCGGCGGGTGCGCGCATGCTGGTGAAGCGGCCCCGGGGTCTGATCGCCGCGGGCCTGGTCCTGGCGTCCATCGGTGGGGCGCCCGCCTCGGCCGACGATGCCTGCCCCGGCCTATTCGCGGACGGGCGGGTCCCGGTGCTCACCAACCCGAAGCTGGCCGTACGCACGGTGCCGCTATGCTTCGAAGCCTTCGCGGTGCTGCATTCGGGGGTGACGCGCACGCCGCTCTACGCCGCCGAGCACCTCACCCGCGGGAGCGTCGCCGAGGCCCGGGCGGTGGCGCGGGACGATTCCTTCCACGAGGAGAGCCGGCTGCCGCCGGACGCGCGCGCGTCTCTGGAGGATTACGTCCGCAGCGGCTTCGATCGGGGACACCTCGCGCCGGCCGGTGACATGCCGACGGTGAGCGCCCAGGCGGAGTCCTTCACCTTCGCCAACGTCGTGCCCCAGAATCGGGTGCTGAACCGCGGCCTGTGGGCCGATATCGAGGAGGGCGTGCGGCGGCTCGCGACGCGGCGGGGTTCGGTCTTCGTGGTCACCGGCGCAATCTTCGCGGGAGACGCAGTGCAGCAGATCAAGGGCGGCGTCCTGGTCCCGACGCAGTTGTTCAAGGCGCTCTACGATCCGGAGACCGGCCAGGCCGGCGCCTATCTCGCGCCGAACGACGGGTCCAGGGATTGGCGGACGGTCCCGATCGACGACCTCACCCGGGCCTCCGGCATCGACGTCTTCCCCGGCCTTCCGGCCGCGGCCCGCACTGCCGCGCTGACCCTGCCCGATCCGGACGACTCCGCGCACTCGGGCGCGCACCGGCCGCGACGCGAGGAGACGTGGCAGGACTGGCTCCAGCGGGAGGGCAGCCGCGTCCTGCGCAAGCTCGTCCGCGACGTTCTGCGTGCGATCTTCTGAGAGGGACCCATGGCTCAAGACAAGCGGGACGGCCGGACCCGGCCTTCGGGTGCCGGTCAGGACCGGTTCGAACCCTTCGCCGACGACGCCTCGGTGCGCAGCATCGGCGCCCTGTCCTTCGAGAACGGCACCGATCGAATCGTCCTGCACGGGTCCCTCGACCTCACGCGGGACGAGGCGGGCCTCGCGCAGGCCCGACGGCTCCGGGAAACCCTGGAGGCGATCGTGCGGGCCCTGGAGGCGGGGGACCTTCCGGAGGCGGTCGCGGAGGCGCCGGAGCCCAAGCCGAAAACGGTCCGGAACCCCTTCGCCTGAACCGGACGCGCGCCCCGCTCCGGGGCGGAGCCTTCGCGGTCGCGGACCGGTCCGGCTCAGCGGCCCCTCCGGCGTTCCGAAGCCCGGGTCTGCGACGCGACGGGATCGGCACGCGATCCGGGCGAGCGGCCCGGGTAGGCTCTCGGACCGACGATCTGCGGCTCCGCCGTGATCCCGGGGCCGGAGCGCGCCGCGGGATGGCTGGGGTCGCCCGATCAGCCTGCGGCCCGGCAACGGGGGCGGGCCGTGTTCCGGGGCGCCGCCGGCGGGCCCGGCCGCGGGCTGACGGAGTCGGGGCCGGCGGGTGAAGGCAGCGCCGAAGCTCGGGCGAAGAACGGGATTGTCGGACGCGATTGCCCGGCGTGCCGAGGCCGGCAACCTTGCCGCTGCCCGGCGGGCCTGATACTCGATCAGCGTCATTCTAAATCTTGAGGGACGTGCGTACAGGACGGGTGCCATGGCCCCGCACCTGACCCGTGCCGCTGGCACGCACCGCGCATTCCCGCACATCACGCCGAGGACGATCCGCGATGGCTCGCGAATTCATCTACCACATGCGGGGCCTGACCAAGGCCTACACCGGCGGCAAGAAGGTCCTGGATAGCGTCAACCTGTCCTTCTACCCCGATGCCAAGATCGGTGTCCTCGGCATCAACGGCTCCGGCAAGTCGACGCTGCTCAAGATCATGGCCGGCCTCGACAAGGACTTCACCGGCGACGGCTGGGTGGCCCAGGGCGCGCGCGTCGGCTACCTGCCGCAGGAGCCCCAGCTCGATCCGAACAAGAGCGTCCGCGAGAACGTGATGGAGGGCGTGGCCGAGAAGCAGGCCATGCTCGACCGCTACAACGAGCTCGCCATGAACTACTCGGAGGAAACCGCCGACGAGATGACCGAGCTCCAGGACCGAATCGAATCGCTCGGTCTCTGGGAGCTCGACTCGAAGGTCGATCAGGCCATGGAGGCCCTGGGCTGCCCGAGCGATGAGCAGCCGGTCGCCACCCTCTCGGGCGGCGAGCGCCGCCGCATCGCCCTGTGCCGCCTGCTCCTGTGGGAGCCGGAGCTGCTGCTCCTCGACGAGCCGACCAACCACCTCGACGCCGAGACGGTGAACTGGCTGGAAGGTCACCTGCGCCAGTACCCGGGCGCGATCCTGATCGTGACCCACGACCGCTACTTCCTCGACAACGTCACCAGCTGGATCCTGGAACTCGATCGGGGCAAGGGCATCCCGTACGAGGGCAACTACTCGGCGTGGCTGGTGCAGAAGCAGAAGCGCCTGGAGCAGGAGGGCCGCGAGGACATGGTCCGGCAGCGCTCCATCGCCCGCGAGCAGGAGTGGATCGCCGCCTCCCCGAAGGCGCGCCAGTCGAAGTCGAAGGCGCGCATCACCCGCTACGAGGAGCTGGTCGCCAAGCAGAACAACAAGGTGGACGCCTCCGCGCAGATCGTCATCCCGATCGACGAGCGGCTCGGCAACAACGTCATCGAGTTCGAGAATCTCAGCAAGGCGTTCGGCGACCGGCTGCTGATCGAGGATCTCTCGTTCAAGCTGCCGCCGGGCGGCATCGTCGGGGTGATCGGCCCGAACGGCGCCGGCAAGACGACCCTGTTCAAGATGATCACCGGCCAGGAGAAGCCCGACAGCGGCAAGATCGACGTCGGCGAGACGGTCAAGCTCGGCTACGTCGACCAGTCGCGCGACGCCCTCGACCCGAACGCGACGGTCTGGCAGGAGGTCTCGGGCGGCAACGACATCATCTATTTCAACAAGCGCGAGATCAATTCGCGCGCCTATTGCGCGGCGTTCGCGTTCAAGGGCCCCGACCAGCAGAAGAAGGTCGGAACCCTCTCGGGCGGCGAGCGCAACCGCGTCCACTTGGCCCGCACCCTGAAGGGCGGCGCCAACGTGCTGCTCCTCGACGAGCCGACCAACGACCTCGACATGGAGACCCTGCGTGCCCTGGAGGACGCGCTAGAGGATTATGCCGGCTGCGCGGTCATCATCAGCCACGATCGCTGGTTCTTGAACCGTATCGCCACCCACATCCTGGCCTTCGAGGGCGACAGCCACGTGGAATGGTTCGAAGGCAACTTCTCCGACTACGAGGCCGACAAGGTCCGCCGTCTCGGAGCGGATTCGATCATGCCGAAGAAGATCAAGTACAAGCGGTTCTCGCGCTGATCGCGGCGCGCCCACCCGGGGATGCCCGCCATCCCCGGGTCAGCCGTTCCGTGACCGCGCCTCCGCGAGGATCGCCGACAGGCTGCGCGTGAGCGGGATCATCGGCTTCCAGCCGGTGGCCGCCGCGAAGGCGGCCGGGTCGCAGCCCTCGCTGCGCACGCCCGCCGGCCGGACCCGTTCGTCCCTCACCCGGATCGTGAAATCCGCATCCGTCAGGGCACGAAGGGCGTCGAGGATGTCCGAGACCGGCGTCACGGTGCCCGATCCGACGTTGAAGATGCCGCCATCGGGCAGCTCGTCGATCCGCGCGATCACTTGCAGGCATGCCGCGGTGAAGTCGGCCACATCGAAGAAGTCGCGCCCCGCCGAGAGATCGCCCACCTCCACGACCGGCGGAGCCTCTCCGCGCTCGATGCGGGCGATCTGCCCGGCGAAGGAAGCGACCACGAAGGTCTCGCTCTGCCCGGGCCCGATGTAGTTCGACGGCCGCAGCACGAGGTGCTTCACGCGGGCGTTGGCTAGCACATCGCGCAGGATGTACTCGCAGGCGTTCTTGGTTCGCCCCGAGATGGTGTCGGGTCGCGGCGTCACGCTCTCGTCGGGACGCGCGCGGTCGCGGAACGCCTCGCCGTAGACGACGGTCGAACTCAGGAAGACCAGGGCCGCGCGGGTCCTGGCCACCGCCTCGGCGAGGTTCAAGGTTCCGAGCAGGTCTGCCCGCCAGGCATAGGCCGGCGTCTCGCTCGACCGCGCCACGGAGGCCAGGGCGGCGAGATGGAAGACGAGGGTCGGCTCGAAGGCGGCGACCGCCTCGGCGAGCCGGCCGGCATCGAACGGATCGACGGCGAGGAAGGTCACGCCGTCGAGGGGCGGCTGCGCGCTCCGGTCGATGCCGAGGATTCGGCTGCCGGCCGGGAGCCCCCGCCGCAGCGCCTCGAGCAGGCGGCGGCCGAGATAGTCTCCGGCTCCGGTGACGAGGACGCGCATGAACCCAGCCCCTCCCCGGCATGGTCGGCGGCGGAAAGCCGGGTTCGATCCGCCGCGTCTATACCGGCCGCGGTCGCGACGCGAGGGGCGTCGCGGCGCGCCGAGGCGCCGAGGATGCCGGGATACGCGGGGGTCGTGCGGCACGATCCGAAACCACCGTCCGTGGTGGGGACTTGGCGTCGGCGCTCGCCTCGCTCCGGCGCCGGGCGCGACGTCGGGTCCTGGAACGGTGAGGCTTCGCGGAACGTCCTGTCGTCGGAACCTCGGATCGCGTCGACAGAGGACGACCGTGTGACACCATCAGCGTCGACCGGCAGCACAGACCCGGCGGATCCCGGGTGCTCGCCGGGATCCGGCGCGGCGGTGCCGGTGTCCACATCTGAACAAAGGCGCGTGATCGGCGCACTCTCCGGCAGCGTCCGCGCTGCAGTGCGGTATCATCCGACCGCGGCGGTCCGCGCCGTCTTCGCCCTGCCACCCTGCCGGTGACGGTCCGTGTGACGAACATCGACGCGCTCGAGCGGCCTTCGGATCCCGGTCGGCTGCGGCCGGCCCCGCAGTCGCCCCCTCAGGACAAGCCCGCCAAGCCGGTCCGCGACGCGCGGGTCGACGTGCTGCGCGGCTTCGCGCTGCTGACGATCTTCGTCGATCACATCCCCCGCAACGCGCCGGCCTTGTTCACGCTGCACAATTTCGGGTTCTCCGACGCGGCCGAGATCTTCGTCCTGCTCGCCGGGTACTCCTCGATGATGGCCTACGGAGGCCTGTTCCAGCGGGCCGGGATCCGCAGGACGCTCGGCCGGATCGGCAGGCGCTGCCTGCGCATCTACCTGTTCCAGGCGGGCCTTCTGCTCGCCACGCTGATCATCGTGCGGATCTGGATGGATCTCACCGGCCTGACGCCGCGCTTCGGCGTCGCGCCGCTGATCCAGATGGGGCTGCTGCCTGGCCTCCTGCGCGGCCTCGCCCTGAACGCGCTGCCCAACTACCTCGACATCCTGCCCCTCTACATCCTGCTGCTCGCCCTGTTCCCGCTCATCTATTTCGGGCTGCGGCGCGGCGTCTGGGGCGTGCTCGCCCTGTCGGGGACCCTGTGGCTCGCCGCCAACCTCGATCATCAGTTGAACCTGCCGAACGCCGCGGCGGTGGATGACGGGTGGTACTTCAACCCGTTCGCGTGGCAGTTCCTGTTCGTGATCGGCGCGGCCCTGGCGCTGGCGATCCGCTCGGGCGGCGGCCTCCTGCCGCGGCGGGGCTGGGCCGTGGCGACCGCCGGGGTCTACCTAGCCTTCGCCCTGTTCCAGGGCGGATCCTGGGCCGAGTGGAGCCTTCCGAACCTCAGGCCGCTGGCGATCGACGTTCCGGACAAGAGCCACGTCGGCCCCTTGCGCCTGCTGGACATCCTCGCCCTGACCTACCTGCTGTTCAGCGCGCCCGCGGTGGGGCGCTTCTGCCGGCACCCCTCGCTCCGCCTGATCGATGCCTGCGGCCGACACTCGCTGGAGATCTTCGCGGCCGGCTGCCTGGCGGCGCTCATCGGCCGCATCCTCTACCGCACCTTCGACGCCACATGGGCCCTGCAGATCGCCGTCAATCTCGGTGGGATCGCGGTCATGCTCGGCTTGGCAAACCTTCTGGACGCCCGGCTTCGCCGAACGGCACCGAAGCCGGCAGGCTGAGCGGGCCGTACGACGCGGGAGAGGGATGATGCCGCCGATGCGCCGCAAGGCCGATCTGCCGCAGAAGGTCTGCGTTCAGTGCGGCCGTCCGTTCGCGTGGCGCAAGAAATGGGAGCGCGTCTGGGACGAGGTGCGCTACTGCTCGGACCGGTGCCGGGCCGAGGCCCGAACCACGCGCAGGGGCGACACGGCTGAGAACAGCGCGACAGAGGAGACGTGATACCGGGCCGGATGGGACGGTTGCGCACGCGGCGGTGCCCCGTCAGACGGCGTGACCGCCGAGGGCGGCGAGGCTGGACGGCGTGTCGATGTCGAGGGCCGTCGAGGGATCGCCCGGGATCTCCAGCACGTCGGTCCGTCCCCTGAGGAGCGGTCCCGCCCCATGGTCGCCCTGCAGCCGGGCGATATCCGGAGCCAGACGGCGCAGGTTCAGCAGCACCGGGTTCCCGCGCCGTCCGTCCTGCACCGGGACCACGGCGACCGGCAGCGGGGCGGCGCCCGCGAATGCCTCCACTAAGCGGTCGATATGGGCGGCGGTCATGCACGGCATGTCGCCGAGCACCACCACGGCGGCGCTGCAGCTGGGAGGAAGTGCCGCGAGACCGGCACGCAGCGAGGTTGCGAGGCCGAGACGGTAATCGGGATTGACGGCGTGGATCAGGTCGAGCCCGGCCAGCGCGGCCCGGACCCGGTCGGCATGCGCCCCGAGCACGGCGATTACCGGACGCGGCCGGGCGCCGAGGGCGGCTCCGGCCGCGTGACGCACCAGCGGCACTCCGTCGAGGAGCGCGAGCAGCTTCGGCTCAGGGCCGAACCGGCTGCCGAGTCCCGCGGCGAGAAGAATCGTGCCGACGTCAGGCATCCGGCGACGGGTCCGCGTCGGCCGCCGTCGCCGCACCACCGGCCCGGGGCTGCGGGCGCGAGACGATCTCCATCAGGAGCCCGCCGACGCCCAGCGCGACGATGTCGGCCCGGGTCACCGCCAGATCCGCCAGGAGGCGGTGCAGGATCCAGTCGAAGCCGTTCTCCTTCGGTGAGCGCGCGCAGCCCGGCGCGCCGATCACCGGCACTCCGCCGCGGCTCCCGACGAGAAGCAGGTTTCCGGGATCGACCGGCATCCCGAGATGCGCGACGCTGCCCCCCGCGGCCTCGATGCCAGCCGGAATGACGTCGCGCCGGTCGGCGATGGCCGAAGCGCCGAACACCACCACGAGATCCGCCCCGTCGCCGTCGATCGCGTGGGCGAGAGCCGTGGCCACGGCCTCGTCCGCGTGCGGCACCCGGATCTCGCGGACGATCGCGGACCCCGTGGGGGCGAGGCGCTCGGCGAGCACCCGGAGGGTCTTGTCGATGGTCGCCTCCTTGAGGCTCGGCAGGCGGGTCGAGATCACGCCCACCCGGCGGCGGCGGTATGGGGCGACCGCGAGGGCCCCGCCCGCGGTCGACGCGCAGGCGCGGGCCAGCACGCCCCCCGGCACCGCGTAGGGGATGATCTTCACGGTGGCGACCATCTCGCCGGCCACCACCGGCTTGAAGCGCGGCAGCGTCGCCACCGTCACGGCCTCGTCGACGGCGTTGACCGCGTCGATGCGGGCGGGATCCAGGACGAGCACCCCCGCCGTTTCGGCGAACAGGTTGCAGCGGCCGGTGAAGGGCGCCTCGACGCGCAGGTTCGCCCCGGCCAGGTGACCGGCGAGCTGCGCGGCGGCGGCGTCCTCGCCGACGTCGCCGGGCTCCAGGGCCGCCGCGACGATCTCCGACAGGCCGGCCCGCGCCAGGGCGGCGGCGGCATCGGGGTCGATCACCGACCCCTTGCGCAGGGTGACGTCCGCACCCCGGACGGCGTGGGCGCTGATCATCCCGGCGGCCTCGGCGACCGGCACGGGACCGAACCTCACGCGGCCTCCGGGCGGGGTGCGCGGCGCAGGGCGGCCACGACCTCCGCCAGGACGGCGAGCGCGATCTCGGCGGGGCTCACCGCCCCGATCGCGAGCCCGATCGGCGCTCGGATCCGGCCGATCTGCTCCGGGCTGAAGCCGGCCGCGCCGAGCCGGGCCACCCGCGCCGCGTGGGTCTTCCGCGATCCGAGGGCGCCGACATAGAAGCACTCGGCCGTCAGCGCCGCCTTCAGTGCGGGATCGTCGATCTTGGGATCGTGGGTCAGGGCCGCGAGTGCGCAATAGCGGTCCAGCGGCGGCACGCGGCTCCCGAGCACGGCCTCCGGCCACTCGGCCACGAGTTCGACGCCGGGGAAGCGCTCCGGCGTCGCGAAGGCGGTGCGCGGGTCGATCACCGTGAGCGCAAGATCGAGCGCCGCCGCCATCGGCGCCATCGCCTGCGAGATGTGGACCGCCCCGATCACCACGAGCCGCACGGGCGGCACCTGCACGGTGAGGAACAGTGTCCGCCCGTCAGCCTCCACGAGGCCGCTCTTGGCCGACGCGAGGTGCTTGCCGAGCACCGGGCCAAGGGGATCGCCTGCGATCTCCGCCTCGCGCACGAGGCGCTGGCTGCCGTCGGCGATGTCGGTGACGAGGATCGCGGCCCGGCGCGCGGCGCGCTCGGCATTGAGGCTTGCCAGGATGTCGGCGCGCATCAGTCGAGCCGCTCGACGAAGACACGGATCCGGCCGCCGCAGGACAGGCCAGCCCGCCACGCGGTCTCGTCGGCGACGCCGAACTCGAGGACGCGCGGTGCACCGGCTTCGATCACTTCGATCGCCTCGGTGATCACGGCCCCCTCGACGCAGCCCCCCGAGACGGACCCCAGGAAATTGCCTGCCTCGTCGACGACGAGGTGGCTGCCCACGGGCCGCGGCGCCGATCCCCAAGTCTCGATCACGGTGGCCAGCGCCACGGCGTGGCCGTCGCGTCGCCAGGTTTCGGCGGCGGCGAGGATGTCGGTATCGGTGCTGAGCATGGCCAGAGAAGCCTTGGGCGGGCGGGCGCCCCCCGCATCCATCAGGTATGGCCCGGGCGGCGCGATGCAAGGCACATCGCAATGAGGCACATCGCGATAAGGCACCCCCGGTACCGTCCTGGCGCGGCCCCGCCCGTATTCGGGCGAGGCCGCGTCCGGTCAGCGGCGGCTGTGGATCAGGAGGGCGAGACCGTAGCCCACCGCGCCCGCGATCAGCAGCGCGACGAGGGGATTCTCCTCCACCCGGGCACCGACGGCTTCGCGGCCGTCGCGCAGGTAGGAGCCGCCCCGCTCGTAGACGTCGCCCGCGACGTCCCGGGCCCGCGCGGACGCGTCGCTCGCGTAGTCGCTCGCCTGATCGGCGATATCCCGCGCCTTGTCCTTGGCCTGTCCGTAGACGTTCTGCGCCTGACCCTGGGCGTCGCGGAAGCGGCCTTCCACAGAGTCGCGATTCGAGCCGACGAAATCGCCGGCCGCACTCTGAACCTTGCCCGCGGCTTCCTTGGCGCCGCCGACGATCCGATCCGTATCAACCATGGCACTCTCCTGGACGTGAGCACGGCGCCGCGACGGGGCGCCGCTCGATACGCCGTCGTCCACTCGAACGCGCGAGATCGCGTTTGTGCCCCGCACCGCCGCGGAATTTGTGTGCGCCGGGCGCGGCCGGGCCGGCCCCGTCAGAGGCCGATCAGTTCGGCGATGGCGGCCGCACCCGCGGCCGGAGAGGTCTCGCCCCGGGCCACGCCCGCCTCCGCCTCGGCCGTGCGGCGCCGAACCTCCGGGGAGCCGACGAGGCGTTGGTGCAGGCGCTCATCCACCAGCGCCCACATCCACTTCACGTCCTGCGTCCGGCGCTTCGCCTGGATCTCGCCGGTGGCGGTGAGCTTGCCCCGATGGTCGACGATCTTCGCCCAGAGCGCGTCCAGCCGCAGGTTGTGGAAGCCCGAGATCGTCACCACGGGCGGTGTCCACGTCGCCGAGGCCGGGGTGAGGATGTGCAGCGCCGCCCGGTATTCCGAGGCCGCCGCGTTGGCCCGCTGCTCGGCCTCGCCCGCATCCGCCTTGTTGACCGCGATCATGTCGGCGAGTTCGAGGATGCCCTTCTTGATACCCTGGAGTTCGTCGCCGGCGCCGGGCAGCATCAGCACGAGGAAGAAATCGGTCAGGTCGGCCACCGCGGTCTCGGATTGGCCGACCCCCACGGTCTCCACCAGGATCACGTCGAAGCCCGCCGCCTCGCAGAGCAGCATGGTCTCGCGGGTCTTGGCCGCCACGCCGCCGAGCGTGCCCGAGGACGGAGACGGGCGGATGAAGGCGCCCGGGTCGTGGGCGAGCCGGGCCATCCGGGTCTTGTCGCCGAGGATCGAACCGCCCGTGCGCGAGGAGGACGGGTCGACTGCCAGCACCGCCACCTTGTGGCCGGCCTCCGTCAGGTTCGAGCCCAGAGCGTCGATGGTGGTCGACTTGCCGACGCCCGGGACGCCGGTGATCCCGACCCGGATCGCCTTGCCGGTTTGCGGCAGCACGGCGTCGATGAGGTCCGACGCGAGGGCCCGATGATCGGCGCGCTTCGACTCGGCGAGGGTGATGGCCCGGGCCAGGGCGGCGCGGTCGCCGCCCAGCAGGCGCCGGCGCAGGCTCTCGATGTCGATGGTCGGCGTCATGCATCCTTCATGGCGGTGACGAAGGCTTCCGTCGAGGGGGCTACCGGTCCGAGGCGACGGCGCAGGCCTGTGTCCGGACGACCACAAGGGAAACCTTGTCGGTTCTCCACAGGGATCGGCCGGCGGCGCGCCCCGCCAAGGTCATGATCCTGCGCCACGAGGGAGGCCCCGCCCGAGCGCCCCTGGATCATGCCGGAACATCCCGTCTCACGCCGCGCCCTCCTCCAGATCGGTGCCCTCGCGGGTGCCGCAGGCCTCGCGCCGTCCCTCGGCGCCTGCGTCACCGACAACCTCGGCACCGGACCGTCCCTGCCCGAGAAGCAGTCGGCGCTCGACGTCATGCCGGTCCTTCTGGTCGCCACGACGCGCAAGCCCGTCGGCAGCCCGCCCAGGCCCCCGTATTTCAGCAGCGATCGCGGCCGCGGCCTGAGCTTCGCGGAGGTGCGCCTGTCGCCCCCCGACCGGTCGCTGCTCGGCAAGGTCTCGTCCGTCATCACGGGCGATTGGACCATCGGGGCCGTGCCGAAGGCCGAGACCGGACCGGGCGCCGCCGAGGCCTTCGCCCAGGCGGCCCTGGGACGCGACGTGCTGATCTACGTTCACGGCTACCGGGAATCGTTCGAATCGGCTGCCGTCAGCGCCGCGCGTCTGTCGGACGGGATCCGCTTCCGCGGCGTCTCGGGCCTGTTCACGTGGCCCTCCGCCGCCGCGACCTTCGACTACAACTACGATCGTGAGAGCGCCCTCTGGTCGCGCGACGCCTTCGAGGACCTGCTCAAGGCCCTGGCCGCGTCGCCGAGCGGCGGCCGGATCAACATCGTCGCGCATTCGATGGGCACGCTCCTGACCCTCGAGACCCTGCGCATGCTCCGCGCCGAGGCCGGCGAGGCGGCCATGGCGCGCATCGGCGCGGTGGTGCTGGCCGCGCCCGACATCGACTTCGACCTGTTCTCCAACGGCGTCGCCCGACTGGGACCCGACGTCGCGAAGATCACCGTGATCTCCGCCACCAACGATCGCGCCCTGGAGCTCTCGGCGGCGCTGGCGGGCGGCGTCCGGGCCGGCGCGGTCGACCGGGCCAAGCTGGAGGCGCTGGGGGTGCGCGTCGCCGACGCCTCCGATTACGGCGGCGGCCTGATCAACCACGACCTATTCCTCTCGAACCCCGAGGTGCAGGGGGTGGTCAAGCGCGCCATCGCCCGCGGCGCGGGGGTCTAGGACCGCGGCCCGGCGGTCACCCGGTCCGGGTCGCCATGCTCTGCGGCGGCAGGGGCTCCTCCGGCAGGACGGAGGCGTCCCCGGAGACGTCCAGATGGTCGATCCGGTCGGCCCAGACTCGGAAGCCCACCAGGGGATTCGGACCGAACGTGTGGGTCAGCGGAACGTCCGCGGCGTCGCGGCCGTAGGCGACCATCACCCGGCCGATCCGCGGGGCGTTGTTGCGCGGATCGAACACGTGCCACCGTCCCCCGAGGTAGACCTCCATCCAGGCCGCGAAGTCGCCGGCCGGATGGGGCTCGAGTTCGCCGATGAAGCTGACATAGCCCGTGCAGTAGCGAGTCGGGATGTTGAGCGCGCGACAGAAGGCCACGGCGAGGTGGGTGAAATCGCGGCAGACCCCGCGACGGCCGGCATAGGCATCCTGCGCCGTGCGATCGCCGTGGGCGAATTCATAGCCGAAGGCGATGTGGCCGTGCACGAAGTCGCAGACGGCCTGCACCCGCGCCCAGCCCGGCTCGGTATGGCCGAACAGCCGCCACGCCTCGTCCGCCAACAGATCCGATTCGCAGTAGCGGCTGGGCAGCAGGAACACGAGCGTCTCGGCCGGCAGTGACTCGATCGCGTGCTGCCCGGCCTCCGGCACGACCGGATCCGGGCATCCGTCGTCGCCGATCACCGCGTCGGTCCCGATGGTGAAGCTCCCGGCCGGCGCGGTCAGACGACCGCACAGGTTGCCGAAACCGTCGTGATAGAGATCCACCGGCACCGGGGGCTCGGTGCGGAGCGTGTCGGGCGCCTCCAGGGCGCCGGCCCGGGTGGAATGCACGTTCAGCATGACCACCATCGGTACGGGATAGGGAAAGGCGTAGCGCATCTCGCAGCCGAGCCTGATCCGCATGCGCGGCGATCCTTCTTCGCGTCTGGTTTCATCGCGCCCTCCACCCGGCAGGATCCGCGCCACGGCTTTCGGGGCGGCTGCGTCGGGATGGGCTTGGCGGGCGTCCGGTTCACCCCTACAGCATCCGCGCGTGGCGCCGATGGCTGCCGGAAGGGACGCCAGCGTTTCTTACCGGGGCAGCGCGTCGCACCCGTGCGCGATCCCGCTGACCGGGCGCGCCAGAGGACGGTTACGAGAGGGATGCCGGCCATGTTCACGCTCGAGATCGACGGCACCGCCGTTGCGGTGATCAACAGCGACGAGGCGTCCGCCAAGGACCTCTTCACCTGCGCGGGCTTCAAGGAAGACATCCGGACCATGACGAGCGACGGCAAGCCGCTCTGGAACGGCACCTCGGCGCTCAAGGTTCGGGCCGCCACCGAGGACGAAGTCGAGATCTTCGAGGATGCGCTGGCGGAGGACGACGGCGAGGGTGAGTTCAAGGACGATGCCCACCACGGCGACGCCGACTCGGACGACGAGGACGAGGCCGACATCGTGTTCCTCGTGGATATCGACGAGGACGAGGATGAAGCCGACGCCTGAGGGCGGCTGAACCCGAGCGCCTCCCGGGTGGTTTCCGATCGGATTTGGATTGGATCCCGGGAGGATGGCATGGCGGACAGCGGGCGGATCGTCGACGCGCTGGTGCGCGCGCGGCGCGGCGGGCTCACCGCGGGCGCCGCACTCAGTGGGCTGGCGCTGATCGGCGGACTGGCCTACCGGGCGCTGCGCGGCACCGCACCGCCGGAGACCGGCGGACCGGATTTCACCCGGGTCGCCGAGGACGAGGCCCGGCTGATGCTCCGGGTCATGGTGGCGGCGACGACGGCCGACGGGATGGTCGACGCCGCGGAGCGCAAACGCCTCGACGCGGCCGTGGCCGAGGCGGGCCTGGATACCGACGGTCGGTCCTGGCTGGAGCGCGAACTCGCCAATCCCGCCGATATCGACGAGATCGCAGAGCGTGTGTCGGGACCCGATGCGGCGGCGCGGATCTTCGCGGCGGCCCGGCTCGCGATCGATCCCGACACGCTGCAGGAGCGGCAGTTCCTCAAGATGCTGGCCGAAGCCCTCGACTTACCGCCCGGGGCCACCGAACGCGTCGAGCGCGACATCGCGGCCTGATCGGCAAGCGGAGAAGCTCGACTGCCGCCCATCGCGGTCGAGCTTCATGCTAGGCACTCGGATCATGGCACGGCCCGGGCGTGCCGTTAGCGGGGAGACGGGACATTTCATGCCAGGATTGTCAGTGCCCGCACTGGTGCGCGCCCGGCGGATGGCCGGCGCTCTGGTCGCCGCCATGCTGATCTCGGGCGGACCCGCCCGCGCGGCCGATCCGGCCCCCGGCCCCCTGACGATCGCCGAGCAGGGCAGCTTCTTCGTCGGCGGCCGCGACATCCAGTCCGACACGCTCTCGACACTGCCGGCCTACGCGCCCTCGGGCACGATCAGCGTCGACCAGATCTACGTCCGCTACCAGATCCCGGTGAGTTCGGGCCGTCCCCCGCTGGTCCTGATCCATGGCTGCTGTCTCACCGGCAAGACCTGGGAGACGACCCCTGACGGGCGCATGGGCTGGGACGAGTTCTTCGTTCGCCGCGGCTTCCCGACCTACGTGATCGATCAGGCCTGGCGCGGCCGTTCGGCGGCGAGCCCGTCCCAGATCAACGCGGTGAAGACCGGGCGCGCCGAGCCCAACACCCTGCCGCCGGTCTTCTCGGCCGGGCGCGAGCCGGCCTGGGCGATCTTCCGGTTCGGGCCGGAATACCCGAAGGTCTTCCCCGGCATGCAGTTTCCGCTCGAGGCCCAGGGCGAGTTCTGGAAGCAGATGGTGCCGGATTGGTCGGCCGCCCTGCCGGTCCCGAACCCGACCGTGCCGGCCCTGTCGGACCTCGCCAAGCGCCTCAAGGGCGCGGTGCTGGTCTCGCACTCACAATCAGGGATCTACCCGTTCCAGACCGCCGCCCTCGATCGCACGGGCATCCGCGCCCTCGTGGCCATCGAGCCGGCCGCCTGCCCGGATCCGGCCAAGGACGACCTCGCCCCCTACCGGGACCTGCCCATCCTGGTGCTGTTCGGCGACTACGTCGACGCCTCGTCCCGCTGGGCTCCGCGGCTGAAGCAGTGCCGCAGCTTCGTGGCGGCGGCGAACGCGGCGGGCGGCAAGGCCGAGCTGATCCTGCTGCCGGAGATCGGCATCCACGGCAATTCGCACATGCTGATGCAGGACAAGAACAGCCTCGACATCGCGGACTGGCTGGCCGGCTGGATCGACAAGCGGGCGCCGGGGAAGTCTTGAGGCGCGCGGCCCGGGCGGTCCCACTCAGCCCCTCATCCTGAGGTCCCTGCGCCAGCGAGACTCGCAGGAGAGTTCCAGGATGCGCGCAGCCGGCCTGAGAACTCCTTCGAGGCTGCCGCTCGCTCCCGCGCCTCAGGCTGAGGGGTTCGGAACGAGGAGACCCGTTGGGAAATCTCAGCCGGGTTTCCGCTCGCTGAGGAACGTGCCCATCCGCTCCAGCGCGCGGCGGATGTTCTCCGCCGAGTTGGCGTAGGACAGGCGGATATAGCCCTCGCCGTGAACGCCGAAATCGGGACCGCCGATCACCGCGACCCCCGCCTCCTCCAGCAGGGCTGACGCCAGGGCTTTGGCCTTCCAGCCGGTCCGCGAGATGTTCGGGAACGCGTAGAACGCACCCTTCGGGGCGATGCAGGACACGCCCGGCAGGGCGTTCAGGCCGTCGACCACGATCGCCCGGCGCCGGTCGAACTCGGCGACCATCTCGGCCACGCAATCCTGCGGGCCGTCGAGAGCCGCGATGCCGGCCCACTGGGTCGAGGCGTTGACGCAGGAATGCGCGTTGACCGCGAGCTTGCGGGCGGCCTCATAGAGCGGCTTCGGCCAGACCGACCAGCCGAGCCGCCAGCCGGTCATCGCGTAGGTCTTTGAGGCGCCGTCGAGGTAGACCAGCCGGTCACGGATCTCGTCGTATTTCAGCAGCGAGTGATGCGCCTCGCCGTCATACGTCATCGTGCCGTAGATCTCGTCCGACAGCACCGCGACGTCCGGGTGTTCGGCGAGGCCCTTCACCAGGGCGTCGATCTCGGCCCTCGGGGTGACGCCGCCGGTGGGGTTGGCCGGCGAGTTGACGATCAGCAGCCGCGTCTTCGGCGTGATCAGCGCCAGGGTCTCGGCCGCCGAGAAGGCGAAGCCGTTCTCCTCGCGGATCGGCACCGGCACCGGCGTCGCGCCCGTGAACTCGATCATCGAGCGATAGATCGGGAAGCCTGGATCCGGATACAGGATCTCGGTCCCGGGGGCGCCGAACATCAGGATCGCCATGAACATGGTGACCTTGCCGCCCGGCACGATCATCACGGAATCGGGCGAGACCTCAACGCCGTGGCGACGGTGGATGTCGCGGGCCACCGCCTCGCGCAGCGGCGGGATGCCCACCGCCGGTGTGTAGCCATGATGCCCGTCACGCAACGCCTTGATGCCGGCCTCGACCACGTGGGCGGGCGTCGGCATGTCGGGTTGGCCGATGCCAAGGTTGATCACGTCGCGCCCCTGGGCAGCCAGGGCCTGGGCGCGGGCCAGCACCGCGAAGGCGTTCTCCTCGCCGATGCGGGAGAAGGCCGGGACCACGTGCAGCATCGCGCCCTCCGGGAGGTGTTGTGTCAGTGCTTGGTGCGCTCGGCGAGCTTCATGGCGCCGACCGACATCGCCACGGCGATCGCGCCGAGGATCACGAAGGTCTTGACCGAGGCGTAGAACAGCGCCGGCTCGATGCCCGTGTCGGTGTAGAGCACGAGGCCGATGGCGGCGAGCGGCAGGGAGATGAGGATCAGGAGGGGGACGAGCGGGTTCATAATCGGCACTCAAATCCGGCGCGCGGGCGTCCGCGGCTCATAGCGCGCCTCCATACCATCCTGCCGCGAAGGTTGGGACCCCGGGGGATGCAGTTTTTCGCCGGAGCGTCGGGTCACTCACCGATGCGCAATCATTTGGCGCGATATTGTCATCCTGGGAGGGCAGGCAAGTATGCGCCGATCGACGGTCTCGTGGGGCGGCGCAGATGGCGCCTCCAGCAAAGGTCCATCCAGCATCGACAGGCTCGCCGTCCATATCGGCAAGCTCCTGCGGCATCCTGCCTATCGGCGCGAGAGCATCGTGAGCCCGCTCCTCCGGCGCCACCTACCCTACGATGCGGGCTACGCCTGGAACGACGAGGCCGGCCTGCGCAAGCGCCTCGCGGCGGCCGGCCTCGACGAGGCGAGCCTCGATCACCTCATCCGCAACGTCCAGGCCGAGGCCCTGCGCCTGCGCCGGCCGAGCGACACCTGAACGGCGGCCGCCTCAGGCCGGCACCCGCACCGTCGCCCGCAGGCCGCCCAACGGACTGTCGTGCAGGACGATGTCGCCGCCATGGGCACGGGCGATATCGCGGGCGATCGCCAATCCCAGGCCGGACCCACCGGCATCTTGGCGGGCGTCGTCGAGGCGCACGAATGGCTTGAACACCTCCTCGCGGCTCTCGGCCGGGACGCCGGGCCCGTCATCGTCGATGGAAACGTAGAAGGCGCGGGCCTCGAGCCGGCCGGAGATCGCCACCGTCTCGCCGTGGCGCGCCGCGTTGGAGGCGAGGTTGAACAGGCAGCGCCGGAAGGCCCCCGGGCGGACGGTGACCTCCGGCGCCCCGACGAGGTCCACGGCTGAGACGTGCGCGCCGAGGCGCTCGACGTCGGTGCGCAGATCCTCCAGCAGGGCGCGCATGTCCGTGGGCGTCGCCGGCTCGGCGGAGTCGCCGCGGGCGAAGGCGAGGTAGCCCTCCAGCATCCGGCTCATCTCGTCGACGTCGCGGCTGAGATCTTCGATCTCGCTGGTCTGCTCGAACAGGGCGAGCGACAGGCGGAAGCGGGTGAGGATGGTGCGGAGGTCGTGGCTGACGCCGTTGAGCATCGTGGTGCGCTGCTCCATGGCCCGCTCGATGCGCCGCTTCATCTCGATGAAGGCGTGGCCGGCCTGCCGCACCTCGCGGGCCCCGCGCGGCCGGAACTCGATCTCGCGGCCCTTGCCGAACCCCTCCGCCACGGCGGCGAGCCGGAGGATCGGCTTGATCTGGTTGCGCAGGAACAGGATGGCGACGCCGAGCAGCACCAGCGAGGAACCGATCATCCAGACGAGGAAGATGTGGGAGTTCGACGCGTAGGCCTGGCTGCGCCGCGCGGTGATCCGCATCACGCCGTCAGGGATCGCCACGCGGATCTCGATCAGGTTCGAGCGACCGACCGTGTCGATCCAGAACGGGCGGCGGATCTGGCGCTTGATCTCGTCCGAGAGGGCCTCGTCCAGGATCGAGAAGAACGGCCGGGGACCCGGGGCCGGCAGCTTGGCGCCCTTGAGGATGTCGAGATCGAGATTGAGGCGCTCGCCGGCGATGCGCGAGAGGATTTCGGCGTCCTTGTCCTGCGGATAGCTCTCGTAGATGTCGATCAGCGCGGCGACGTCGGCGGTCACGGCGGCCGAGAGGCGCTTGGTCACGAGCTGCCAGTGCCGCTCCATGAAGGTGTAGGCGATCACGGATTGGAGCAGCACTACCGGCGCGATGATGATGATCAGTGACCGGGCGTACAGGCCCTTGGGAAGCACGTCGCCGACCGCCCGGCTGACGCGCTTCCAGAGCCGGTGCGGGCCCGAGCGCGGGGGATCCTTGCGCAGGGCCCGCGCCAGGGCGGCCTCGTGCGCGTTCATGGGACGGGGCGCCCGGGCCGGGCCGGCCCGCGCGCGCGATAGCAGATCGGTTGACGGGTAGACCGTATGGCGGCGGACATGGTGCGGGCGGCTGCGGGAGGCCGACCCGTTATCGCATCCGCGTCGGGATCGGCCAAGACGGGCGATCGAGGCACGGCTCCGACCGCGGGAGCCGTGCGCTGGGGTCCGTCGCGTCCTTTCCCCGATACGGGCTCCGGTCCGAACGCGGGAGGATCCGGGCTGCCGGCCCCGACATTGGCCCGGACATCGGCCGCGTGGCGCCGTGCGCTACTGCGCCGTCCAGCCGCCATCCATGCTGATGTTGGCCCCGGTGATCTGGCTTGCCGCATCGGAGCACAGGAACACCGCGAGCGCGGCGACCTGATCGACCGTGACGAACTCCTTCGTCGGCTGCGCCTTGAGCATCACGTCCTCGATCACCTGCTCCTTGGTCAGGCCGCGGGCCTTCATGGTGTCGGGGATCTGGGCCTCCACCAGCGGCGTCCAGACGTAGCCCGGCGAGATGCAGTTCACCGTGATCCTGTGCGGGGCGAGTTCCAGCGCCGCCGCCTTGCTCAGACCGGCGATCCCGTGCTTGGCGGCCACGTAGGCCGACTTGAACGGTGAGGCCACCAGCGAGTGGGCCGAGGCCGTGTTGATGATCCGGCCCCAGCCCTTGGCCTTCATGCCGGGGATCGCGGCGTGCATCGTGTGGAAGGCCGAGGACAGATTGATGGCGATGATCTGCTCCCACTTGTCCGCCGGGAACTCCTCGATCGGCGACACGAACTGGATGCCGGCATTGTTGACCAGCACGTCGACGGACCCGAACGCCTCGTTCGCCTCGCGCACCATGGCGGCGACCGCCTCGGGCTTGCTCATGTCGGCCGCCGAGTAGCGGGCCTCGACCCCGTAGGTGCCCTCGATGCCGACCCGCGCCGACTCGATGGCGTCCGCGTCCCCGAACCCGTTCAGCACGATGTTGGCGCCCTCCGCCGCCAGCGCGCGCGCGATGGCGAGCCCGATACCGCTGGTGGAGCCGGTGACGAGGGCGGTTTTGGTCTTGAGAGTCATGGGGCCTCCTGGGACACGGACGCGCCTCGGATCGGGGCGGCGCCCGCGGGGGACGGTGCGCGGCCCTAACTAGCGCGTCAGGACGGTGCCGGCACAGGCCCGGCCGATGGCGGTGCGTCCGGGATGTCACCGGTCTCGGGAGCGGCCTGTGCCGGGACGGCGATCTCCACCCGCAGGCCCGGGGCGTTGTCGGCGAGGCGCAGCGTCCCCTGATGCAGGCGCACCACCGCATTGACGAGGCTGAGGCCCAGCCCGAAGCCCGGACGCGAGCGGGCATCCTCCAGCCGCACGAACCGGTCGAGCACGCGGCCGCGCTCCGCCTCCGGAATGCCGGGCCCGTGATCGGAGACCGCGAGACGGATCGAATCCCCCATCCGCCATGCCTCGAGGGTGACGCTGGCCCCTCCCGCATGCGAAGTGGCCCCATATTTCAGGGCGTTGTCGATCAGGTTGGCCAGGGCCTGCCCGATCAACTCGCGGTTGCCGGCGATGATCAGGCCGTCCTCCGCGCGCACGTCGAGGACGAGTCCCCGATCCTCTGCGACGGCCTCGTACAGGTCGCCGACGCCCCGAACCGTCGGGGCGATGTCCAGCGGCAGGAGGATGTCCCGGGCACCGCCCGCCTCCAGCCGGGCGATCATCAGAAGGGCGTTGAACACCCGGATCAACCCGTCGCCCTCGTCGATGACGGCTTCCAGGGCGGCGCGCAGCTCATCCGGCGAGCTGGCGCGGCGCAGGGCCTCGTCGGCACGGTTGCGCAGGCGGGTCAGCGGCGTCTTCAGATCGTGGGCGATGTTGTCGGAGACCTCGCGCATGCCGCGCATCAATTCGCCGATGCGCTCCAGCATCAGGTTGAGGCTCGAGGCGAGGCGATCCAGCTCGTCGCCGTTGCCCGCCACGTGGAGCCGTCCGTCGAGGTCGCCCGCCATGATCGCCCGGGTCGTTTGGGTCATGGCATCGACCCGGCGCAGGACGCGGCTCGCGGCGAGCCACCCGCCGATGACGCCGAGGATCACCACCGCGGCCAGCGCGGTGACGAAGGCCCGGCCGATCACCGCGCGGAGTCGGTCCCGCTCTTCCGTGTCGCGGCCGACGAGGAGCCGGAACCCGCCCGGCAGGGTGAAGACGCGCACGATCGCCCGATGCGCCTCGGCATCCGAATCGTTTCGGCCGTAGCGGGTCTCGCTCTGGCCCGGCGTCGCCAGCACGGCGGCGGGGACGTAGCCGACGTTACCGACCACATGGTCGCCCCCGGCCGTGGTCACGAGGTAGAGCGAGGCTCCGGGCTCGCGGGAGCGCCGCTCCACCACGGTGATCAGGCGGCGCAGGCCGCCGGTGTTGTACTGCTCGGACAGGCCGTTGATCTCGGCGTCGATCGTGGAAACGATCTGGTCATCGAGCACCGCCCGCGCATTCCATGCGACGTAGCCCAGCGCCAGGAAGGCGCAGAGAGCGAAGATCGCCAGGTACGCCAGCGACAACTTGAACGCGGTGGTGCGGAACAGCTTCTGGATGCGGGCCGCACCGGTCTCGCCGGGTACCGAGGCGTCGGCCGCCGACGCGCTCACCCGGCGGCGCCCTCGTCGACGCGCAGCACGTAGCCGGCCCCGCGCACGGTGTGGATGATCGCGGTCGGGAAGCCCTTGTCGAGCTTGCCGCGCAGACGCGAGACGTGGACATCGATGACGTTGGTCTGCGGGTCGAAGTGATAATCCCAGACGTGCTCCAGCAGCATGGTCCGGGTGACCACTTGGCCGGCATGCCGTATCAGGTATTCGAGAAGCCGGAACTCCCGCGGCTGCAGGGGGATCTCCAGACCCGCCCGGGTCACACGATGGGACAACCGGTCGAGTTCGAGATCACCGACCCGATACCGGGTCTCCTCGGCGGTGCCCTGTCCCACCTGCCGTCGGGCCAGGGCCTCGGTGCGAGCCAGCAATTCTGAGAAGGCATAGGGTTTCGGCAGGTAATCGTCGCCGCCGGCGCGGAGACCCTTCACCCGGTCGTCGACCTGCCCCAGCGCCGACAGGATCAGCACCGGCGTCGCCACCTTCTGCTCGCGCAGGGAACGGATCAGCGACAGGCCGTCGAGCTTCGGCAGCATGCGGTCGACGATCAGAACCTCGTAGCCGCCCTCCTGCGCCAAAGCGTAGCCGTCGAGCCCGTCATGCGCGCTGTCGGCGACATGTCCGGTCTCACGGAACGCCTTGACCAGGTAGGCTGCGGCCTCCCGGTCGTCCTCGATGATGAGCAGCCGCATGGACCCGCTCCATAGCGCGCTGCGCCGAACGGGGGAATGTGCTTCCGTCGCCATGGCCGAGCCACTCCCCTCCCCTCTCGCGGGTTGAACGGGCCGGGGCATCGGGTGACGCCTCGGCCCGTTCCGAAGCCGCGTCTTGGAGCCTCGGAGGGCACGAGGTTCGATGCGCCGCTTCGTCCGCGATCCTGAAGATCGACGGCGTGGCTAACGTGGCCCTTCCCCGATTACGGGAGGTTCGCGGGAAGATGACTTCGCGGTAAGGCCCGGCCGAGCGGGGTGCCAAACGCGAACGGGCCGCCCCATGAGGAGCGGCCCGTTCGCGTCGGTGTTCGTGAGGAGGGAGGGGTTGCGATGGGCGGGTCTGGCGGCGACCGACTCTCCCGTGTCTTGAGACACAGTACCATGGGCGCTGGCGTGTTTAACGGCCGAGTTCGAGATGGGATCGGGTTCTGGGCACGCCGCT
>NZ_JAKSYP010000046.1:0-445 GCF_022829625.1 Methylobacterium sp. E-046 | reverse complement strand
GCATGCGCTGCTTCTGCGCGGTGATGTCGGCGGCGAACTTGACGACCTTCACGACCCGTCCGGCGCGGTCCAGCACCGGGTTGTAGCTCGCCTGGATCCAGACGGTCCGCCCGCCCTTGGCGACGCGCTTGAACTCGGCGGATTGGAACGTGCCCCGCCGCAGAGCGTCCCAGAACGCGCGGTATGCGGCGCTATCACGGTAGGCCGGCTCGACGAACATACCATGATGCTGCCCCTGCACCTCGGGCAGTGTGTACCCCATGGCGTTCAGGAAGTTGACGTTCGCCGTGAGGATGGTGCCGTCGGGCTGGAACTCGATGACGGCCTGCGAGCGTTCGAGGGCGTCGAGTTTGGCTGCCTGATCCGCGTGCGTGCGCGTTCCACCGAACATGGTCATACCCTCCCGAATCTCTGGGCTGCTGTGGGTCAGAGCGGGAGACCAGCG
>NZ_JAKSYP010000044.1:0-654 GCF_022829625.1 Methylobacterium sp. E-046 | reverse complement strand
TATTACCAGCATCCTCCCCGCCGTCTAGCAGCCAGTCGAGCAGATCCGCACCGGCGTCGCCGGTCGCGTCCTGGGCTAGCTTGCTCAGCGGCTTCTCGGAATGCTGGGCCCGCACCTCGGCAAACAGCTCACGCGCGAGCCGGTCCAGCTCCGCGTCCGACAGCTTCTTCTCCAAGTGGATTGGCATGGCCCTTTACCCCATGCGGAGCCTCGGCCGCTCGGCTCCGCCCCGATCTGCTCACGGGGCGGGGGAGCGTCCGATCTCACCAGCGGTGGGCCGATACGCAACGTGGCCCACAGGCATAGTGCCAGGGCGCGGTTACGGGCGCGTGTACGGCGCCCGTGTGCTGATCTCAGGACCCGTACCCATAGCCGTAGGGCCGGCGGTAGTAGCCGTAGGGGCCGCCATAGTAGCCCATCGGAGCGTACCCACCGTAAGGACCACCATACCCATAGCCGTAGCCGCCGTGGTGGGTATGGCCGCTACGGCTACGGCTATGGCCGTGGATACGGTTACGGTGGCCTCGGACTGGGACTCGGTTTGGCCACGGGTGCGGCCGTCGGGTATGGCCTCGCCGGCGGCTACGGGTACCCCTACGGCGGCTACGGCTATGGGTATGGTGGTCCTTACGGTGGGTACGCTCCGATGGGCTA
>NZ_JAKSYP010000039.1:0-32922 GCF_022829625.1 Methylobacterium sp. E-046 | reverse complement strand
GGCCAGGCGCAGGAGCTGAAGGGCGAGGCGCAGAAGACGGTCGGCGACGTCAAGGACGGCGCCAAGTCCCTGGCCGAGACCGTCACCGGACGGCGCTGAGCGCGCCCCCACGGCGCCGGCCGCGCCGGCGCTGCCCCGGCCGCGCCGCGACCCTGGCGGCGGCACCGGGCGAACCGGTGCCGCCTTCTCCCCAAACGGCGCCGGTTCGACGGTGGGCCGCGCGGGGTCCGCCGAGATGGGGAAGACTCGATGCTGCGCAAGATCTCGAGGGCGTCGATCGTGCCGGAGATCGTCGCCCTGGGCGGTCGCGCGCGCCGGCTCGCGCAGCCGCACTGAGCCAGACCTCCGCGAACCCCGCCGGAGACCACCGCGATGAAGCAGCTATCCGGTCTGTTCCTGCGCCGGGAATTCGTCTTCCTGGCGCTTGCCATCCTGCTGTGTGCGGGGGCCGCCGTGGCTTACTGGGCCTCGCGCGCCACCGTGCTCACGGTCGCGGTCGCTCCACGGGACGGCACCGAACCCGCCCTGATCCAGACCTACGCGGATGCTCTGGCCAAGCGGCACAAGGAGATCCGCCTGCGGATCCTGCCTTTCGACGATGTCCGAGACAGCGCCGAGGCGCTGCGCGAGGGCCGCGCCGACCTCGCGGTGGTGCGGCCCGACGTCGATCTCCCCGATAACGGGCTCACCCTCGCGATTCTGCGCGATCAGGCCATGATCATCGCCGCGCCGGAGGCGTCGGGGATCGACCGGTTCCCGGATCTCGACCGGAAGCGCCTGGCGATACTGGCGCACCGGGATGCCGACGAGGCGCTGATCCGAGCCCTGCTCGAGCATTACGGACTGACGCTGATCACCACCGATCCCGAGGCCCCGATCCCGCCCCGCCACGTCGCCCTCGTGGAAACGGCGGAGGCCGATCTGGCCGCCGCCTTCGCCCGCAAGCGCGTCGACGCCGTGATCTCGGTCATCGCCCCGACCGCGCCAGCCGCACAGCGCATCATCGGCATCGTCCAGGATGCGAGCCGCAGCCGGAAGGTCTCGTTCGTGGACATGGAGAATGCCGACGCCTTCGTGGCGCGCATGCCACGGCTCCAAGTGGTGACCATGCCGGCCGAGACCTTCGGCGGCAGTCCGAAGATCCCGGCCGCCGATGTCCACACGGTCGGTGCATCTTACCGGCTGATGGCGCGCGCGAATCTCGCCCGGTCGGTGGCGGCGGACGTGACCCAGCACCTGTTCGAACTGCGCAGCGGCATGGCGAACGTCACTGCGTCCGCCGATTATGTCCAGGCCCCGGCCTACGACAGCACCGTCGGCGCGACGAGTGCCCGGCTGCCGATCCATCCAGGCGCCGTCGATTACTTCGAGCGCGAGCAGCAGAGCTTCATTGAGCGCTACGAGACCTGGATCTACCTGCTCGCCTTCCTGGGCGGCGGTATCGGTTCGGCCCTCGCGTGGGTCGCACAGCGCTTGTCCCGCCTGCGCCGCGAGCGTGTCGAGGAGGCGACCGATCGGCTGCTCGCGATCCGGCATGAGGCGCAGGGCACGCAGGATCGGAACCGACTGCACGCCCTCGCGCGGGAAATCGACGATCTGGCCGGCGACATCGCCAAGCATGCCCTGGAGCGCCCGACCGAGGCCAGGACCATGTCGGCCGCGTCCATCGCCATCGATGCGGCCCGCTCGACGGTCAAGCGCGCCATCGCGGCTGGCCATTACGCCGGCGAGACGGCGCCGTCCGTCATCGACGCGGTGGCCGCGAAGATCTCCGCCGCTGCGGCGGAGTGAAAGCAATGCGGCGGGTCGACCGCCGTATCAGCCGGGCCACCGCGCCCGAACAGAGAAGGGACGACACGATGAGCAAGGGATATCCGTCGATGACCGCGCTGCTGGGGCTGCTGGCCGTGGCCGGCTACCAGAATCGCGACAAGATCTCCGAATGGCTTGGTGGCCACGGCAAGGACACCGCCCACGCGCCGGTGCCGCAGGTCCCGGCCGGCGCGCCGGCCTCCGGCGGAACGATCCCGGCGAACCTCGAGCGCCTCCTCGGCGGTGCCGGCAGCGCCGGCGTCGGTGGGCTCATCGCGGGCGGCCTGGGTGAACTGATCGAGCACTTCACGAAGGGCGGTCACGCCGACACGGCGCAGTCCTGGATCAATCACGGGCCGAACCGCGATATTCCGGCCGCCGACCTCGAGCGCGCCATCGGGCCCGAGACCCTCGCATCGCTGGAGCAGCGCACGGGCCTGACCCGTACCGAACTCCTGGCGCGCCTGTCGCGGGATCTGCCGTCGGCCATCGACCGCTACTCCCCGGACGGACGCCTGCCGGCCCTCGGCTGAACCACGATCCCGTCGACCGTCGGGGCGGCGCCTTCGGCGGCGTCGCCACGACGTCGCGCGGCTGGCGCACCTACTCGACCAGCTCGTCGGCCTTCGCCAGCAGGGAGGGGGAGATCGTCAGCTTCAGGGCGGCGGCCGTCCTCAGGTTGATCACGGTGAAAAAGCGGTCGCTGGCCTGGACCGGCAGGTCGCTGGCCGACGCGCCCCGCAGGATCCGGTCGATGTAGAAGGTTGCCCGCTGCACGTCCTGAACGACGCTGGTCGTATAGGCAGCGAGCCCACCGAGCCTCACCTGCGTCGCATACGCATAGACCGCCGGCAGATTGCAGGACGCCGCCGACGCGATGATCTGCGGGCTGAAAACGCCGGTCACCGCGTCGGGCAGCACGATCAGCCCGCCGTGGGGCTCCTTGGCGAAACCGGTGATCGCCTGCTCGATCTCGGGGGCATCATGCACGCCGGCGATCCGGGCCTCTATGCCGAGTTCGGGGGCGATCCGGGCGAGTTCGGTCGCGTATCCCTTCAGTCGCGCGGGGTAATCGGGATTGACGAGCGCGAGGGCGCGCCTGACGTCGGGGCTGAGTTCCTTCAGGAGCTGCAGCCACTTTCCGATCAGCGTGAAGTCGAAATTGGTGACGCCCGTCAGATTGCCGCCCGGGCGCGACAGGCTGCTGACGAAACCGCCGCCCACCGGATCCTGAAGCATCATGAACACCACCGGCGTGGTCGTCGTCGCCTTCTGAAGCGCGGTGGCGCCGACGACGCCCTGCGCCAGGACGACGTCCGGTCTGCCGGCGAGGATCTCGTGGGCGTCCCGGCTCATCTTGTCGGCATCGCCGTCGCCGTAGCGCAGATCGACGGCGAGGTTCTGCCCCCAGGTCCAGCCGAGCCGGCGCAGGCTTTCCTGCAGCGTCGCCACGATGACAGACGTGTCGGGATGGGCCTCGCCGTAGACGAGCAGGATGCCGAGCCGGCGCGGTTCACCCGGCTCGGCCCCGACGGCAGCCGGCCACGCCGCCGCGCCCCCCAGGCCCGCGATGACGTCGCGCCGCCTCATAGGTTGGCCTCCCGCCTTCGGTGATCCGGTCCGGCCGCTCGGTCCTGCCACTCCGGAGCAGCCTGTTGCCGACGTCGCGGCCGGCAGGTCGATGTCGGGCGTCGATCCTTCACTGGACTTCCACCCGCGTCCCGCTCGAACCGTTGAGGAGGCGTCGCAGGTGGAAGGCCGCGACCCCGTCGTCCGGACGCAGGCCGACGAGGCCCGCGAAGGCCGGGAGGGCACCGGCCTCGCCGGCCTCCAGCCTGTCGAAGGCCGCGCGATAACGGCTCAGTGAATCGTCGTCGTAGGCGGCCCCGGTCAGCGGCTCGAAGGCGCGCAGCGCCTCTTGCTTGCCGCGCAGGAGGAGGTCGCCCAGCGGCCGGCCCCGGAATTGCCCGGCCCGGATGACCACCGCTTCGCTGACGCATATCCGGGTCCCGAACGCCTTGTTGGCGTTTTCCAGGCGGGCCGCCGTGTTGATGGTGTCGCCGTAGGCCGTGTAGTCGAAGTAGCGGCCGCCACCGAAATTGCCCACGATCGCGGGGCCGGCATGCACGCCGATCCGCGTGACGCCGATCTCGATCCCGCGCTCGCGCCAGCGCGCGCGAAAGCCCTCCGCGGCCTGGTCCAGGGCCAGCGCGCAGGTCACCGCCCGGGCGGCGTGGTCCGGTTGATCCCCCGGAGCCCCGAACAGCACGTGCAGCGCGTCGCCGACGATCTTGGCGACCGTCCCTTCGTGGGCGAAGACCACATCGGTCATCTCGGCGAAGTAGCCGTTGAGGATCTCGGCGAGGAGCGCCGGGTCGAGGCTCTCCACCAGGCTGGTGAAGCCGGCGATGTCGGTGAACAGGGACGCCACGTCGCGCCGGTGGCCGCCGAGTTCGAGACCCGAGGCATCGCCGGCCAGCTGCTCGGCGAGGTTCGGCGAGAAATAGCGCGCCAGGGACGCGTGCGCACGCTCGGCCAGCGATTGCCGCCGTCGCCCGTCGCGCAACGCCTCCACGTGCCGCAGCGTCCGCTCGATCGTCGTCTCCAGGTCAGCGAAATCGATCGGCTTGGTCAGGAAGTCGAAGGCGCCGCGGTTCATCGCCGTGCGGATGTTCGCCATGTCGCCGTAGGCGGAGACGATGATGGTCGACGGCCTGTCGGCGAGTTCCTGCAGTTTGGCGAGCAGCGTCAGGCCGTCCATCCGCGGCATGTTGATGTCCGATACCACGAGGTCGATGTCGGGGTTCTCGGACAGACACTCCAGCGCCTCCTGCCCGTCATGCGCGAACACGAACGAGACGAGGTTCTGGCGGATCTGGCGGCGGAATTTCTGGGTGATCAGCGCTTCGAGATCGGGCTCGTCGTCGACCACGAGGATTTTGGCGCTCGGGAGACCGGTAATCATGCGGTCCCCGCGATCTCGGCCAAGCGGTGCTCAATTTCGGCCTTGAGCTGCGCGAAGTCGATCGGCTTCGTGATCAGGCCGACCGCGCCTGCCGCCCGCACCCGCTCCCGGGTTTCGGCATCGCCGTAGGCCGTGATCATGATCACCGGCACGTCGGGTCGCGCCGTGCGCACCAGAGGCAGCAGTTCCAGCCCGGTCATGCCCGGCATGTTGATGTCCGAGAACATCAGGATCAGGCTCGCGCCGGTGGAGGCGCTGATGCAGGTCAGGGCCTCCGGCGCCGAATGCGCGAAGGCCATCTCGAAGCGACCGGCGCGCAGCTCGCGGCGGAACTGCTGTCGGAAGAGGTCGGTGACGTCGGGTTCATCGTCGACGACGAGGATGAGGACGGTCATAGCGGGCTCCCGGACTCGGTCAGCGGTGCTCTCATGGGCTCGGCCGTGGGCGCGCCCCGACGCGGCAGCGTGATCGTGAACTCAGTGAACTGATCCGGCTCCGAGACGACGTCGATCGTCCCGCCGTGCTGCTTCACGAGGATGTCGTGGCTGAGCGACAGTCCGAGGCCCGTGCCTTCACCGGCCGGCTTGGTGGTGTAGAACGGATCGAACATCCTGGCCCTGACGCTCTCAGGGATGCCGGTGCCGTTGTCGCGGACGCGGATCTCGACGTTGTCGCCGCGGTCGCGCGTCGCGACCGACAGGGTCGGTGCGTAGCCTGGCTCGCCGACCTGTGTTCGCTTCTCGGTGGCATAGAACCCGTTCGACAACAGGTTCAGGAGCACGCGCGTCATCTCCTGCGGGTAGAGGTCGGCGAGCCCGGCAGCGGGATCGAAGTCGCGGGCGATGGTCACGTTGAAGCCGGCCTTGGCCGCGCGGGCGCCGTGATAGGCGAGGTTGAGGCTCTCCTCGACGAGGGCATTGATATCGACGGGGCGATGCTCGCCCGAACCGGTCCGGGAATGCAGCAGCATGTTCTTCACGATCGAGTCGGCGCGCTGCCCGTGCTGGACGACCTTGTCGAGATTGCCCTTCAGGAGTTCGGTGAGTTCATCGACCTCCTCGCGCGTTTCGGGAGCGAGTGCGGCGGGCTTGAGCACGTTCCGCAGCTCATCCACCAGCTCCTTCGAGAGCGCGGCGAAGTTGTTCACGAAGTTCAGGGGATTCTTGATCTCATGGGCGATGCCGGCGGTGAGCTGGCCGAGTGAGGCCAGCTTCTCGGACTGCACGAGGCGATTCTGCGCCTTCTGGAGGTCGTCGAGCGATCGGTTCAGGTCGCGGGTCCGTTCCTCGACCTTCGCCTCGAGCGTCTCGTACGATTCCTGCACCCGGCTGGCCATGAAGTTGAAGCGCTGGGCGAGCGTCTCGATCTCGTCCCCCGTCCGGATCTCGATGCGTTTGGACAGGTCGCCCGAGCCGAGCCGCTCGGCACCGTCCTGCAACTGGCGGATCGGCACCACCAGGCGGCGGGCCAGGAACGTGCCGGCCACCGCCGCCATGAGGACGCCCAGGCCCATCAGCGACACCGTTTGGATGATGGAGTCGATCAGCGGCTCCATCGCCTCGCGCAGCGACAACTGAACGAACACGATCCAATCGACGCGCGGAATGGTGGCGTGCGCGGCCAGAATGAGCCCGCCATCGAGTCCGCGGGTGATTCCGTAATCCTGATCCCGCGCGGTCCCGGGCAACGCCGCGGCCACCTCGGGCAGGCCCGACAGGTCCGTGTCGCGCAGGACGAGGCTGAGGTCGGGATGCGCGATCAGCCGGCCGGTCCCGGTGGTCACGAAGGCGTAGCCGTTCAAGCCGTTCCGGATCGCGCTGACGACGTCCCAGATCAGCTTCAGGTTGACCTCCGCGACGGTCACGCCCGGATCCCGCCCCGCATGCGCCACCGCGATCGTCATGTACGGCTCGGAGCCGCGCCGGAAGTAGACCGGGCCGAACCACGTCTTGTCCTTGAGCGCCTGGGTAAAGCGCGGCGCCGTCGAGAAATCCTTTCCGCTCGCGACCACGTCGGGCTCCAGCCGAGACACCCGCAGCTGTTCCTTGCCGTTCGGATCGAGATAGGCGACCTCGGTGATCGCGGGCGCCTGCCGCAGGAGCCGGATGAAGTCGTAGCGCTGCTGCTCCGGGGAGACGCGGCGCCATTCGGCCCGCGTCGTCCAGCCGATCTGGCCCTCGATCTCGGACAGGAACGCCTCGACCCGCTCGGCGGCGGCCCTGGCCTTCTCACGCTGCACCTCGATCGCATTCCGCCGCGCCTCCTCGAAGTTCAGGGTGAGGTCGACAACGCCGTTGATGAGCAGGACCAGCGAGACCAGGCCGACGAAGGCCACCGCGAATTTCCCCGCCAGCCGCAGGCGGAGCCACGGCGGCGTTCTCCTCGGATCGGCCGGCGCGGCCAAGCTCTGGATTGTCGTCATTCGACGATCTCGTCCGCTTGGGCGAGGAGCGCCGACGAGACCGTGATGCCCAGGGTCCGCGCGGTCTTGAGGTTCACGATGAAATCGTACTTCGTGGGTGCCTGCACGGGCAGCGTCGCGGGATTGTCTCCGCGGACGATCCGGGCGACGTAGGCGCCCGCGCGGTGCACCGCCTCGGTCGGATCCGGGCCGTACGACATGAGCCCGCCGCGATGGGCGAAACGGCGGATCGCGAAGACGGCCGGTATTCGGTAACGGGCGGTGAGCGCCACGATGTGGTCCCCGTTGGCCTCGCTGAAGGTGCCGGGCGCCACGATGAGACCGGCGTCGCCCTCTTGGCCGAGTTCCGCGATCAAGGGTTCGACGGCGGCCGCCTCGTCGACCGTCGCGATCGATGCGCGAACACCCAGGTCCGCTGCGGTGCTGCTGAACGAGGCCGAGTAGAAGTTGGCGCCCGCCGCCCCGCTGCTCGGGTTCGACAAAAGTTTGACATGCCGGATCGTCGGTACGGCCTCCTTGAGCGCCGCCAGCCACTTCCCGCCCAGGGGCGGCTCGTACAGGGTGAATCCGGTGATGTTGCCACCCGGGCGCTGGCGGCTCACGACGTAGCCGAAGCCGACCGGGTCCGAGGCTCCCACGAACACGATCGGGATCTCGCGCGTCAATGCGGAGACGGCGGTCAGCTGGGCGCTGAGATACGTCAGGATCGCCTGCGGCTTCGTGGCGACGAGATCGCTCGCGAGCGCCCGCGTCCGGTTGCGGTCGGCCCCGCCCCAACGATCGTCGATCTGGATGTCGGGCTGGCCCTGCTCGCGCATCGACACGCGGAACGCGCTCGACAGCGTCAGACCTTCGGCGTCGCCGGGCGGGAAGGGCCAGAGTGCCGCCACACGGCCCTGCGCCAGGGCCTGCGCCGCCACCGGCCAGCCGGTCAGCGCCAAGGGGAGCCCAGCGATTACGGTCCGACGCCTCATCCGATCACCGAGCCCGTCCCACTGTCGTCGGCCCTGGTCGCGGACCGGGCGCGGACACTCGACTCGACGCGGCGAGTTCGGACGTAAGTCTAGCGCAAGCTCGCCGGAGCGACCACGGCAAGTCGGGATCGCGGTTATCGGCCCGACGGCCCGCATCCGTGGACGGTCGGCGGCATTACCGGTGCCTGGGCCCCGACACTCGATACCCCTCGCGCGGGGCGTAGTCCCGGCCCGATGCGTGCGCCCCAGGCCGTGCGTCGGTTGCGGCCTGCGCGCTTCTTGGCGAAGCTGGCGTCAGCCAGCTCATGGGAAGGGGCCATCATGTCTGCCGAACCGGTCAGGGGACCTGCGACGTACTTCCCGTCGATCGAGAAGAAGTACGGGCGTCCCATCGAAGAATGGCAGCACCTCGTGCAGGAGCGGCTCCCCGCGAAGCACACGGATCTGGTCTCCATGTTGAAGGACGAGCATGGGATGGGTCACGGTCACGCCAACGCGATCGTGGCTCATGTCCTGTCGGTGCGGAAGAAGTAGACGCGGCGGTCGGCCCGCGCGGCGGTAGCCGCTCCCATTCCCCCGGAACGCGCACGTGAGGGCCCGGCATCCGATCAAGGCTGCCAAACTGACCGGTCGGGCACAGGCGGGGCACGAAACGCCGCCGTCATTCAGCGGTCGGCCACCGGTAATCACGGAACTGATCGCGCAGCGCCGTCTTCTGGATCTTTCCCGTCGCCGTGTGGGGGATCTCCCGCACGAAGACGACATCGTCGGGCAGCCACCACTTGGCGACGCGCGGGCGCAGGAACGCGAGCAGACCGGCCTTGTCCGGGTTCCGATCCGCCTTCGCCACGATGATGAGCAGTGGGCGCTCGTCCCATTTCGCGTGGGCGACGCCGATGACCGCCGCCTCCGCCACGTCGGGATGCCCGACCGCGAGGTTCTCCAGCTCGATGGAGGAGATCCACTCGCCGCCGGATTTGATCACGTCCTTCGCCCGGTCGGTGACCGTCATGTAGCCGTGCGGATCGATGGTGGCGATGTCGCCGGTATCGAAGAAGCCGCGGTCGTCGAGGATCGGGGTGTCGTCCTGGAAATAGGCGCTCGCCACCGCGGGGCCCGCCACCTTCAGACGGCCGAACGTGCTGCCGTCCCAGGGCTGATCGCGCCCGGCGTCGTCGGTGAGGCGAAATTCCACGCCGAACGGCGGATAGCCCTGCGTCGCCTTGCGGTCGAGGCGACCTGCGCCGTCGAGATCCGCGACCTCGGGCTTGAGGACGCAGAACGAGCCGATCGGGCTCATCTCGGTCATGCCCCAGGCATGGATCACGGCGACGTCGTAATCGCGCTCGAAGCGCTCGATCATGGCCGGGGGGCAGGACGAACCACCGATGAGGACGCGCCGCAGGTGGGTGAGCTTCGCGCCCGTGGCGTCGAGGTGCTGGAGCAGGCCGAGCCAGACCGTCGGCACGGCCGCCGTCACGGTGACGGCCGTCTCCTCCAGCAAGGCGTGCAGCGAAGCACCGTCGAGGCGTGGGCCCGGCAGCACCAGGGACGCGCCGGCCATCGGGGCCAGGAACGCCAGCGACCAGCTGTTGGCATGGAACAGCGGCACCACCGGCATCGCCACGTCGCGGCTCTTCAGCCCGAGGTAGTCGGCCCCGTTGTTGACCAGGGCGTGAAGCACGTTCGAGCGGTGCGAGTACAGGACACCCTTCGGGTTCCCGGTCGTCCCGGAGGTGTAGCACAGGCCGGCTGCCGCCCTCTCGTCGAGCGCCGCCCAGGCGAAGTCCGCGTCGGCTTCCGCGAGCCAGTCCTCGTAGGCGACGGCGTTGCGCAGGCTCGTCTCCGGCAGATGGGCGGCGTCCGTGAGGAGCACGAAGCGCTCGATCGACGGCAGCGACGCGGCCATCCGCTCGACCAGCGGCAGGAAGGTCAGATCGAGCAGGAGGATCCGGTCGTCGGCGTGGTTGATGATGTAGGCGATCTGCTGTTCGCTCAGACGGGGATTGACCGTGTGGTAGATCGCGCCGACGCCGGTGATCCCGTACCACGCCTCCATGTGCCGCCACGTGTTCCAGGCCAGCGTCGCCACCCGGTCGCCGACCCCGATACCGTCGCGCTCGAGCCGTTTGGCGAGACGTCGCGCCCGCTCGTGGATCTCCGCATAGGTCGTGCGGTGCATGGGCCCCTCGACCGAGCGGGAGATCACGGCCCGGTTCGGATGCTGCACGCGGGCGTAGTCGATGATGCGGTGGATGAGCAGGGGCCAGTCCTGCATCAGACCGTTCATGGCGTCGTCCTCCATCCGATCCCGCGGGCGCCCGGTCTTCAGGCCGGGTCGCGACCGGGCGCTGAAGCCCGTCGCCGTCGAGCTTAGGCGAAATCCAGGCGGCGAGGAGGGGCAAATCGTCCGCCGCCGCGACGACGGCCCACCGCAGGATCGAGGCGGGCGTTCGCGTCCGATGCCGAGCGCCGCCCGGTCACGGCCCCGACGTCCCGCCGGTACCGGACGTGATGCGGCCGCCGCGGGACCGGCGGGATCCGGCGCGGCTCCGAAGCCGGCGGGTCAGCGGGTTCCTTCGAGTAGCGCCTGCGCGGCGCGGACCAGGATGCCGTCCGGACGGCGAAACCCGTCGAGGATCGAGAAGTGGTCGGCGCCGGGCACAGGCAGGAGGACGCCCGGTGCATGGGCCGCGCTGCGCAGGGCGTGCAGATTGCGTGCGTCGTGGACGAGGGCCGCGAGTTCACGGCTCCCGTAAGCCAACGTCATGGGCTTCGGCGTCACGGGCAGCCGCAAGGGGGAGAGCGTGGCGATCTCGTCATCCGTGAGGCCGAGTTTCTCGTTCAGGTAGGTCTCGCGGATGGGCGCGAGGTCGTAGACGCCGGAGATCGCCAGCGACGCCGCGACTGCCCGGTGCCCGAGGTGGAGGGCTGCCAGCTGCGCCCCCGCCGACCAGCCGGCCAGAACGCGGGGGCCGCCGATCCCGTTTGCCGGACCGTGTTCGGCAAGCCAGTGGAGGGCGGTGTCGATCTCGGCGGCGATGTCCGCGAGACTGGCCTCCGGGGCCAAGGTGTAACCCGGCATCGCCACCGACCAGCCGGCCGCGTTCGGTCCTTCGGCGAGACAGGCGAAATCGGCTTTGGCGTTGCGCTGCCAGTAGCCGCCATGGACGAAGACGAGGCAGGGGGCCTGGGGGTCGGCTGCCGGATAGAGGTCGAAGGCCGTGCGGGATCCGGCCGCGAAGGGGATATCGAGGCCGACCGGATGCGCCGCCCGGTACGCGGCGGAGGCGGCGTTGCGGGCCGCGACCTGGGTCGCGCTGTCGGGCACGCCGGCCGTGTTGTCGTAGCAGGCCCCGCGCGACCCCAAGTCCAGGGTGTCCCAGCGCCGGCGTGGATCGATCGGCGTCGGGTCGTCGAGGACGAAGGCTGGCATAGGAAGGCCCCCACGCCGCAATCATCCGCGGCACAATCGGCGAGGCAGCCTCGCGGCCCGTCCTCGCTGAGGGTCGGGTATGCCAGCTGAAACGGCGTCTGTGGAGGCCCGCCAGGCCGTTCGGTTGTGGGGCTTGGCTCGAAGCGGCCACAGCCGAGCGTGTCGGATGCGGACGCGTCGGCCTATCCGACCGTCGGCGACGCATTGGTCGAATCTCGGCCGAACTGAGGGCGTGTGCCCATTGCCGGCACACTTGGCGACAATCCGGTCGCGATCAGCGCCGTCGCGGGGCCCGGACGTCCCTTCGCCGAGGCTCTTCCTCCGCCGCCCTGACGAGCGATGGCATAGGCCGGCCACGGATGCTGTGACGTCGGGATCTATCAGGTGGCGGGGCTGGATTAACACGAGGGCCGGCCGCCAACACTCCTCGGTGAGCGCAGTATCTGAAGCCAGAAGTACCATGCCCCTGTGGAGCATTCCGGTGATACGGCTTGTTAAATACTGAGCTGACGCCTGACCGCAGTGAAATCCCCTCATCCACGCGGCGGAATCGGCACGTCGAGCGCCTGCCGGCGTCGCCCGTGCGCTACTCGTTTCCCGATACGATCTCCGCCAGCACCTGCTTGTCCAAGCGGCGACGAGTCACGAGCCAGTGCAATGGGGCGTTCTTGCGCTCCACGTCCTTCATCGTCCGTGGATGATCGACCTGCAGGTCGCCGAACGCCTCGTGCCCCGTGCCGGCTGCACCGCGATCTGCCGCAGCCTCAACACGGCCTGCTCCCCGCTCGTTCGACGACCTCGCTTCATGCCGCATTCCTTCGGTCCTGGCTGATTCCCTCGATCAGCACGGCCCGAAGCAGCCGGTCAGGTCACGCCGAGCAGCGGATGGCGATCCGCCATATGGATCTATTTTCTAGAACGATTTGCAACAAACAATATATTTTTCGTAATCCACGGCCCTGTGTATCGATCCTCCCAGCTCCGGCAGTTTCCAGGAGGATCATATGCTCATCTTTGACTTGCCGCTGTTGGCGCCTGTGGCGCTGCTCGCAGGCGCGGCCGCCGGCTTCTCAAAACCGGGACGACGCCCGGGAGCCATCCTCGCACTCACCGAGAGGCTTGCACTCGCCGCGCTCACGGTCGCCCTCGTCTGCGCCGCCACACTGGTGATGTCGGGTCCGGGAAACGGCTCGCGCATCGGCCTTTCCGGGGTGGCGTTGTCCGCACGCGTGGACGCGGTCAGCATCACCATGCTGGTCCTCGTCACGTTCATCGGCTGGATCGTACTCCGCTACGCATCGACCTACCTCGACGGCGAGGACCGGCAGGGTTCCTTCACCGGTTGGCTCTGCCTCACGCTCGCGGCGGTGCTGCTCCTCGTCACGGCCGGCAACCTGTTCCAGCTCGCCGCATCCTGGATCGCCACCAGCCTGTTCCTCCATCGACTGCTGGTTTTCTACCGCGAGCGTCCCGGCGCGCGCCGCGCCGCGCGCAAGAAATTCATCACCGCCCGGCTCAGTGACGGCGCCTTGATCGTCGCCGCCGTGCTGCTGGGCACGGCTTACGGCACGGCCGACATCGGACAGATCCTGAGTGCGGCCCGCGACGGTGACGGTGGAAGTCTCGCCGTGGCGGCGGCCGGCCTGCTCGCGGTTGCCGCCCTGCTCAAGTCCGCGCAGTTCCCGACGCATGGCTGGCTCACCGAGGTGATGGAAACCCCGACACCGGTCTCCGCTCTGCTGCACGCGGGCGTGGTCAACGCGGGCGGCTTCCTGCTCATCCGGTTTGCGGACGTCCTTTTGCTGGCGCCCGGCGTGCTCGCGGGTCTGGTCGCCCTCGGCGGCTTCACCGCCCTGCTCGGAAGCATGGTGATGCTGACCCAGTCCTCCGTGAAGACCTCGCTGGCGTGGTCGACGGTGGCGCAGATGGGCTTCATGACCTTCGAGTGTGGGCTGGCCCTGTTCCCGCTCGCGCTGCTGCACATCGTGGCCCACTCGCTCTACAAGGCCCACGCGTTCCTGGCCTCGGGCGGCGCGGTCGAAGCCGTCACGGCGGCCCGGCGTCCGGGGCCGGTGGCCATACCCGGGGCGGCCGCCGTCGGGCGCGCCTTCCTCTGCGCCCTCACCATCTTCGCCGTCGTCGGCCTCGCTTTCGGGCTGCCGCACGAGTCCCCCCAGGCTTTCGCCCTCGGCGCCATCCTGATCTTCGGCGTCGCCTACATGCTCGCCCAGGGCTTCGCCGACGCTGCCCCTCGCGCGCTGACGTGGCGTACCGCGGCTTACGCGGTCGCGACCTCCATTGGCTACTTCGCCCTTCAGGCAGCCGCCATCCATCTCACGGCGGGCGCGCTGCCGCCCACACCCGCGCCCGGGCCGCTGGAATGGGCCCTGATCATGCTGGCCCTGCTCACCTTCGGCCTCGTCGCGGTCCTGCAGGCGATGTTCCCGCTCTGGGCCTATCACCCCGCCGCCGCCGGCCTGCGGGTCCACCTCGCCAACGGCCTCTACGCCAACGCGGCCTTCGACCGGCTGGTCGGCGGCTGGTCCCTGCGCCCCGCTTCGTGACCGCTTCGGAGATGCCACGATGATCGAGATCGTCCATTCCCTCCCCACCTCCCACGAGCGCGTGAAGGTCGCGGCCGATTCCGCGGGTCGACAGATTCCACCGCTCTGGCCGCTGAATTCCAGCGTCGCCGTCAATCCGTTCCTCGGATCCACCGGCGAGCCGCTCTGGGCCGCTGCGGCGCAGCTGGCCCGGGCGCGCGGCGTCGCGGTCACGATGCCGCGCGGCTGGTACCGCGACAGGGTGGCCTCCGGATCGATCACCGACGAGGATCTCCGGGATGCCTTGGCGGACGCGCCCGCAGGACTGCGGCCGGCCGACCTCGCCGCGCTGAAGGCGGCTTCGGAGTCGGAGGCGCCCCCGGTCAGAGCCGTGCCGACCGTGGCCTCCCTGTGTGCGGAGGCCTCCGGAATCGATTGGCCGGGCCTGATCGCCGACCGGTTCACCGCTTGGGCGGCGGGCTACTTCGACGAGGGGCAAGCCCTCTGGGCCGCACCGTCCGGCGGGGGCGCCCTCGCGCTCTGGCGGTCGTGGGCGGTCCACGACCTGACCCCGGAGATCGCCGGGCTGAACGGGTTCGCGCGCCACGTCTCGGACGTGCCCGACGGAACGCTGCCCGCCCTCGCGCGGGCGACGGCCCGGCTCGGTCTCAGCCCGGAGGCCCTCGCGAGCTACTTCCACCAGATGCTGCTGTCGCTCGGCGGATGGGCCCAGTATGCCCGCTACCGGGCGTGGCAATCGGAGCTCGCCGGCGGATCCGACGGGATGCTGAGGGACCTGCTGGCCATCCAGGTGATCTGGGAGGAGGCGCTGTTCGCCCGCTACGCGGGGCGGATCGGCGGCGCCTGGGCGGCCGCGGCGGCCGAGCATGCGACTCCCGCCCGGCCGACGCGTGACCAAGTCGTCGATAGCGTCCTGCAGGACGCCGCGGAGCGCGCCGCGCAGCGCGCGCTTGCCGCTTGTCTCGCCGACGCTTCACCGGCACCCGCGGGCGGACGCCCGATCCTGCAGGCCGCGTTCTGCATCGATGTGCGCTCGGAGGTTTTTCGTCGGGCCCTGGAGGGGCTGGAACCCCGGATCCGTACCCTTGGCTTCGCGGGTTTCTTCGGCCTGCCGACCGCGCATCGCGGGTTCGCCTCGGACATCGAGGAGCGGCGGCTGCCGGTTCTCCTGAATCCGAGCCTGCATACCTGCTCCGGCGGTCCCGGCGTCGCGCGCGCGGATCAGGCCGCGAGGGTCGCCGCGCGTGCCCAGCGGGCCTGGGGCCGTTTCCGGCAGGCGGCGGTGTCCTCCTTCGCCTTCGTCGAGGCGGCCGGACTCCTCTATCTCGGCACGCTCGTAACCGACTCGCTGGGCCTGACCCAAAGGCCGGCAGGCGGCGAGCCCGCACCGCGACTCGACCCCGCGCTCGACCTCCCGTCCCGGGTCACGATCGCGGCGAACGTTCTGCGCGCGATGTCGCTGACCACGGATTATGCCCCCGTGGTGCTGCTCGTCGGCCATGGGGCGAACGTGGTCAACAATCCCCATGCCAGCGCACTGCATTGCGGGGCCTGCGGGGGATATTCGGGTGAGGTGAATGCCCGGCTGCTGGCGCGGCTTCTCAACGAAGCGGAGGTGCGGATCGCGCTCCGAGAAGGCGGTTTGGACGTGCCGGTCGATACGGTCTTCGTCGCGGCCCTCCACGACACGACGACGGACGACATCACGCTTTACGCCGCGGATCTCCCGCGGACGAGCGCGTCGGGGGACCTGGATCGTGTGAGGGCTTGGCTCGCTGCGGCGGGCGTGATCGCCCGCGGGGAACGGGCGCTGCGCCTGCCCCGCACCGCGGACGGCCGGTCCGTCGCGCGTCGGAGCCGCGACTGGGCTGAGACGCGCCCCGAATGGGGGCTGGCCGGGTGCAGCGCGTTCATCGCCGCGCCGCGTCACCGCACGGCGGGCGGGTCGCTCGGCGGCCGCGCCTTCCTGCACGAATACGATTGGCGACAGGACACCGGCTTCGGCATCCTTGAGCTGATCCTCACCGCGCCGGTGGTGGTGGCGAGCTGGATCAGCCTCCAATACTACGGCTCGACCGTCGCGCCGGATCTGTTCGGATGTGGCAACAAGCTTTTGCACAACGTCACGGGCGGCATCGGTGTCCTGGAGGGGAACAGCGGTCCCCTGCGCGGCGGCCTCGCGCGACAGGCGGTGCACGACGGCGAAGGCTACGTTCACGAACCCCTGCGGTTGACGGTGTGCATCGAGGCGCCGCGCGAGGCGATCGCCGACATCCTGCATCGCCACGCGGAGGTGCGCGCCCTGTTCGACAATCGCTGGCTCCACCTGTTCGCCCTCGACGAGAATGGCCGGATGGCGTGGCGCTACGTCGGCGACCTGCGCTGGACCGGCGTCTCCGGAACGCCCGCTGTCGCGTCGGGCTCGGCGCTGAGAGCTGCGGGGTGAAGCCCGGGCACGCCCCCGCGGCGCCCGACTCCGGATCGCCGCCAGCTCACCCGGCGTCGGGCGCCGCGGGCGGCGATCGGCTGACGGTGACCAGGTCGCGCAGCAGCGGGTTGGGGAAGCGTCTCGTCTGGGTAATCGCGTAGAAGCGCTCCGTCACGTCCGGGATGCGACAGTGCTCGATCAACAGCCCCGCCTGCAACTCGTCCTGAACGACGATGGGGGGCACAACCGCGACGCCATCGCCCTCGCGCGCCAGCAGCCGAAGCATGGCCATGTCGTCGACTTCGGCCTGGATGACCGGACGGATGCCTGCCAGGGACAGCACGCGGTCGAGCGCCACCCGGATCTCGCTGTCGAGGCTGGGCAGCATGACGGGAACGGTGCGGAGCGCCTCCGGGAAGCGGAGCGGCTGCCCGTCCGGCCTTGGCCGCCCGACCAAGCTTACCGGCTGCTCGGCGATGAGATGGCTGTGCAGGTCGGTGGCCGCATCCCGCCGAACCGCAATGGTCGCGAGGATCACATCGAGGCTGTGCATCTCCAGCTGGGTCAGAAGGTCATGCATCGTGCCCGAGCGGAGCACGAGCTCGATATCGGGCCGCCCGATCACGGGCCTGAGGAACTCGAGTTGAAAATTACGCGAAAGGGTCGTGAGAGCGCCCACACGCAGCACGTGCTGGGCCGTGTGCGGCCGTCCCTGCAGGACCTTGATCAGCTCATCGCCCGTCTCGAAGACCGTATTGGCGTAGTCGAGGGCGATGCGGCCGGCCTCAGTCAGGATCAGCTTCCGGCCGCGGCGCTCGAACAGGTCGTGTCCGAGCTGCTGCTCGAGCCTCTGCAACTGAACCGACAGGGCGGATTGCGACAGGTTCAGGAATTCCGCGGCCCGGGTGAGGCTTCCCGCGTGCGCGATGCGGTGGAACAGGCGCAAGTGATGGTAGTTCAGGGCCGTCATGATTCGTATTTACAGATGCGAAGGATCCGCAGCAATATTTGAATTTGCTACAGGGAGGGTAGTTACCTTAATATTTCTCCTGAACATGGCCCGACAAACCTGCTGAACGCGTGAGAGGCCGGTTCGCTGAAGCGCTGGGGAGACCGATGTGGCCTTACCTGACAACGATCTCGGTGGAGCGAAGCACCTCGATTCGACGGTGCGTTTTCTAATCGGCGACGTCGATGTTCACACGTGTGCCGGCAACACCCGCAAGATCTGCATCTTGGCCGAGCAATTTCTCCGACACATGCATTCACGAGGTTTTCGGCCCACGGTCATCGTCGAAGGCCGGGACAACCTGAGCCGCCTGAGAATCGAGCGCTACCTTCAGGAGGTCTCGCGCGAGCTCGATCTATGTCCTGATGGGCTTCCAGGCCGGAGCGCTTGACCGGACGTGATCGCGACGCGGGGCGCGAATGGATCTCTCGAGATGCGAGGGATGGGGCCTGCACTGCGACGCCTGCGGCATCCCGATCGTGACCCCGGTGGAATACGCGTGGCCGACCGCGCAGAGCGCCCGATGGGTACCGAGCGGCGGTGGAGATCATCGTCCGCAGCGAACTCGGCGACCCCGACAAGATCGCCGGATCGCCCGGGCCCCGGGGCATGCTCCCCACCAAGACCAGGGAGCGGCCCTGGAGAACGCATGACGGCGTCCTGCTCTGAGGCGGGCGGCGCTTCTCGTCGGGTGACTGGACTGGAAAGCGGAGTTCGGAATCCGTGAGCCGATGGCAGCAGGAATACCGAGGCTGGCACATTTGGCGGGATCAGTCGGCCTTCCATGCGCGCGAGCCGGCTTGCCGCTATCCGGCCTGCACACTGACTTCGCGCAGCCTCCGTCGACTCCGGATGGGCGTCGACGCCATTGAGCGGTCGTATGCCGGCGAGTCGGCCCCGATCTGGTATCTGTTCGCGGTGACCTTTCCCGAACTCGGTCCGATCGATCTCAGCATCGTAGAGGATCCCGATCTTGACCGGGTGTGTCGTCTCCACGTGATCGCCTCACATTGAACGCGGCCATCAGGATTTTCTGAGCTGTCGGACGAGGTCCAGGGCTCCGACGATCCTCGAAGACAGGAGCCCAGCGGCCGGCGCGACAGGGCCGGGAATTCTGTACAGGAGAATCTCGGCGTCTGGCAGCGTCGGAAGCAGAAGTTCCGCAGAGACCGCGATCATGGGCGCCGGTTCGGCGGCGCATGAAATGTTCGACGGGCGCGTGCGCGCGGTCGACCCCTCCGCGCATCAGGGCGGGCCCTGTCCGGTTGCCGGTAGGGCAGGCCGCTGGCAAGCCCCCGTGGCTCGGCGCTCCACCCCATGGCGTCATCAGAACTTGGCAACGACCGGCCGGCTCTCGACGACGGGTTTGGGGGGGGCCACCCAGAGCGGGGCCGAGACGGTCAGGTAGGTTGCCGTGCCGGCGAACCGGTTGGTCACATCGAACTCGCGCAGGACCCTCACGTTCGTGGAGACGGGGATCACCCCCACTTTGAACGTGTAGCCGATCTGGCCACCCAGCGCCGTGACCCTGCCCTTGAAGGGCCCGATCCGGTCGCCCCGTCCGCTATCGCCCGTGAGCTGGTTGTAGAAGTACCCCACCATGCCGACCGAGAGTTCCTGGCTCAGGTACTTCGAGGCCGACCATTCCAGGTGAAACTCGGTGCCGGTGAGATACTGGGTCGCCGGATTGATCCAGTTGAAGGTTACTCCCGGCACCACCGAGAGCTCGTAGCCGAGGAGCGGATCGAGGTAGGTGAACGCCGCACTCAGGTCCAGGGCCGGCCGATTGAGCGAGATGTTGGACAACTGTCCGGTCTCGTAGGAACCGGATGGAACGACCCCGAGGATGGTCGTGCTCCAGTGGAAGTTGCCCGAATGCCAACCGACGAATGAGGCGAGATAGATGTCGCCGACATTGAAGACGGCATCGCGCTCGCGCCCGGCGATGATGCGGTCGATGCGCGGCGAAGACAGGACCGCCCCGGCGCTGACGTTGGGTGTGCCGAACGGGATGGTGATCGAGAAGCCGAGATTGCCGCCGAGGATCTCGACAGGGGTGACCCAGATCGGCGTCGCGAAGTTCGCGCTTGTGTCGAGCTTGACGTTCGCGGCGACGACGCCGCCGCTCTGGAAGCTGCGTCCGCCGCCGAGATTGCCCGAATAGAAGTAGGTCTCGCTCTCGAAGTAGAACCCTGGCGGCGGCGTCACGCCCGCCAAGGGGCCGCGGTTGCCCAGCACGTAAACACCCTGGGCCGACTCGGCCGCGCGCGCGGCCGGTGAGGCGATCAGGGCCGCGGTGCACAGGAGCATCGCGCCGAACGACCGGCAAGTGATCGACATGGCCATGACCCGTTTTCGCAGCCGTTACTGCCAAGGTTGCACGACCTGCGCAGGCTTTCAAGCGCCGTGATTGGTCCGGAGCACACTGATTTCGGTGCAATGCGCGACGATGTGCGAGTTTTTCGACTGGCGAATTCAAATTCTGTCGACGATCTGGCCGCCTAAAATTTCCGGAAGCTGTCACATATGATCAAGTCCGATCGCTCGGCGGTGATATAGTGGAGCTCCGGCCGGGACGGCCCTGCCATGATGCGACCGCGAACCGAGGCATCGCGCAGCAAATCGCCTGATCCGGATGTGATCAGTTCGCAGATACACGCGATCGGCCTTCCAGCGGGAGAGTGGCCGCTCTGATCGCACCGGGAGCCGTCCGATGCTTCGCACCGTAAGCTTGGCCCTGATCACCCTGACCGTCTCGGCAGCCTGGGGCGAAGAGCTTCCCCGCTACGACGTCGAAGCGATGTGCCGCGCGGCCCCTACGCTGCAGGGCGATGCAGCCGGGGCCACGGACCGGAACTGCGTCCGGGACGAGATGCAGGCGCGCACGCAGTTGGGACCGCTATGGGCCGGCTTCGATGCGCAACGTCGCGACGCCTGCGTGCGGGTGGCGAGAATCGGGGGACCCCCGAGTTACGTCGCCCTACTGACGTGCCTGCAAATGTAGCCGGCGACGTAGTCCCGGACCTGAATGGCGCGAAGACGCCGCAGGCTGACACTCCTGCAGACGATGACCTGATCCCTTGGAGTGGACCCATGGCTCCCCATTCCCACGCCGTGGTGCTGGCTTCGACCGTTCCAGAGGGGCTGAAAGCTCCGGGGTCGGGTTGGGACATCCAGAGCATCGATCCGCCCGGACCCCCATCGGGCTCCATCCTGCCGGGCGTCGCGGGCGAGATCGCCTCCGTGCTGCGGGAACTCGGCGCCGATCCCGCCCCCGTCTTCCGGGCCGCGGGCCTGGACCCTGCCATGTCGACAGACCCGAACGCGATCATCCCACTGGGAGCGTTCTGTGCGCTCATCGCGCGCTCGGGCGCCTGCACCGGCTGCCCCCATTTCGGGCTCCTTCTCGGCCAAAGGGTCCAGCTGCCCGCTCTCGGCCTCGTCGGTTCCTTGATGCTGCATTCCGAGACCGTCGGCGATGCCCTGCGCAGCCTGATCCGTCATGTGGAGATGCAATGCATGGGCGCCACGACGGCGCTGACCGCCAATGACGGCACGGCCATCTGGAGTTGCGTGGTCTACGAGCCAGGAACGGACTGCGCCGACCAAGTTGCCGACGCCGCCGCCGCGGCCGCCACCAACGTCATGCGGGCGCTCTGCGGCGGGGACTGGTCCCCGACGGAGGTGCACCTCCCGCGCGCCGTACCGGAGGATCAGCCGACCTACCGTCGCCTGTTCAGGGCCCCGGTCCGGTTCAACCGCGAGGCCGCAGCCCTCGTTTTCCCCGCTCTCCATCTCGACCGGGTCCTCCAAGGCGCCGACCCTGTGCTGTTGCGGACCCTGCAGGACAAGCTTCAAGAGCGAACGCGCGGGTCCGCCCCTGACTTCGTCGCACGGCTCCGGCAATTGCTCCGCACCGAGCTGATGCGCGGCGGCTGCTCCGCCGAGAAAGTCGCGGGACTACTCGCGATGCACCGTCGGACACTGGCCCGACGCCTGTCCGCGGAGGGGACCGCGTTCAGCATCATGGCGGACGAGGGTCGCTTCGAGATCGCCCGCCAGCTGATCGATCATACCGATATCCCCCTCGCGCAGATTGCGGCAGCCCTCGACTTCTCCGAAGCCTCGGCGTTCACGCGCGCGTTCCGCCGCTGGTCCGGTCAGACTCCGAGCGCTTGGCGCGTGGAACACCGCCGGTTTGCCAGTTCGTGAAGATCGCGAAGACGGAAGTTTTACTTGTTTTGAATTCCCTATCTGTCCCGAAAAATTGAGTTCGTGTCACGCACGATCAAGCACCTGTGCGGACGCGGGTTATCGTGATGGCTGCTGCGATCCGGCTTGGCGCGCGACGTGGTCAGGCCGGCAGCGCACGGAGGGCTCGTCATGAAGGTCGTCCTGGTCGTTCTCGGTCTCTTCGCAGGACTGCTCGCATACTACCCGACGGAGGCGAACGCCGTCGTGTGCGCCCGCGGCGTCTACCGGGCTGGCTGCGTCGGCCCGCGCGGCGCCGTCGGTGTCCGGCGCGGGGTCTACGGCCCGCGCGCGGTGGGGGTCGTCCGGCGAGGCTATTACGGGCCGCGCATGGTCGGCGTCCGTCGCTACCGGCGCTGGTGATGCTGAGTCCCGACACCGCCTCCTGAGCGTCTCATGGCCTGCGCTCCCATCCGGGAGCGCGCCGAAGGGAGCAGTGCATGTCGTCCGGTCTCCGTGATGGTCCCGCTCTCGCGATGCCGCCCCGGGACCGCACCGGGATGGTTCGGCTCCCCGGAGGGACGTTCCGCATGGGCTCGGATCGGCACTACGCGGAGGAAGCACCGGCTCACCGTGTGACCATCGACGGCTTCTGGATGGACCGCACGCCGGTCACCAACGCGCAGTTCCGCGCCTTCGTTTGGGCGACTGGGCATGTGACTGTTGCGGAGAGGCGGCCGGACCCGAAAGACTATCCCGGGGCCTTGCCGCACAGGCTGCAGGCGGGCTCGCTCGTGTTCAAGCCACCGAAGTGCGCCGTTGATTTGCGCGACGCGAGCTCGTGGTGGCGGCTCAGGTTCGGGGCGCATTGGCGTAGGCCCCTCGGTCCCGGATCCTCGATTGCGGGGCTCGACGAGCACCCGGTGGTCCATGTGGCTTACGCGGACGCCGAGGCTTACGCCCGCTGGGCCGGCAAGGACCTGCCGACGGAAGCCGAGTGGGAATACGCCGCCCGCGGAGGGCTCGACGGCGCGGAGTTCGCCTGGGGCGACACTTTCGTGCCGGCTGGCCAGCACATGGCCAATACCTGGCAGGGCCTCTTTCCGCACCAGAACCTCGCCGAGGATGGTTTCACGCGCACCTCCCCGGTCACCGCCTTTCCGTCGAACGGCCACGGCCTGTTCGACATGATCGGCAATGTCTGGGAGTGGACCTGCGATTTCTACGCGTCGAAGCACGCCGCCGATGCCACGAAGGCCTGCTGCATTCCCGTAAACCCAAACGGTGCCCGCGAGGAGGACAGTATCGATCCTCGCAACCCGCGCAGCAAGATCCCGTGCAAGGTCGTGAAAGGTGGCTCGCATCTCTGCGCGCCCAACTATTGCCGCCGCTACCGGCCTGCGGCCCGCCACGCGCAGCCAGTCGATACCTCAATGAGCCACGTCGGCTTCCGGTGCATCGCGAGAGACAGGAGTTGACCATGAGTCACGACGACACGCACGCGAGGCATCAAGAGAGCCCGGCCGCGCAGAGCGCCTTCAACCGCCGGAACATCCTTCTCACCGGAACCTCGGCCCTCGCGGCCGCTGCGCTGGTGTCGACCGCGCCGACCGCGACCGCCCAGACCCAGGCGCAAACCCAGCCGCAACCTTCGGCAGCCGGACAGAAACCCAACATCGTGGTCATCATGGGCGACGACATCGGCATCTGGAACATCGGCGCCTACCACCGCGGGATGATGGCGGGACGCACGCCCAACCTCGACCGGCTGGCGACCGAGGGCATGCTGTTCACCGACTACTACGCCGAGGCGAGCTGCACGGCCGGGCGCGCGGCCTTCATCACCGGGGAGCTGCCGATCCGCACCGGCATGACAACCGTCGGCCAAGCCGGCGCTGCGATCGGCATCCCGGCTGAGGCGGTGACCATCGCCACGACGCTCAAGGGCATGGGCTACGCCACCGGCCAGTTCGGCAAGAACCACCTTGGCGACAAGAACGAGTTCCTGCCGACCGTGCACGGCTTCGACGAGTTCTTCGGCTACCTCTACCACCTCGACGCGATGGAGGACCCGGCCCATCCCGCTTACCCGCAGGAGCTGTTGAACAGGGTCGGCCCGCGCAACATGGTTCATTCGTGGGCGACCAGCGTCGACGACCCGACGGACGATCCCCGGTGGGGCAAAGTCGGCAAGCAGCGCATCGAGGATGCCGGCACGCTCTACCCGAAGCGGATGGAAACGATCGACGAAGAGATCCGCGATCTGGCGCTCGAATTCATCGACAAGGCGAAGGCGGACGGCAAACCCTTCTTCGTCTGGCTCAACCCCACCCGGATGCACGTCACCACGCACCTGTCGCAGAAGTATCAGGCGACGCGTAACTCCAAGAACGGCTGGAGCATTCAGGAAGCCGGCATGGCGCAGCTCGACGACGTCGTCGGTGCGGTGATGAAGAGGCTGGCAGACCTAGGGATCGACGACAACACCATCGTGGTCTTCACGACCGACAACGGGACCGAGGTTTTCACCTGGCCGGATGGGGGGCAGACCCCCTTCGCCCAGTCGAAGGGCACCGTGATGGAGGGCGGCTTCCGCGCCCCGGCGATGATTCGCTGGCCGGGCAAGGTGCCGGCGGGCACGGTCGAGAATGGTGTTATGTCCGGCCTGGATTGGTTCGCGACCCTCGTGGCGGCCGCGGGCAACCCGGATATCGGCGCGGAGCTCAAGAAGGGTAAGACGATCGGCGACCAGACCTACAAGGTGCACCTCGACGGTTACAATCAGTTGGACATGATCACCGGCAAGGGTCCATCGAAGCGCAATGAGGTCTGGTACTTCGGCGAGAGCGAGCTCGGTGCCGTGCGGATCGGCGATTACAAGTATCGCTTCATCGACCAGCCCGGAGGGTGGCTCGGCGACAAGACCAAGCCCGATGTGCCCTACATCACGAACCTGCGGCTCGACCCGTTCGAGCGCACCGGCTGGCCCGACAACGGGACCAAGGCCGGGGCGCAGAACTACATGAGCTGGTTCCTGTATGAGTTCTGGCGCTACGTCTTCGTCCAGCAAGAGGTGGAGAAGCTCGCCATGACCGCGATCGAGTTTCCGCCGATGCAGAAGGGCGCGAGCTTCAACCTCGAAGCGGTGAAGGCGAAAATCCAGGCGGCCCGGTCAGCCTTGGCGAAGTGAGCGATGGAAGCTCGCATTGGCAAGCGGCATCGAGGCGGCTGAGACGGGTCTCGATGAGCATACCTCATCGAGACCCGCGTTTCCGAGCGCGCGGCAGCCGACCGGCCGACCCGATTGAGATTGGCCATGGATCAGTAAGGTCTCAACGAAAGCAACAGCGGCGTCGCTCCGATCCGAGCCTGAGAAGGTCGCCGTTTCATGAATCGATCCCGGCGCGGCGACAGGGCCTTCGCGTGCATTCAACCGGATGGGCGAGACCAGATCTGCGACATGTGGGCGTGCTTATGAAGAGAAACCGCATCTCGGCGGCGAAGCTCCCCCGTCGTCCCTGGCGTCGACAGCGTTCCACGGGGGCATCGGGAACTCCAAGTCTTGAGCTTGGTAGTAGTCCCCTCTGCTTCGGATCGAATGCGGGGTCCTTCCAGGTGGCTCGACCTGTGTTCGAGCCTCGCTAGCGTCGGCGACGCGCCCGGCAGACTGGCGCCGCACTCAGGTCCGGAACATAATCGCGCGCTGATCGGCGAGCTCGGGCCGCCCCCGGTGCGTCTCGGAAACACTTCAGGGGGGCGGAGCTGGGTTTTCCTGGAGCGGATCGATGCGCCTCGGAATCAATCCGGCGATGCCTCGCTTCCGAATGCCTGCGCGGGGCTCGCTGTTCCGGCAGTATTTCTTTGTCCTGTTCGCGGCCGTGGTCGTTCCGTTGCTCGCCGCCGGCGGCAGTCAGGCTTGGTTCGGGTATCAGGTCCAGAGAGCGCATCTGAACGACCTCCTCGGAGCCGAGGCCCGGACCGCGGCCGCGCGTATCGCGATCTTCATCGACAGCATCGAGAACCAGCTCGCCTGGATGGTCCACTTGCCCTGGGCGCAGGGAGCCGACGAACGGCGGCGCATCGATGCCCTGCGTCTCCTGCGCCACGCCCCTGCGGTAACCAGCCTCAGGCTGATCGACGGCGCCTCGAAGGAGCGGCTGTCCGTGTCGCGGGTCGGCCTCAATCGCGTCGAGAGCGGCGATGACGCATCGGCGGATCCGGCGGTTCTGGGGGCTCGGACCGGGCAAGCCTGGTTCGGCCCGGTCACCTACCACCGCAACACCGAACCGTACATGACCGTGGCCGTAGCGGGGAACCGCGCCGCGGCGGGCGTTGCGGTCGCCGAGATCAATCTGAAGCTGATCTTGGACGTCATCGCGGGCATCCGGATCGGTGAGAACGGACAAGCCTTCGTGCTCGACCGGCCGGGCCGGCTGATCGCGCATCCTGACATCAGCCTCGTCCTGCGCGGCGCCGCGGACCGGACGGCCGAGAATTTCCAGGCCCTGCGAGCGGCAATCCTCGCGCAGGATGGGCGCGCGGTCGCCGGTCCGGACCCCGCCGGGCGCGCCGTGGTCGCCGCCCTGGCGCCTGTTCAGGGGCCGGACTGGAGCGTGATCGTCTACGAGCCGTCCGCTGAGGCGTTCGGACCGATCCGCGCCGCCTTCTGGCGCCTGCTCGGCCTGCTGCTCGCCGGCACAGGCTTCGCCGCCGTGCTCGCCTATTGGCTCGCCGGCCGCATGACCGGGCCGATACGGCTGCTGGAGGACGGCGCGTCTCGCATCGGAGCCGGCCAGTTCGATCACCGCATCGACATCGCGCGGAGCGACGAGCTGGGGCGGCTCGCGACCCGCTTCAATCAGATGGCACGCGAGGTCGCGATCTCGCGGGAACGCTCGGAGCGCATCGACCGGCTCAAACGCTTCCTCGCGCCGCAGGTCGCCGAACTCGTGGACCGGACCGGTGATGACAGCGTCCTCGATGGACAGCGCGTGGAGGTCGTCGTCGTCTTCGGCGACCTGCGCGGCTTCACCCCGTTCTCCGCCCGATCCGAGCCGACCGTCATCATGGACGTGCTGGGCGAATATCACGCGGCTGTCGGTAGGACGGTGAACCGGCACGGCGCGACGCTCGTGAGCCTCGCCGGCGACGGCGTCATGATCCTGGTGAACGCGCCGGTGGCCTGTCCCGAGCCCGCGTTGCGGGCCGCCCGCATGGTGATCGAGATGCAGGCGACGGTGCAGGCCCTGGCGGCGACCTGGCGGGCGCGCGGCCATGCGCTCGGCTTCGGGGTCGGCCTGGCGATGGGGCCGGCCACGGTCGGGCGCATCGGCTCCGACAGCCGGATGGACTACACGGCCATCGGCACGGTCACGAACCTCTCATCGCGCCTCTGCGCCTCGGCTCGGGACGGCGAGATCCTGGTCGACCGCACGGCGGCCGAGGCGATCGGGAGCGGCGTCCCGCTCGTGTCGCTCGGGACGCGGCGCCTGAAGGGCTTCGACGATCCGATTGCCGTCTTCGCGGTGGCGGCCGGTGAAGGAACCGACGCTCGGCCGGCGCCGGACGCGGCGGCGTGATGCTGTGCGCTTGGCGAGGAGCGGGCGGATGAGGCGACGCGTCATTCTCTTCGGGCCGGTCAGCGCCCTGCTCGGCGGCGTCATAGCCCGCGCGGCGCAGGCGCGCGCGCCGACGCTTCCGGTGATCGGGTATCTCGGCTCCGAGACGCCCGAGCGCGTCGCCAGCCGGCTTGAGGCCTTCCGTGGCGGGCTCGCCGAGGCCGGGTTCGCCGAGGGGCGCAACGTCGCGATGGCCTTTCGCTGGGCGGACGGGCGCTACGAGCAGCTGCCCGCGCTCGCGAAGGAGCTGGCCGCAAGCGGGATCGCGGTCCTGGTTGCCCCCGGCGGTGCGCCCGTGGTTCTCGCGGCGCGGGCGGCGACGGAGACGATCCCGATCGTCTACGAAATGGGCGGCGATCCGGTCGCCCTCGGCGTGGTGGATGATCTGGCTCGGCCTCGCGGCAATCTCACGGGCGTGTCGAGCCTGAGCGTCGAGGTCTCGAACAAGCGGCTCGAGTACATGCGGGAGCTGTTTCCGATGACCGCCGCCCTCGCCGTCGCCGTCAACCCGTCCAGTCCCACAGCCGGCTCGCAGCTGGCCGGCCTCCAGGCCTCGGCCGGAAGCCTCGGCCTGCAACTCCATGTGCTGGAGGCCCGTCGCGAGGACGAGTTCGAGACGCTCTTTGCGGCGCCACGCCGGCTGGGGGTGCCCGGCCTCGTCTTCACCTCCGACCCCTACTTCGCCTATCGCAGCGCGCATCTTGCGACGCTGGCCAACCGTCACGGCCTGCCCGCCATCACCCAATCCCGCGACTTTCCCAATGCCGGCGGACTGATGAGCTATGGGGGCGACTTCACGCAGACGCATCGCCAGGCCGGCCTCTATGCCGGCCGCCTGCTCCGGGGCGAGAAGCCCCGCGATCTGCCGGTGCAGCTCGTCACGAAGGTTGAACTGTTCGCCAACGTAGGGGCGGCCACGCGCCTCGGCGTGACCTTGCCGCCCTCGATCCTGAGCAGCGCGGACGTGGTGATCGAGTAGGGACCCGACGCAAGCGGGCTCGTCGGCCACCGTCGCGATCAGCGGGCGCTGCGAAAACGCGGCAAGAGCATGCCGGCCTCGCGCCGATAGCGCCGGTAGCGATCACCGAAGAAGGCGACAAGGTCGCGCTCCTCCAACTGGATACCGACGAGGATGTAGGCTGTCGCGACCGCCGCGAACAGCAGGTGGCCGACCGTCATCGTCGGCGCCGCCCAGAACGCGACGACGAAGCCGAGATAGATCGGGTGCCGAACGTGCCTGTAGAGGAGGGGCGTCGTGAACGCGGCCTCACTCGGCGCGGTCGGGCGCCGCCCCTGAAGGGCCTGCTTGAGCCCGAAGAGGTCGAGGTGGCTGATCATGAAGGTGCTGGCGAGGACCACGAGCCAGCCAATCCAGAAGAGGGCGGTCAAGAGGGCCGCCGCGACCGGGTCCGAGATCGACCAAACGGTCGCCGGGAGTGGGCGCCATTGCCAGAACAGCAGCAGCAGCGCGAGGCTCGCCAGGAGGACGTAGGTGCTGCGCTCGACGGGCTTCGGGACGAAGCGTGTCCACCAGAGTTTGAAGCGCGGGCGTGCCATCACGCTGTGCTGAAGCGCGAAGAGGGTAAGCAGGGACACGTCCACGGCGACGGCGAGCCCCGGATCGACGATCGACCCATCGTCTATGCTCTTCGGAACGAAGACGCGTCCGAGAAATCCGACCGCGTACAGGAAGGACAGCAGGAAGACGGCGTAGCAGATCAAGGCGTAGGTCATGCGGGCGGCGTGCGACATGGGAGAACTCCAGCGACTGAAGCGTGGTCGGCGGCGCTCCGAGGCCGGATCCACGGCCCGGTACCTCGCGGCTCGAACCTTCATCCGGCCAACCGGGCACCCGCGTCCGTGATCGCCGTCACGGACGCGGAGCGGCGCAAGGGGCATGGCCGTCTCCTCAACCGAGGAGGATCCGGTGGCCGCTGCGTTCTCTGTGTTCCGATTCTGGCTCGACTGCCGCCGTACCCAGCGCGAACTCGCCGCGTTCAGCGAGCGCGATCTCGCGGATCTCGGCCTCGCCCGGTCCGATGTGACGCGTGTCACCGTCGTCAGGGCCGCACGGTAGCGGCCGCGCCCGCCCGCGGCGCGGCCAGCACGCCTCCGGTACTGCGCCGCCCTTTCCCGGGCGGATGGCGAGTTCGCGGGCGTTCTGGTATCCATGGACGGCCGTCCGGCCTCCGGTTCCGTTCGGGTCCGTAGCTCCAGCAGGAGCAACTTCCGTGGCCGATCCGGCCCAGTTCGAGCGGTTGCTGTCCGCCAGCCCCTTCTTCGGCCGCCTCGAGTCCACCACGCGGCGGGCCGTCGCCGACCTTTGTGTCACCCATAGCCTCGCCCGCGGCGAGACCCTGTTCCTGAAGGACGACCCGGCGGACGCGTTCTACGCGATCCGCCGCGGCGAGATCCGGATCACGGTCAGCACCGGCGCGGGCCGGCGGATGACGCTCAACGTGCTCGGTCCGGGGGACATTTTCGGCGAGATCGCGCTGTTCGATGGCCGGCCGCGCAGCGCGGATGCCGTCGCTGCCGAGCCGGCGGAGTTGTTCGCGGTTCGCCGCCGCGACATGCTCGACCTCGTCGGCCGGCACGCCGACCTGTCGATGCGGATCATCGAACTCCTGTGCGAGCGCCTGCGCTTCGCCAGCACCCGGCTCGAAGAAACGGTGCTGATGCCGTTGCCCGCGCGGATCGCGCGACGCCTGCTCGCCCTGGCGCAGGATTTCGGAAGCGAAATCCATATCTCGCAGGATGACATCGCTGACTACGCGGGCACGACCCGGGAGACGGTCAACCGGCAACTCCAGTGCTGGCGGCGCCAGGGCATGCTCGATCTGCACCGCAATCGCGTCGTCGTACGCGATCCCGCGGCCCTCGCCTCGGCCGCCTTGTCGTGACCGCGCACGATGACGGGTGCTGACAAGCCCTCAGCATCATCTGATCGGCCCCCACGAGGTGGTCCACAATCAAAGTGAGTGTGCGGTGGGGGCGGATCAGAGCCATCCTCAGGATCAACGGCCTCGACGATGGGTCCCGGCGCCTCGGTGATCACCAACGCGCCGAGACCGCGGTTGCAGGCCTCTGCGAGCCGATCGCTGTTCTCGTTCGGCATGACCCGCAGCAATTCGATCGTGGTCCCGTAATGGCAGCCTCACGTGCCATCGGCGTGTCTCGAAGCGACGACGAGGGATCACGAATGACCGCCGAAACGACGTTTCCGGCGATGACCTGCGGAGCCTGTTCGAGGTTCGGCCCGACCGTTGCAGCCTCCTACAAGACTCCAGATCCGTTGTGCCCTTTGAAGCACCGAACGACATCTGCTTATGAGAGAGCCATTTCGATCTTGCCAATCGATGGGCCCGGGCACCTGCGGCGGAACAAGCTACCAGTAATGATGCATCATTTCGAGGAGCTTGTTGGCCCAACCAGTCGAAGCAGGGTGGGCCGCTTCATATTGGTTTATTTTCTGCTCGAAAGCCATCGCAGCGGATCTTGCTTTCTCCGAAGCAGTAAATGTTTGATACGAGTAGTGGTTAGCGTCTGAGGAGGCGGTCGCCGAGCTATCCGCACTGGAAGGCGCCGCAGCCGGAGGCGTGCTTGTAGAACCAACGGCGTTCGTCTGCTCATTGGTTGAGGGTTGGGAGGTGTTACCCGCACGTGACCAATGCGAGGGATGCCCCCCTCTGTGGCTGTGGCCGAACGTGTTGGCAGCGCTGGTGCTTGGTTGATGCGCGGTTGTCGTATTCGCCGCCGGGGGAGCGGCCGTCCCCCCCGGGCTGGTAGCTGCCGTGTTCTGCACACCCGTCGCGCTGCCAATTCCGCTGGTTGTCGGCGCAGGATCGACGGCGGCGGGCTGAGCCGCGCTCGCCGAGCTGCCAGCCACCGTCTGAGGCGCCGCAGTGCTCCCCGAATGCGTCGTTCCGGTCGGAATGGTATGATCGGTAGCGTTGCCAATCGAGCTGCCAGCCGATGATCCGGTGGATGCCCCGGCCACGGGGGTGTTGGCCATGCCATCCACGGTCGTGGCCGAGCCAGCGGTGGTCGTCGAGCTGGCGGCTGAGTTGCCGGCTGCGTTGGGGGCCACTCCCTGCGCAGAGGCGGTCGAATCCGCGGTCACGACTTGCGTGGTGCTCACGCTCGGGGTGTTTCCGGCTGAGCCAGACGTGCTCGTCGAGCCCGCAGTCGGTCCGCCCGTGCTCGCAGAGCCTGATATCACCGGGTTAGGTGCCCCCGTCGTGCTACCGACCGATCCGTTTGAGGATGTGCTGGTTCCGGTCGTGCTAGCTGTGGTCCCAGCGGAGCCACTCGTGATGGCCGAGCCCGTGGAGGTGGTGCTCGTGTTCACGGAGGGTGCGGCCGTGTCCGCTGTACCCGACGAACCAGTGGTTGCTGGACTGGACGAGCCTGTCGCGCTGGTCGTTGATCCCGACGAGCCCGTTGTGCCCGCGTTCGCGCTGACCGCCGATCCCGCAGTCGTACCAGTCGAGTTCGTTGCGCCCGTGCTTGAGCTGCCGGCCGCCTGGGAGATGGCCTTGCTGTAGATGGGCTCCAGGTAGGTCCGGGTGGCGTCACCGGTGGGGTGAACACCGTCCACGTACAGCGAGGTGTCGTTGACCGCGCTGTTCTTGCCCATGGTCGGGTCAGCGGCCACGTCGGCGATGGCGTCGGCACCCGCCGAGTTCTCCCTCACCAACTTGTTGTATGCTAGACGCTGCTCTTCGTCGCTCGCATCCCACTTGTAGGCCGTGTCGACGTTGGGCAGGGCGGTTCCAACCACTACGCCGAAGCCCTGCTTGTGGGCGTCGCCGACCATCTTGACCGTATCGGCGTAGATGTCCTCGGCGCTGACATCGTTCCGGAGGTCGTTGCTGGCCGCCTGGATGACCAGGACGTTCTGGCTCGAGCCGCTTTTGTCGAAGTCAGCCAGGATCTCGGCCGACTTTTCGTTGGCCTGGGTGTCCAGGGTGATGCCGCTCACCGAATGGTTCTTGACTGTGTAGGGAGCGCCCAGCTCGAGGTTCTTCCAGGGGTCGGACCCACTGTAGTCGGCGGTGCCCACGCTGTCGCCGGCGATGACGACATTGACGTTCGTGGGCTGAGCCGCCGGCGGGGTCGCCGAGCCTGTCGCCGAGCCTGTCGCCGAGCCGCCTGAGCCGATGTTGGTTGCGCTCGTCGAGCCCGCGCTCGATCCGCTCGTCGTTCCACTCGTCGCGGGCTGAACCGTACTCGTAGAGTTCGTGCTCGTGCTCGTGGTGCCGGTAGAGCCTGTGGTCGCCTCGGTTGTGCTTGTGGTGGGCTTGGCCGTCGCGCCGTACATGCCGGGGTCTTTACCGTCGGGCGCCGAGACCTTTTCGGCGGCGACGGTCGGGTTGGATCCGTCGTTCGAGTACGCCCGAATGTAATCGATTTTCATGTTCTGGCCGACATCCGTCGCGCCGTCCTGCGTGGCGAGGTTGGCCATCAGGTACATCGGGTTCTTGTAGTCGGACGGGGTATT
>NZ_JAKSYP010000029.1:0-16358 GCF_022829625.1 Methylobacterium sp. E-046 | reverse complement strand
CGATCGGGCCCAGCACCTTCTCGGCGAGCACCAGCGGCGAGGGCTCGGGCTCCTGCACCCGCACGAGCTGCGCCTTGGGGGTGTCGTCGCCCGGCGCGGTCGCCGCGACGGTGCCGGCGGCGTCGGCCTTCCGGGTGGCGGCGGTGACGTCGTGACTGAGGCGCTGCAGCAGCCGGTTCGCCTCCCCGAGCCAGCCCTGCTGGAGCCCCGCGACCTTCCTCTGCACGGTGGCCTGATATTGCGGCAGGTTGCCGGCCAGCCCCGCCACCTGCGTGCCGATGACCGCGCCGATGCCGCCGATCACCCCGAGGGCGAGCAGGACCGCGACGATCACCGAGGGGATGCGCCCGAGGCGCAGCCGGCGCAGCAGGTTGACGACCGGAGCCAGGACGAAGCTCAGCAGCACCGCCAGCACGAGGGGGATGAACACCTCGCGCCCGAGGTAGAGGGCCGCCACGAGGACGACCCCGACCGCGAGGGTCAGGAGGCCGCGCAGGCCGGGCACGAGGGGTGGCGGCACCTGCGCCGGCTGTCGTGGGGCGGCGCTCGGCTCGGAAGCCATGGATACTCCGGGACGGATGCGCGGACGGCCCACGCCCACGGGCAACCGCGCGGGAGCCCGGTTTGGTCCGCACCGGACGCCGCGGCCGCCCTGCGCAAACGCGACGGCGCCCGATCGAGCCTCGATCGGGCGCCGCTCCCGTTCCTCCGGCCGGCGCCGAGGCGCAGGCCGGATCCCGTCGCCGGGCGGTTCAGGCCGCCTCGCCCTCCGCGTCGTCGGCGTCCAGGATGGTCTCCAGATCGCCCACCAAGGCGTCCAGCTGGTCGGCGGTCGCCTTGAGCTTCAGCGTGGTACCGTCCTCCGTCTCGACCGCGATCTCGATGTGATCCTCGACCTTCGCGGCCAGCGCCTGCTTCACCGTGTAGGTCGTCACGTCAGCCTTGTCCGCCATGCTGTCTCCTGGGTTGGCTGTGGGCAAACCCCGGACAGGGCGCATCGATGCTGCGGCAGAAGCTCGCGACGGGCGCCCGGCGGGTGCTGGCGCGCGGGCCCGATCCGGCCGGCTCTGCCGCGGCTTCGACCTACCGGCGGTTGCGCGTGTGGCCCTCGATGACCCGTTGCCGGTGCGTCGGCACTTCGGGCCGCCGGGGGGCGCCGGCCTGCACCATCGCGCGGGGTGCCGGCCGCGGGGCCGGCAGCAGCACCGGCAGGGCCGGGCGCGTGTCGAACCGGCGCGTGTCGAACCGGGGCGCCTCGAGGATGACGGCCTCCAGCACCCGCGGCCGGGTCGAACGGGCCGGCCGGACGGTGCGGGAGGGCCACGCCGCGAGGGTCCCCAGGGCCCAGAGCCCGAGGCAGAGCAGGCCGATCAGGATCCCCTCGAGGGACGGATCCGGGCGGCTCATCAGGATTCCGGTCCCGGTGAGGGAGGCGGCGGCCGCGAAGAGCCGCGGTGTCGGATCGCCGGAGGTCATGCCGCAGCCTCGGCGCCGCCCGCTGACGGCGCGTAAATTCCACCGCTCCATTTGTCGTGAACCGGGCGATTTCCGGGGCCGAGCAAGGGCCGTCCTCAGTCGGCGAGGCTGGACGGCGGCTGCCAGGACACGCCGGGATGCTCGCGGATGTCGCCGGTCCGCGTCCCGGTATCGGCATCGCTCGTCCAGTCGCTGGGCTCGGCGAGGCCGGTGATCTCGGCGTCGGGGTAGGCGGCGGCGAGGAACAGCCGGGCCTCGCCCTCGGCCTCGGCCCTGACCGTGACGAGCGGCCCGGAGCCGCCCGTCCGGCGCACCTGGGCGATGAACAGTTTGGTCATGGTGGTCTCCGGGGTTGCGTCGTCGACGGGATCGGGGCGCCTCGGGCCCCCGGCTCCGCGCATGAGGGTTGCCGGCGCGCGGAGGGTCCGGGCTGCCGGTGCGGCCGCGAGGGCCGGCCGCGTGCGCCATCCTGTGCGGCGCCGGCCGCGCGTCGCGCACCGATTCGATCTTCCGACAAGCTTGCGGGCGGACCCGCTGTTCCCGGTCGACAGAGTCGCGGCGAACGGATCCTGCCGCGCGCCGCCCGACGCGGCCGCCGTCCTGACGGGCCCGAGGATCGTGGCCGGCGTCACACGCGCCGTGGTCACGCGGGGCGGTGCTCCCGGTCGCGCTCCCTCCCCGATGCCCCTCCCCGATGCCCCTCCCCGATGCCAACGCCTGATGCCCCTCGCGCCGCCGCGCGCGAGGCCGGACGCCGCGGGCGCGCGGATGCCGGGGGCATGCCCGAGCGGCCGGATCTCCGATCCGGCGGCGGCCCTCCGTATGGATCCGGACGCTCTTTGCGGCGCTCTTTTCAAAGAAACCGGAATCATCGTAGTCAGGCGACCTCCGCGAGCATTGTGCATCGTGGGGGCAGGACACGGGTGATGCGTTCGAATTCTGTCTTGCAACTCAGGAGCGAGAGTCCAGGCCTTGATCAGGCTGCGGCTTGGCGGGACGCGGTCGCGCCCTTCTGGACCTTCACGGTGCGCAAGGAGGATGTCGGCGCGTTCCGCGCGCAATCCCAGGTCCGCCACCTCGGCAACGCGATCCTCTGCCGGGCGGGCGCGTCCGGCCTGCGCTTCGCCCGCGATCGCGCCCTCGTGGCCCGCATGGGGGTGGATCACATCCTCGCGCATGTGCGCCTCTCCGGGCGCGCCCGGATCGCCACCGGCGGCGATGAGCGGGACTGCGCCCCGGGCGACATCTGCCTGTTCGACCTCTCGCGCCCGCTCTCCGCCAGCAGCACGGACTACGAGGCCCTCACGGTGGTGCTGCCGCGGCGGCTCTTCGGTGCCGACCGGGGCGCCCTCGACGCCCTGCACGGGGCGGTGATCCGGGGGGAGACGCCCTTCGGCGGGATGCTGAACACCCATCTGCGTGCGCTGGCCGCGCACGCGACCGGGTTCTCGGAGGGGGAGGCCGAGGCGGCCGCGCGGGCCACGGCGGTGCTGCTCGGCGCGGCGATCCCGGGCCGCTCCGACGCCGCGCGGGCCGGCGCGGCGCCGGAGAGCGCGCCGCTCCTCCTGGCCATGCGCCGCTACATCGAGGGCGAGCTGGCCTCCCCGGATCTCAATGCCGAGAGCCTCCTGGGGCGTTTCGGCGTCTCGCGCAGCGCCCTCTACCGGCTGTTCGCGCCGCTCGGCGGTGTGTCGGGCTATATCCGGCAGCGCCGGCTCGGCCGCGCCTACCGGGAACTCGCCGCGGATGACGGGCGCTTCGTCCGCATCTCCGAGGTGGCCTATCGCTGCGGGTTCGAGAGCGCCGCCCATTTCGCCCAGGCCTTCCGGGCCGAGTTCGGCTGCGCTCCCCGGGACGTCCGGGAACGGTCGGCGGCCGTCGCGGCTCCGGCGGTCGCGGATCCGCCGCCGCGGACGGAGACCTGGACCGATTTCTACGACTGGGTGCTCCGTCTGGCGGCCTGACCGGGATGGGCGGCGACACTTGTCTCGGCGGCCCCGCATCGCCCATAAGACCGGCGATGACATGCGGGGTTCGGCATAGGCGCGCTGCCCGGGCGTGCGGCTGGTGGGCGCTCGCCGCCCGCACGCTCGCGCTCGTCCTGGCCCTGACGGTCGCCGCGCCGGGAATTGGTCTCGCGGCGGATCTCGCCTTCCACGCGGGCGGGCATCACGGCCGGACCGCGGGTCTGGTCCTCGACGCCCCGGCCGCGCCCGCGGATGTCGACCCCGGTCTGGGCGCGCACCTCCATTGCGGCTGCCATCAGGCCGCGCGCCTGGAGGCGGCCGACGTCGCTCCCCCGCCCCTCCCCGGCCGGCCCCTGCCGGCGGCCCTCGTCCAGGGCCGCCCCTCCGTGATCCCCGACCGTCTGCCGCGGCCCCCGCGCGCGTGAGCTGACGCCGCCCGCGGGCGGTGTCCGCCCGGACGCCGAAGCGGCTCCGGGTTCGCCCTCACGCGACACCTGAACGGGACCCTCCGGAGCCGCCGCGCGGCGGCCCGCCGTCCCGGCCGAGCGGCTTTCCCATGCGCATCCCCCTGTCCGTAACCCTTGTTGCGACCCTTGCCGCGACCCCTGCCGCGACCCTCGCGGCGGCCTTGCTGGCCGCCAGCATCGCCCCCGGCGCCGCCGTCCCCGCCCTGCCCGATCACCTCCGGCGGACTCTCGCGTCCGCCGGGCTCGCCCCCTCCCCGGCCGGCGGCGGCCACGATCAGGAACGGGACCACGCTCACGCCCCGGATCGGCCCGAGGCTCCGCACGCGGACCACGCCCACGGCGGCGACGGAGCCCACGATCCGGGCACGATCCGGATGCGGCGCGATCAGGTGACGGGCCAGGGCATCGTCACCCGGACGGTGGCGGGCGGCACCCTGGCGCGCCACCTCCTCGTGCCCGGCACCATCACCCCCGACACCGACCGGATCGCCCGCGTCCCGTCCCGGGTGGTCGGGACCGTCGCGGAGATGCGCAAGCGCCTCGGCGACGCCGTGCAGAAGGACGAGATCGTCGCCGTCCTCGACAGCCGCGAGGTCGCCGACGCCAAGAGCGAGTACCTCACCGCCCAGGTCCAGGCCGAGCTGCAGACGATCAACTTCGAGCGGCAGCAGAAGCTGCTCGCCTCGCGCAGCGCCTCGGAGGCCGCCTTCGAGAACGCCCGCGCCGCCTACCTGGAGAACCGGCTGCGCGTCGACCTCGCCCGCCAGAAACTGTCGGCCCTGGGCCTCGACGCCGCCGAGGTGGCGGCCGCCCAGAAGCGCGACGAGGCCACGCCGACCCAGTCGAGCCTGCGCCGCTACCCCCTGCGGGCGCCCCTCGCCGGCCGGATCGTCGAGCGGCGGGTCGATGTCGGCACTGCGGTCGGCAAGGAGGGCGACCCGGCCGACCTCTACACGGTGGCGGACCTCTCCACGGTCTGGATCGAGCTCTCGGTGCCGACCCTCGATCTCGCCCAGGTGCGCGAGGGTGCCCGGGTCACGGTGACGCCGGGCCGGGCGGGCGAGGCGGATCGTCGTGCGGAGGGCCGCGTGATCTTCGTGAGCCCCTTCCTCAACCCCGACACCCGCTCGGCCCGGGTGGTGGTGGCCCTGCCGAACCCCGATTTCGCCTGGCGGCCCGGCACCTTCGTCACCGCCGAGGTCGACATCGCGCAGGACGCGGTCCCGGTCCGGATCCCCAAGGCGGCCGTCCAGACGATCGCGGGCCGGAGCGTGGTCTTCGTGCGCACGGCCGACAGCTTCGAGAAGCGCGCCGTCGACCTGGGCCGCTCCGACGACGAGGCCTACGAGGTCACCGCCGGGCTCGAGCCCGGCGCCGAGATCGCGGTCGGCAACACCTTCCTGCTGAAGGCCGAGCTCGGCAAGGCCGATGCCGGCCACGACCATTGAGGAGCCGGGCCGATGATCCGCCACATCCTCGCCGTCGCGGTCCGCCAGCGCTGGCTGGTGCTGCTCCTCGTGCTGCTGGCGGCTTGCTTCGGCGCCGTCGCGCTGACGCGGCTGCCCATCGACGCCGTGCCCGACATCACCAACAACCAGGTGCAGATCAACACCCTGGCCCCGGCCCTGTCGCCGGTCGACGTCGAGCGGCAGGTCACCTACCCGGTGGAGACGGCCCTCGCCGGCATCAAGGGCCTCGAATACACGCGCTCGCTGTCGCGCAACGGCTTCTCGCAGGTCACCGCGGTCTTCGCCGAGGAACTCGACATCTACTTCGCCCGCCAGCAGGTCGCCGAGCGCCTCGCCCAGGTGCGGGAGGATCTGCCGCCGGGCGTCGAGCCGCGGATGGGGCCGATCTCCACGGGGCTCGGCGAGGTGACGATGTGGTCGGTGCAGTACGCGCCGCCGGGTGAGCGCACGACCGTGCCGGCGGGAAAGCCGGGCTGGCAGCCGGACGGGCGCTACCGCACCCCGGAGGGGCAGGACCTCCGCACCGAGCTGGAGCAGGTCGCCTACCTGCGCACGGTCCAGGACTGGATCATCCGGCCGCAGATCAAGGCGGTGCCGGGGATCGCGGGGGTCGACGGGATCGGCGGGTTCGAGAAGCAGTACCACGTCCAGCCCGACCCGACGAAGCTCACCGCCCTCGACCTCTCCTTCGCGGACGTCGCCCGGGCGCTCCAGGCCAACAACGCCAACCAGGGCGCCCGCTACCTGGAGGACAACGGCGAGAGCTACGTGGTGCGGGCGGCCGGGCGCCTGGAGGATCCGGAGGCGATCGCCGACGTGGTTGTCACCAGCCGCGGCGGCGTGCCGGTGCGGATCCGCGACGTCGCCACGGTGCGGATCGGGCGCGACCTGCGCACCGGATCGGCCAGCGAGAACGGGCGGGAGACCGTGATCGGCACCGCCCTGATGCGGATCGGCGAGAACAGCCGCACCGTCGCGGCCGCCGTCGACGCCCGCCTGGACCAGATCCGGCGCGCCCTGCCCCCCGGCATCGTCGTCCAGACCCTTCTCGACCGGCGGCAGCTGGTCGAGGCCACGATCCGGACGGTGGCCAGGAACCTCGCGGAGGGGGCGGCCCTCGTCATCGTCGTCCTGTTCCTGCTGCTCGGCAACATCCGGGCGGCGCTCATCGCCGCGCTGGTGATCCCGGTCGCCATGCTGATGACGGTGACCGGCATGGTCGAGGGAAAGATCTCGGCCAACCTGATGAGCCTGGGGGCCCTCGATTTCGGGCTCATCGTCGACGGGGCGGTGATCGTCACCGAGAACGCGCTGCGCCACCTCGCCGAGCGGCAGCGCGCGATCGGGCGGGCGCTCGACCTGGAGGAGCGCCTGGAGACGGTGCGGGCGTCGGCCGAGGAGATGATCAAGCCGTCGCTCTACGGGCAGGCGATCATCATCCTGGTCTACGTCCCGCTCCTGACCTTCACGGGGGTCGAGGGCAAGATGTTCCAGCCCATGGCGGCGACCGTCATCCTCGCCCTGGCGGCGGCCTTCGTGCTGTCGCTGACCTTCGTGCCGGCCCTGATCGCCATCGCGCTGACCGGCCGGGTCGCCGAGGCGGAGAACCCGCTGATGCGCAGCCTGACGGCGCTCTACCGGCCGGTCCTCGCCGCCGCGATCCGCGCGCCCGCCCCGTTCGTCGGGGCGGCGCTGCTCCTCCTCGCGGGCGCGGGCCTGCTCGCCGCCCGGCTCGGGACCGAGTTCATCCCGCTCCTCGACGAGAAGAGCATCGCGCTGAACGCCACCCGGATCCCCTCCACGTCCCTCACCCAGTCGCAGGCGATGCAGCTCACGGTCGAGCGGACGATCGCGACGTTCCCGCAGGTCGCCTACGTGTTCTCGAAGACCGGCACCGCCGAGGTCGCCACCGACCCGATGCCGCCGAACTCGTCCGACACCTTCGTGATGCTCAAGCCGCAGGCGGACTGGCCCGACCCGGCCCTGTCGAAGGCCGCGCTGCAGGAGCGGATCGAGGCGGCCCTAAACGAGCTCGCCGGCAACGTCTACGAGTTCTCCCAGCCGATCCAGCTGCGCTTCAACGAGCTGCTCGCCGGGACCCGGGGCGACCTCGCCGTGAAGGTGTTCGGCGACGCCTTCGAGCCGATGCTGGAGACCGCCAACAGGATCGCCGCGATCCTGCGCGGGATCGAGGGCGCCGACGACGTGAAGGTCGAGCAGATCGCCGGCCTGCCGGTCTTCGAGATCCGGATCGACCGGACCGAGGCGGCGCGGCTGGGCCTCAGCACCGGGGCGATCCAGGACGTCATCGGCGCCGCCATGGGCGGCCGGGATGCCGGATTCGTGTTCGAGGGCGACCGGCGCGTGCCGATCATCGTGCGCCTGACCGATCAGGTCCGCGAGGACCGGGAGGCGCTGGAGAACCTGCCCGTGCCCCTCCCCCCGGGGGCGAACGGCCGGGCCGCCTCCGTGCTTCTGCGGCAGGTGGCGCAGTTCTCGGTCAGCGAGGGACCGAACCAGATCAGCCGCGAGAACGGCCGGCGCCGGGTCGTGGTCACCGCCAACGTCCGCGGACGCGACATCGGCTCGCTGGTGGCGGAGGCGCAAGCACAGGTCGCCGCGCAGGTGGCCCTGCCGGCGGGCTCCTCCGTGACCTGGGGCGGCCAGTTCGAGAACCTCGCCTCGGCCCAGGCACGCCTGACCGTGGTGGTGCCGGTGTGCTTCTTCCTGATCTTCCTGCTGCTCACCTCGGCGCTGGGGGGCGCGCGGGACGCGCTCCTGGTGTTCAGCGCCGTGCCCCTGGCGCTCACCGGCGGCATCGCGGCCCTGTGGCTGCGGGGGATGCCGCTCTCGGTGCCGGCCGCGGTCGGGTTCATCGCCCTCTCGGGCGTGGCGGTGCTCAACGGCCTCGTGATGCTGACCCTCATCAAGCAGCGCGTCGCCGACGGCCGGCCCCTGCGGGCGGCGATCCAAGAGGGGGCCCTCACCCGGCTGCGGCCGGTGGCGATGACCGCCCTCGTCGCCTCGCTGGGCTTCGTGCCGATGGCGCTCGCCACCGGGACGGGGGCGGAGGTGCAGCGGCCGCTGGCCACCGTGGTGATCGGCGGGCTGATCAGCGCGACCCTGCTGACCCTGGTGGTGCTGCCGGCTCTGTACGGGCGGTTCGGCCCGACCGGCCGAGCCGAATCCCCCGAACGGTCGCAGGATCCTGACCCTATAGGCGGGCATGTCCGTGGCGCATGAGCTCGGTCGCGGACGCGCACGCGCCGAAGATGCGGTCGGTAACGTGGCTGTATCGACGAAATATTGTAATCGAAATACCTGATCGTCCTAATGGTGAAGCTTCTCCATCGCGCGGCACATAACTGTAAGATGTAAAATGATCATATGTATTCAATAGGATTGACAGGATTCGACCGTGAACTCTATGACGGGTCATTCAGATCGTAACCGACCCGCGACGGAACTGTTGTCATGAAATTCGGCATCCGCTGGAGGTTATATATAGGTTTTGCTCTGCTTGTTCTGCTGGCCGCCGGCATCGGCGGATATTCGATCCACCAGCAGGCGGTGATCGACGAACAATACGCCCTCCGCGGCCGCCTGGAGCTGATCGCGCGGACGATCTTCTCGGTCGGCAACCTCGCCTCGCGTCTGACGGGTCAGGCCGAGCAGTACCGGCTCGCCCCGATGCCGGAACGGATCGCCGACCTGGAGCGGACGCGACGCGAGATCGAGGAGACCGGCGCCACGCTCATCGATCTGGCGTTCGTGGATGAGCGGCGCCGGGTATACGAGGAAATCCGCGACGCCGCCCGGAGCCTGAAGCCGGAGCTGGAACGCCTCAGGGCCGCGGGCACCTCCCTGATCCACGCCAAGCAGCAGCTGTTTGCGGGCGGCGACGAGCTGACCGGCGCCACCAATACCCTGGTGGCCGCGGTGCGCGCCCAGGCCGGAGGGGCCCCGGGCGGGGCGCAGGGCGGGGCGCTGTTCGGGTCGGCCCAGACGGTCGAGGCCGCCATGCTGCTGGTCCGCGTCGCCAACTGGCGCTTCCTGGCGACGCTCGATCCGAACGGTCCGGCCACGTTCGCCAAGAGCGTCGAGAAGGCGGAATCCGCCCTCAAGGCCTTCACGGAGGGGGACGGGAGTGCCGCCTTCGCGACCCCGGCCCGGGCCGTCACGCAGAGCCTGGCCGCCTACGGCAGCAACTTCCGGGCGACGGCGCGCGCCCTGGACGAGCTGAAGGCCGCATTCGAGACCGGCATCAAGCCGCTGGCGCGCGCGATCGATGAGCGCAGCCTCGCGGCACGCGACATGATCAACCGCGCGGTCGCGGACAACGCCCGCGCGGTCGAGACGACCGTGGCGCGCGCGCGCTGGATCCAGATCACCCTCGTCGTCCTGACGCTGGTCCTGGGCGGTGTGCTGGCGGTGCTGATCGCCGGCAGCATCATCGGGCCGATCGCCGGCATGATCGCCGCGATGGGCCGTCTCGCGGCCGGCGACACCGCCGTGGCGGTGCCCTCGCAGGACGCCGCCGGCGAGATGGGCGCCATGGCCAGGGCCGTGGACGTGTTCCGCCAGAACGCCCGCGCCCGGGCCGAGCTGGAGGCCGCCCAGGCGGCCGAGCAGGAGGCCCGCCGGCACCGGGCCGCGCGGATCGACCAGCTCGTCCACGCCTTCCAGCACACGGTCGCCGGCTCCCTGGACATCGTGACCGCGGCGGCCACCGAACTCGACGCCACCGCCCGCTCCATGACCCGGGTGGCCGACGACACCAACAGCCAGGCGGTGGCCTCCAGCGCGGCGGCCGAGCAGACCGCGTCCAACGTCCGGACGGTGGCGGCGGCGGCCGAGGAGATGGTGTCGTCGCTGCAGGAGATCGAGCGGCAGGTGATGCGCGCCAACGCGGTCGCCGCCGACGCCGCCCGGGAGGCCGAGGCGACCAACACCGCCATGGCCAGCCTCCGCGGGGCGGCCGAGCAGATCGGCGCGGCGGTGACGACCATCGCGGGCATCGCCGGGCAGACCAACCTCCTCGCCCTCAACGCCACCATCGAGGCGGCGCGGGCCGGCGAGGCCGGCCGCGGCTTCGCGGTGGTGGCCGCGGAGGTGAAGGCGCTGGCGGACCAGACCGCCGGCGCCACCGACGAGATCGGCGGGCAGATCGCGGCGATCCAGGCGGCGACGGCGCGGGCCGCGGAGGCGATGGCGCAGATCGCGCGCACGATCGCGAGCGTGAGCGAGATCAGCGGCGCGATCGCCGCGACCGTGGTGGAGCAGACGGCGGCCACGGGCGAGATCTCGCGCAACGCCGGGGAGGCGGCCAGGGGCACGCAGGACGTCTCGGGCACGGTGGCCCGGGTCCGGGCGGCCGCGGGGGAGACCGGGGGGGCGGCCGCGCAGGTGCGCGATGCCGCTGCCGCGCTCGCCGCGCAGGCGATGGCCGTCAAGGGCGAGGTCGACGGCTTCCTGCACGACATCCAGGCCGCCTGAGGCCGCGCCGCATGTTCCGGGGCCGGCTTCCGTCAGGCCGGAAGCAGGTGGAGCATGCCGCCGAACAGCCCGAGCGCCCCGATGCCGATCAAGCCCGCGGCGATGTACAGGCGCATCCGGCTGTCCGTGACGTCCGGTGACAGGTGGTCGTCTTCGGGCGGGTCAAACCAATCCATCGGGTGAATGCATCCGGTCGTCGCATCGGGGCCAGGGCGGAAGGCGCCGCCCTAGGCCAGCCCGATGACGGCTGGATGACCGATCCGCCGCAGCGGAGGGCGGGCCTCGCGGCCCCGCCGGTGCGAATCCTGTGCCGCCGCTACGGCTTCACGAGCAGCACGTTCACCGCCTTCGCGAGCACGTGGACCGTGTCGCCTTCCTTGAGACCCAACTCCAGCAGCGAGTCGAGCGTCATCACCGAGGCCATCCGGTAGGTGGTGCCGACCAGCTCCACCTCGACCTGGGCCATCAGATCCCCGCGCTTGATCGCCGTCACCGTGGCGGGGATGTCGTTGCGCGCGCCGTGCTTCATGGATCCTCCTCCGACGCAGCCGTCGCGGCTGCCCGCTGACCTCACGCGAGGCCGGCGGAGGACGCCAACCGGCTTCCTCCGGGCTTCCTCCGGGCTTCGCTCAGGCTTCCCCCGATGCGGGCTCGCCGCCCGCGCGGTCGACGCGATCGCGCCACGGCAGGCGGCCGCGGCGCGCCGTGGCGGTCAGCGGCTGCCCGAGGCGCCCGCGGCTCCGCCGTTGCCCTGCTGGAAGCCGGCCGCGTTGGGCGGTCCCTGCATCCGGCCATCCTGCTTCGGCATCTCCGAACCCGGAGCACCGGTCTTGGCCGAGCCGGTCGTGTCGCTCTTCCCGGTGAAGCCGGCCGCGTTCGGCGAGCCCTGCATGCGGGGACCGCGCGGGGCATCGCCGCCGGCCGCGCCGGTTTCCCCGGCGGCCAGCGCCGCGGAACCCGTCGCCAGGAGGCCGGCGGCCACGATCGAAATCAATGTCTTCATGTGCGTGCCCTCGCGTGTTTCCTCATGCCGCCTCTCGGGGGGCGGCACGGGGGCAACGCCGGCGGCCGGATCCCGTTCACGGCACGCGGCGGGCGGTCTCCAGGGCCGCTACCGGACCGGACCGGTCTCGGCGACGGCCGCGCCGTCGAGCCTCAGGCCCGCGTAGGTCAGAGTGGCGGTGTAGACGACCGTCCCGGTCTCGTCGCGGACCAGCACGGTGAAGGCTTGGTTGTCGCCGTCTCCGGGGATGATCCAGCGCGCGATCTCCGGCAGGCTGATCATCGCTTCCCGGCGGGCGGCATCGCAATCCGCGCAATCCGTTCCCTCGGTATCGGGCAGGAACTGTCCGTCGTTGATGTCGAAGAAATAGCGGGGCAATCAACCCCTCCGTGCGCTGCATCTACAGAGGCAACCCACGGTCAAGGGACCGGTTCTCGGCCCGCTCCAACAGGCGGTGCCGGCCGCGCGCCGCGCCACCCTGGAGCGCCGCGACGGCGTGGGTCACGCAGGCGGGGGCCTCAGCGGCGGCCGGTCAGGTCTGCGGCCCGGGGACCGCCGCGGGCGCCAGGGTGCGGCGCCCGAACCGGATCCCGTGGGCGAGCCGCCGGCCGGGCTTCTCGATCAGGCGGAAGGTCGCCGCCGAGATCAGCACGGTGCAGGGGATCAGGATGACGGCCGAGAGCAGGTGGGGATGCGGGATCTGCCAGCCCTCGAGCATCCGCAGGACCGGCGGCTTCAGGTGATCCAGGACCGGCCGGTGGACCAGGTAGATCGAGTACGACAGGATGCCGAGCCCGTGGAGCGGGCGCGATCCCAGGATCCGGGCCGCGACGCCCCTGCCGGCCGCGAGCGCCATGATCAGGGGGATGAACAGCAGCACCAGGATCACGTCCGCGTCCGGCCGCGTCAGGAGCAGGATCGCGGCGACGGCCAGCGCATCGCCCACGAACCCGCGTTCGGCGACGCGGCGCAGGGGCGAAACCGCCATGAGGCGCCACGCGAGCAGCCCGAGGCAGAATTCGATCGCGCAGCGCACGAGGGGAAAGGCGGTCTCCCCCATGTAGAGGTCGAGGGGGCCGAAACGGACGGTCTGCTGCGCGGCGGCGTCGGGGACGGCCGCGAGGGCGCAGAGCCCGACCGCGCCGATAGCGGCGAGCACGGCGGCGATGCGCGCGGCCCCGAAGCTCAGGACCGACACGAGGCAGGGGAACAGGACGTAGGCGAAGAACTCCGTGCTGATCGACCAGCCGGGTCCGTTGATGCTGTGGCCGATGCCCCAGGCCTGAACCAGGAGGAGGTTCGATCCCACCGCCAGCCAGGACGGTTCCGGCAGCAGGTCCCGGGATTCCCGATCCACCGCGTAGAGGATCAGGCACGCCACGCTCGTGACGGCGTAGAGCGGGTAGACGCGCGCGAGACGCCGCGCCAGGAAGCGCCCGTAGGTCGGAGCCTCGAAGCCCCCCCGGAAATCCTGACCGTAGGTCAGGGCCATGACGTATCCGCTCAGCACGAAGAACAGGTCGACCGCCAGATACCCGTGCTTGAGGACGGCGCCGGCCGCGCCGGAGCCGGCGCCCAGGGCGAGGTAGTGATAGGCGACCACGCAGCAGGCGGCGACACCGCGGATCCCGGTCAGGGACTTGATCTCGCGCTGTGAAGTCATTGCCGCACGGGGTCGCCTGTTCGGTCGTCGACCTTACGGGACCTGGCGTTAAGGGTTCGTGGCAAGATCCTCTGCCGACGAGGGCGTCTTCCGATGGAGGCCGCGCCGACGGCTGTGCCGGTGCGGCCGTCCGACGCCGTCGGAGTCGCGAGGGCCGCGAACGCGAGGCCCATGGTGGGCCCGGCAGGACTCGAACCTGCAACCAGACCGTTATGAGCGGTCGGCTCTAACCATTGAGCTACAGGCCCTGCGCTCTTGCGGCCGCCGTGGAGAGATACCCGACGCGGCCGTTCGCGTCACCCCGGATTCCGGCGGATTCGCCGTCGCTTCCCGCCACCCCGATGCCCGGGACCGGACGACGGCCATCGCCGGGGCGGCGCCTCGGCTGGGCCGTCAGGCCATGGCCACGACGGACCGGCGCCGACGTCCCACTCCGCTCGTCTGTCGGAGGCCGGTGAGCGAGCAGGTATGTCGTCCCGACGACCCGTCGGCCGCGAGACCGCCCGATATCGAGACCGTGCGGCGTGGAGGCCTGGGGTTCCGTGTGGCAGAGACCCTCGCGCCCGCTCGGACATCGCCCGCTCAAACATCGCCCTCTTCGGCTCGCGAGGCAGACGGCGATCTTCGTTCGCGGTGTCGACGGATGGCGTTCAAGCAATATTCATGTTCAGACGCATGGGCATGTTGCGCGATTAGTTGACCGCAACGTCGTGTGTCCGCATAATTCAAGGGCGTATTCTCTTTAAAATTTGCGCGGCGACATCTTTCAAAGGGTGAGGGGCTGATTACATCGCTGTCGCGGCTCCGATGCCGCGGAGGGATGAATACCATGATGACGCGTGTCGCAGTGGCCGCCATGGCGGCGGGTGCCCTGATGGCCGCCGGTCAGGCGGCTGAAGCGAAGGGCTGCATCAAGGGCGCCATCGTCGGCGGCATCGCCGGTCATTACGCCGGGCATGGCGTTCTCGGCGCTGTCGGAGGCTGTGCGGCGGGCCGTGCCCTGGCCAATCGGCAGGCCGAGCGCCAGCAGGCCGCTCCGGCCCCGAGCGTCAACGGCGCGGCGCGCCCCGCCCGGGGCGCCGGCGGCTACGTCGGCTACTGACCGCAGGGTGGCGCCGCGCGGGTGCGCGGCGCCACCCTGCCCGCGTTCAGACCGCGGTCGCACGAGCCCGGGGGGCCGGCGCTGCTGGGCCTGCCGGATTCCACCGGCGCGTCCCACCGGCACGGGTTGCGGGCCAATCCTATCCCCCGCGCGTCGTTTCCCGGGCTGTGGCAGGGAGTCCGGTCAGGGTTTCCGGTCAGGGGATCCCGTGCCGGGCAGCACGAGGACCTGCCCGGGATCGATGAGGTCCGGATCGCGGATCTGCTCCTGGGTGGCGTCGTAGATCAGAGTGTAGCGCTCGCCCTCGCCGGAGATGCGCCGGCTGATCCTCCACAGGCTGTCGCCCGGCACGATGCGCGGCGTCTCGATCCCGGGGACCTGGACACCCGAAGCGCCTGACCCGGCCCCGGGCGTGCCTTTCGCGGCCAGACTGCCGATGCCGGAGGGTTGTCCCGCACCACTGCGCGCCGCTGCGGCAACGCCGCTCCGGTCCGACGTTTCCGGCCCGGCGACCGCACCGGCCGGGCCCTGTGGCGCGGCGGAACAGCCCGTCCCGTCGTCATGGCCCCGTGGATGGGACTGACTGAGACCGGCGCCCGTTGGGTGCGCGCCCGACCGGGGGCGTGGCCTCTGCCTCCGGCCGTCAGGCGAAGCGGCGTCCGTCGGTCGCGTAGCGGCCGAGGGCAGCCCGCGCGGCAGGCGCGCGGATCTCGAAGCGATCCACGCCGGTCTGCCGCGTGAGGTGGTCGACGGTCATCGGGTCGATGGCACGCGCCCGGCCCGCCTCCGGCATGGCCCTGCTGGCGCCCGGGTTGACCCAGGAGTTCGCCGCTTCGCCGTGGCCGCCCGTGGTGAAAGGCTCGACGCGCTCGGCCGGCCCGCTGGGATCCGGCCGCCGACATCCGCCGAGCCGAGATCGCCGAGCCTGGACCTGCCGAGCCTGGACCTGCCGAGCCGACGCCGCCGAGCACCCGTTCGGGGTTGGACGGCATGGCCGAGCCGGTCCGCGTCGGCTTGGCGGTCAGTAGCCTCGGCGCGGCGGCGTGGCCGCGCGGCCGGTGACGCGGCGCGTGACGAAGGCGATGAGCCTCGGCAGCAGGAAGGCGGTGAGAAGCTTGCGGATCATGGGGTTCTCCAGGGTTGCGTGCGCTCAGCGCGAGGGACGGGCGAGCCAGCCCAGCACGAAGGCGACGCCGACGAAGGCCAGCAGCGTCGGGGTGCGGTTGGTGTCGGCGTAGCGGACGGCGCGCCGGCCGTGGGTCTGTACCCGGCGGCGGGCCTCCTCGGCGTAGTGACGGCCGTCCTCGATGAGGTCGTCGGCCCGCTCACGCGCCTCGTGGGCGAGATGGCGGCCGTCCTCGGCGAGGTCCTCGGCCCGGTCACGGGCACGGCCATAGGCGTACTGGGCGCCGCCGGCCACTTGGTTGACGGCTCCGCGCAGCTGCCGGCCCGGATCGCCGGACAGCCCGCCGAGCGTGGTCTGCGCGCGGCCCTTGAGGTGACGGGATGCGCCACGGATCTGGTCGCGGTTCATGAGGGTCTCCTGTGTCGGGTTGGAACATGCCCGGCCGGTAGGCCGGGGCAGCGCCGGCGCGGCCGGCGCCGTGGGGGCGCGCTCAGCGCCGTCCGGTGACGGTCTCGGCCAGGGACTTGGCGCCGTCCTTGACGTCGCCGACCGTCTTCTGCGCCTCGCCCTTCAGCTCCTGCGCCTGGCC
>NZ_JAKSYP010000021.1:0-26540 GCF_022829625.1 Methylobacterium sp. E-046 | reverse complement strand
GATGGGCGCCTTGCAGAACATCCGGCAGGCCAGCCAGCAGACGGCGGCCGGCACGCGCCAGGTCGAGGCGGCCTCGGCCAACCTCACCGAACTCGCCCAGGCGCTCATGGCGCTCGCCGAACGATACAGGCACTGAGGGCGGTCCCGCCTTGGCTCAGGACATCCGCCAGCTGCTGCTCGCCGCCTTCGATATCGAGCACCGGGAGCACGTCGCGGCGATCAGGGCCGCGCTGGGCAGCGCGACCCCGGATTGGAACGACGTCTTCCGCCGCGCCCACAGCCTGAAGGGCGCGTCCCGGGCCGTCGATCTGCCTGCCGTCGAGGCGGTGGCCCACAGGCTGGAGACGCTGTTCGAGGGGGTCCGCACCGGCGTCACGGCCCTCGACCGGGAGGCCGCCAACGCCGTCCACCTCGCCCTCGACCGGGTCGAGGCCTACGTCGCCGGCCTCAAGGACGGGGCCGGACCCGATATGCCGGCGGACGCGCTGGCCGCCCTGGGGCGGGTCCTCGGCCTTCCCGGGGACGCGCCGCAGGCCGCGGCCGCGCCGCCCGCACCCTCTGTACCGCCCGCGCCGGCAGCCCGGGCCCCGGACCCCGTCCAGCCGGCTCCCATCACGGTGGCCCCCGCCGCGGCGGCCCCGAAGCCAGCGGCCGAACCGGCCGATCCCGGAACGGCCTTCCTGCGCGTGCCGACCGAGTCGGTTGAGGCCCTGGCCCGGGCGAGCCACGACCTCGCCAGCACCCTGGCGGGTCAGGCGCCCGCCGCGGACGGCCTCGCCCGCCTCGCCCGCCTGGCCCGGGACCTGCGCACCGGTGCCGAGGCGCTCGCGGCCGGCGCCGATGCGGCGCGGCCCGAATGGCGCGCGTACGCGGCCCGCGTCGGCAGCTTCGCCCGGGAGATCGCGGACCTGTCCCGGCGCCAGACCGATGCGACCCGGGCTCTGGAGGGGGCCGCATCCCGGGTCCGCGCGGCGGCCGAGCGCCTCGCCCTGGTCCCCGCCGAGACGGTCCTCGCCCCCCTCGCCCGGTCGCTCCGCGAGACCGCCCGGGAACAGGGGCGCGAGGTCGATATCGGCCTGCGCGGCCTCGACCTCCCGGTCGAGCGCGGTACGCTGCAGGTGCTGAAGGATCCGCTGCTCCACGCCCTTCGCAATGCCCTGAGCCACGGCTGGCAGCCGCCGGAGGTGCGCCGCGCCGCCGGCAAGCCCGACGTCCTGGGCCTCGGCCTGGACATCGCCGTGCGCGGCTCCCGCCTCCAGGTCACGGTGTCGGACGACGGGCCGGGCCCGGATCTGGCCCGGATCGAGGCCGCCGCGCGGGACCGCGGCCTCCTCGCTCCGGCGGCGTCGGCCGATCCCGAGACCCTGCTGCGCCTCGTCTTCGAGCCGGGCTTCTCCACCGCGGAGGCGGTCGATACCCTGTCGGGGCGGGGCTACGGCCTCTCGGTGGCGGCGGATGCCGCCCGCCAACTCATGGGCAGCGTGCGCCTCGAGCCGCGCGCACCGGCCGGAACCGCGCTGATCTTCAGCCTGCCCCTGTCGGCGGCCCGGCGCAGCCTGCTGCTGGTCGAGGCGGCCGGGCGCAGCTACGCCCTCCCCGGCGGCACGGTCGAGCGCCTGCTGCGCCTCCGGCGGGACGCGCTGCCGGTCGCGATGGGCCGCATGATCCTGCGCCTCGGCGAGGGCGACGCGGCGACGAGCCATCCGGTGAGCGAGCTCGCCCAGATCCTCGGCGAGAGCCCCGCGCCGGCCGATCCCGGCACGCTGATCGCCGTGGTGCTCCGCGCGGGCGGCGGCCGCGTTGTGCTCGCTGTCGACCGCCTGCACGACGTGCGCCAGCTCCTCGTCCTGCCGGCGCCCGATTTCGGCGCCGATCCCGAGCTCATCGCCGGTACGGCGGTGCTGCCCGGCGACGTCCCGGTGCTCGTCCTCGATCCCGAGGGCCTCGCCGCCCGCGCACCCGCGACGTCGATCGGAACGATGGCGCAGGCTCCACGTTCGACGACTCTCGCGTCGTCGCGCACCTCCGCCCGCGCGACGATCCTGGTCGTCGACGATTCGATCACCACCCGAACCTTGGAGAAGGGCATCTTGGAAGCCGCCGGCTACCGCGTGGTCGTCTGCGTCGACGGTCAGGACGCCCTCGACCGGCTGCGCGCCGAGATCGAGCCCGTCGACCTCGTCCTCGCCGATGTGGAGATGCCGCGCCTCGACGGGTTCGGCCTGCTCCAGGCGCTGCGGGCCGACGAGCGGTTCGCCCGCCTGCCGACCATCCTGATGACCTCCCGGGGCGACGCCACCGACGTCGCCCGCGGCCTGGACTTCGGCGCCGACGCGTACCTGACCAAGCAGACCTTCGATCAGCGGCACCTGCTCGACACGATCGGGCAGCTCCTATGACCCCGGTCCGGGTCATGCTGGTGGAGGACAGCCTGGTGGTGCGCGAGCTGCTGCGCCACATCGTCTCCCGCGATCCCCGGCTCGAGATCGTGGCCGCGGTCGCCTCCGGCGAGGAGGCGCTCGACAAGCTCCGGACGGTGCGGCCGGACGTGATCTCGATGGACATCCGCCTGCCCGGCATCGACGGGCTGGAGACCACCCGCCGGATCATGGCCGAGCATCCGACCCCGATCGTCGTGATCGCGGATTCCGTCGAGGATTCCTCCCTGCGCATCTCCATGAACGCGCTCCGCGCCGGCGCGCTCTCGGTGGTGGAGAAGCCGGTGGCGACCACCCATGCCGGCTACGAGGCGGTGGCCGGGGAGATCTGCACGCAGCTGCGGATCATGGCGCAGGTCCCGGTGATCCGCCGCCGTCCGATCGGCACCGAGTGGGCGGGCCGCGGCGCCATCCTTCCCCAGGCCTCCCCGTCCGAGCTGCCCGGTCTGGCCCCGAGCCTCCTCGGGATCGGCGCCTCCACGGGCGGTCCCCCCGCCCTCGCCCGGGTGATCGGAGCCCTGCCGAGCGATTTCCCGTTGCCGGTGCTGGTGGTGCAGCACATGGGCGCCGCCTTCATGGACGGGTTCGCGAGCTGGCTCGACAGCGTCGTGACCCTGCCGGTCGGTCTGGCCCGCGACGGCGAGCGGGCCGAGCCCGGCCGCGTCTACGTGGCGCCCGGCGACCGGCACCTGGAGGTCGGGTCGAGCCGGGTCCTGCGGGTGATCGACTCCGCGCCGGTCTCGGGGCAGCGCCCGGCCGCCACCGTGCTGTTCCGCTCCATGGCCCGCCAGTCGGGCGCCTCCGGCATCGGCGTGCTGCTCACCGGCATGGGCGAGGACGGTGCCCTCGGGCTCGCCGACATGCACAAGGCCGGCGCCCAGACGGTGGCGGAGCACGAGAGCACGGCGGTGGTCTACGGCATGCCGGCCGCGGCGGTGCGGCTCGGAGCCGCCCGCTCCGTCCTGCCCCTGGACCGGATCGCCGACCACGTCCTGCGCCTCGTCGACCCGGGAGCGCGGCCGTGACCGTGGGCCAGGCCGGCACCCTCGAGGGGCCTGCCCGGATCCTGCTGGTCGAGGATTCGGAGACGCAGGCCCTGGAACTGCGCCTCCTCCTGGAGTCGCACGGCTTCTCGGTGGAGCGGTGCGCCTCGGCCGAGACGGCCCTCGATCACCTCAACCGCAGCCAGCCCGACCTCGTGGTCGCGGATTACCATCTTCCGGGCATGAACGGCGACGAGCTCATCCGGCAGATGCGCCTGTCCCTGCGCACCCGGGCCTTGCCCGTCCTGATGCTGACCGGCGGCAGCGGCGGCGAGCGCCAGGGGCTCGAGAGCGGCGCCGACGCCTATCTGCCGAAATCCGCCGATCGCGACCTGATGATCCTGCGCATCCGCGCCCTGCTGCGCGAGCGCCGCCCGGCCAGCGACGGCGAGGGCCCGGGCGCGGCCGCCTTCCGGCGCGGACGGATCCTGGTCGTCGACGGTAGCGCCACCTACCGGACCTTCCTGGCCGGCCTGATGAGCCAGGACGGGCATCACGTGGCGGCCGCCGACGGTCCGAAGGCGGCCCTGGCCGCCCTGGATGCGGCCGACGGCGGCGCGGCCTTCGACTGCGTCACGGTCGATCTCCTCGGCCACGCCTATGACGGATTGGCCCTGTGCCGGGTGATCAGCCAGCGACGGTCCGGGCAGGCGGCGGGTGCGGGCTTCCACCTCGTGGGCATCGCCGGGAGCGACCCGGCCAAGGATTTCATGGTGGAGGCCTACGCGGCCGGGGCCGACGACGTGGTCTCGAAGGCCGACGCGGAGGTCCTGGCACTCCGGGTGCGCGGCTTCGTGCGCCGCCGGCTCCTAGAGGAGGATGACCGGCGCATCGCCGGACAATTCGGCGAGCGCGAGCGGGCGGTGGAGCGGGCGCGCGGCGAAGCCGAGGCGGCCGAGGCCCGGGCACGCCTCGCCGACGCTCTGGAGCGGGCCAACCGCGACCTCGCCGACGCCAACCGACAGCTCACCGACGCGCAGTCCAAGCTCGTTCAGGCCGCCAAGATGGCCTCGCTCGGCGAGCTGGTGGCCGGCATCGCCCACGAGATCAACAATCCTCTGGCCTTCATCCTGGCCCACCAGAGCACGGTGGAGCGCCTGCTCGGCGAGTTGCCGGGTGCGGCCCCCGACGCGGCCGGCCGCGCCGTGGAGAAGGCCCGGCAGCGGGTCGGTTCGATGCGGATGGGGCTCACCCGGATCCAGGACCTCGTGCTGAACCTGCGCAAGTTCTCGCGCCTCGACGAGGGCGAGCGCGCCCTCGTCAACGTCCCGGAGGCGATCGACACGGTCCTGGCCCTGATCCAGCATAAGCTCGGGGACCGGATTGCCGTCGAGCGCAGCTTCGCGGGCCGGACCGAGATCCACTGCACGCCGGCGCTCCTCAACCAAGTGGTGATGAACATCCTGGGCAACGCCGCCGACGCCATGCCGGAGGGCGGTACAATCCGCATCGCGACCCAGTCGAGCCCCGATCTCGACGAGATCCGGATCAGCGATACCGGTCCCGGTATTCCGGATACGCTGCGTGAGAAGATCTTCGAGCCATTCTTCACAACGAAGCCGGTGGGATCGGGAACGGGACTTGGACTTGCGATTGCCTATAGCGTCGTTCAGGCGCATAGCGGCTCGCTTACCGTGGAGACGGCGCCGGGAGGAGGAGCCTGCTTCGTGATCGGGATTCCGCGGCAGGCGGCCAGCGCATGAGTGACGGTACGGCAGGTGTAGGGACGATCCTGGCCGTCGACGACGAGCCGGACATCCTGATCGCCCTGGAGGATCTGTTCGAGGATTCCTACCGGGTGCTGACGACCTCGCGCCCCGCCGAGGCGCTGGAGATCCTGCGCGCCGAGCCCGACATCGCCGTGATCCTCTCCGATCAGCGCATGCCGGGCCTTACCGGCGACGCCTTGCTCGCGGAGGCGCGCAGCTTCCACGACGCCCAGGCGATCTTGCTCACGGGCTACGCCGACATCACGGCGGTGATCGCCGCCCTCAACCGCGGCGGCATCGTCGGCTACGTGACCAAGCCCTGGGACGCGGGCCTGCTGCGCTCCACCGTCCGGCAGGCCTTCGAGCGCCACCGCCTCGGCCGCGACCTCGCCACCGAGCGGGCCCTGCTGCGCGGCCTCCTCGACCACGCCCAGGACGCGATCAGCTTCAAGGATGCGGCCGGCCGCTTCGTGCGGCTGAACGCCCGCAAGGCGGATCTCCTGGGCCGGGACATCGCCGCCTGCCTCGGGCGTCGCGAGGACGAACTCATCGGCGCCAAGGCCCGCTCCGTGGCCGAGGCGGATACGGCGGCGATCCGGTCCGGCGGGGTGGCCGAGAGCCTCATCAGCGACGGCCCGACGGGTGCCGAGCAGTGGAGCCACGTCACGCGGGTGCCGATCCGCGAGGCGGGCGGTGCGATCAGCCACCTCGCGGTGATCGAGCGCGACGTGACCGAGCAGCGGACCCTGGAGGCGCGCCTGCGCCAGTCCGACAAGATGCAGGCGCTGGGCACCCTGGCGGGCGGCATCGCGCACGACTTCAACAACCTGCTGACCGCGATTCTCGGAAGCCTGGAACTCGCCGCTCCGAAGGTCGCCGATCAGCCGCGGGTGCAGCGCCTGATCGAGAACGCCCGCGGCGCGGCGGAGCGCGGCGCCTCCCTGACGAAGCGCCTCCTCAGCTTCAGCCGCGCCCACGATCTGCAGGCGCGCGCCGTCGACGTGAACAGCCTGATCACCGGGATGAGCGACCTGTTCGGGCGCAGCCTCGGCGGCCTCGTGACCGTCCGGACCGACCTGGAGGACGGCGTTCCGGCGGTTCAGGTCGATCCGGACCAGCTCGAACTCGCCGTGCTCAACCTCTGCATCAACGCCCGGGACGCCATGCCAGACGGGGGTTCCATCACGGTGGCGACCCGGCGGCTCACCATTAGCGGCGATCCCGAGATCGCCGACGGCGCCTATCTCGGCATCAGCGTCACCGACGAGGGCACGGGCATCCCGCAGGAGATCCTGCGCCGGGTCTGCGAGCCGTTCTTCACGACCAAGGCCGTAGGCCAGGGCACCGGCCTCGGGCTGGCCATGGTGTTCGGTCTCGCCCAGCAGTCGAAGGGCCGGCTGGCGATCGACAGCGCGGTCGGCCGGGGAACCCGCGTGGAACTCGCCTTGCCCTTCGCCGCCACGGCCCCCGCGCACGCCGCCGAGGCCCCCGGCGCCGCGCCCATCGCCGGACGGCGCGCCCGCATCCTCATCGTCGACGACGATCCGCAGGTGCGGCACGTGACTGCCTCGTTCCTCACCGGGTTCGGCCACAGCACCACGGAAGCCAGCGATGGCGAGGCGGCGCTCGCGCAGCTGCAGCGCGACCGCTACGACATCGTCGTGGCCGACTTGGCCATGCCCGGCATGAGCGGCATCGAACTCGCCGCCGAGATCCGCGACCGGCATCCGCATGTGCCGGTCCTTATCCTCACCGGTCACGCCGAGGCGATGCAGATCCCCGCGGACCTGCCGGTGCTCCCGAAGCCGTTCCGCTCGGCCGATCTGGCGGCCCGCGTCGCCACCCTCCTGGACGATGCCGCCGGGCAGGCCGGCTGAAGCGGCTGCGGGAACCGGCGGGTTGCCGGCTCATTGTCCCTCCGTGGGTGCCCGCGGGCTCCCGGGTTACGAAGAGGAGGTGGACCATGAGCAATCACGGCATCTTCCCGCGCCGTCGGCGCGACAACGAGCCGGACCAGGACGGTCCACCGGACGAGTTTCGGCAGGGATAGGGGTTTCGGAGAGCGGCGCGGTCGATTTCCCGGTCCGTCCGATGCGGACCGCCAGGGCGAGCTCCCGCGACCTTCCAAGACGTGGACCCTGCTCCAGACCCGTCGGCGCAAGCCGGCGGGTTTTTTCGTGCGGTCCCGGCACCGCGACCGGAGCGAGGCGACGTCCGTTGGGGACAGGCGGAAGAACTTGGGCCTCATCGGACTGCGTCGCAGCGCCGGCGAAAGCGGGGGCACCGGAAATGCGAGAAGCCGCCCCGGGGACCGGAACGGCTTCTCGATGGACCGCAGCGTTGCGACGCCCGATCGGGTTCAGGCGGCCTCGGCGACCTGGCTCGGACCGGAATCCTTGCCGCGGGCCTCGACGTCGCGGTCCACGAACTCGATCACGGCGAGCGGGGCGTTGTCACCCTGGCGGAAGCCCGCCTTCATGATGCGGCAGTAGCCACCGGGACGGCCCTTGTAGCGCGGGCCGAGCACCGTGAAGAGCTTCTTGACCATGTCGGCGTCGCGCAGCTGCGCCATGGCGAGACGGCGGGTGTGCACGCTGTCGATGCGGCCGAGCGTGATCAGCTTCTCGACGACCGGACGCAGATCCTTGGCCTTCGGCAGGGTGGTGACGATCTGCTCGTGCTTGAGCAGCGCGGCGGACATGTTGGCGAACATCGCCTTGCGATGCTCGGCGGTGCGGTTGAAGCGGCGGCCGCGATAACCGTGACGCATGGTGCTGGCTTCCTTCTCGTCTCGGCCGCCGTGCCACGGTACGGCCGGGCGCCCCAACAGCGGGGCTTTTCATTCCGCATGACCCCGCGGCGGGATTTCCGAGGGACTTCGCGAGGCTTCGCCGAAGTCCGAGGTCCGGATCGCCCGGACGGGCGGCGCCTCGCGGCGCCGCCAAGCTCAGCCCGGGGCCTTCGCGCCTCAGTAGTGCTCCTCGAAGCGCTTGGCGAGGTCCTCGATGTTCTCCGGCGGCCAGCCGGGGATGTCCATGCCGAGGTGCAGGCCCATGCCGGCGAGCACTTCCTTGATCTCGTTGAGCGACTTGCGGCCGAAGTTCGGGGTCCGCAGCATCTCGCCCTCGGACTTCTGGATCAGGTCGCCGATGTAGACGATGTTGTCGTTCTTCAGGCAGTTCGCCGAACGGACCGACAGCTCCAGCTCGTCGACCTTCTTGAGCAGCGCCGGGTTGAAGGGCAGCTGCGGCGCGAGCGGAGCGGCTTCTTCCTTCCGCGGATCCTCGAAGTTCACGAAGACCTGCAGCTGGTCCTGGATGATGCGCGCCGCGTAGGCGAGCGCATCCTCCGGCGAGACCGCGCCGTTGGTCTCGACCGTCATGGTCAGCTTGTCCTTGTCGAGATCCTGGCCCTCGCGGGTGGTCTCGACGCGGTAGCTGACCTTGGTCACGGGCGAGAACAGCGAGTCCACCGGGATCAGGCCGATCGGGGCGTCCTCGGGGCGGTTGCGCTCGGCCGGGACGTAACCCTTGCCGGTGGCGACCGTGAACTCCATGCGGATCTCGGCGCCGTCGTCCAGCGTGCAGATCACGAGGTCGGGGTTCAGGATCTGGATGTCGCCGACCGTGCCGATGTCGCCGGCGGTGACGAGGCCCGGGCCGGTCTTGCGCAGGGTCATGCGCTTCGGCGCATCCGTCTGCGAGCGGATCGCGATGGTCTTGATGTTGAGGACGATGTCGGTGACGTCCTCGCGCACGCCCGGGATCGACGAGAACTCGTGCAGCACGCCGTCGATCTGCACCGAGGTCACGGCCGCACCCTGGAGGGACGACAGCAGCACCCGGCGCAGGGCGTTGCCCAGCGTGGTGCCGAAACCGCGCTCCAGCGGCTCGGCGACGACCGTGGCGACCCGCTTCGGGTCGTCGCCGGTCGTGACCTGCAGCTTGTTCGGCTTGATCAGTTCCTGCCAATTCTTCTGAATGACCACGATCCTACCTCTCGTCCTTGCCCGGGATCCGCGACGACCGTCCCCGCGCTTCGGCCGTCCGGCGCAGCCCCCTGGCGCCCCGAACGGTCCCTGAATCCGTATCCGTCGTTACTCGCCGCCGACCCACAGAACCGGCACGAAGCTGTAGCCCGCCCCGTCCCGATCCACGGTGCCGAGGGCCGGGAATTCGAGATGGCCGCCGGCGATGAGCGTACGCTCGCTTGCCACCTCGTCCAGGATCCGCTTGCGCGTCTCCCGCGCCTGATCGCCGTCGACGTCAAAGCCGACGCCGGCCTCAGGGTTCTTGAACTGGATCGCCGGGAGGTGCACCACGTCGGTCCACATCAGGAGCGACTGTCCACCGGAGACGATCCGGAAACCGCAATGGCCCGGCGTGTGGCCGGGCAGGTGGACCGCCGTGATCCCCGGGAGAACCTCGCCGCCCCGGTGCTCACGCACCCGACCGGCATAGGGTGCCAGGGCCTTCCGGGCGCCCTCGAAATACGGCTTCGCCTCAGCGGGCGCCGCGGCCATCGCCGCATCCGGCAGCCAATGCGCCGCCTCGTCCGCATGCACCACGATCTCGGCATTCGGGTAGCGCGCCGCTCCGTCCTTCACGAGACCGCCGACATGATCGGGGTGCAGGTGGCTGACGAGCACCGTGCCGATGTCCTCCGGCTCGACGCCCGTGAGCGCCAGCGCCGCATTGGCCCGACCCAGCGTCTCGGCCGGGGCGAGGTCGCCGTAGCCCGTATCGATCAGCGTCGGCTTGAGGCCGGGGCCCGTGATCAGGAAGGCGTTCAGCGTGATCTTGGGCTGCTCGGTGCGGAAGCCCGCCACCTGCAACCGCCCGGCCTCCTCCTTGGAGATGCCCGTGACGAGATCGAGGCTGGCCTGGAACCAGCCGTCGTTGAGCGCGGTGACCGTGAGATCGCCGAGGTTCCAACGCAGCACGCCCGGAAGCGGCTTCGATCCCGTCATGAGCTTCTCCGTCAAAGGGCTTCGGGGTCTCGACTCAGACGCGGCGGCGCTTGCGCGGGCGGCATCCGTTGTGCGGGATCGAGGTCACGTCGCGGATCGACGTCACCGTGAAGCCGGCCGCCTGGAGGGCGCGCAGAGCGGATTCGCGACCCGAACCGGGACCCGACACCTCGACCTCGAGGGTGCGCATGCCGTGCTCCGACGCCTTGCGGGCGGCATCCTCGGCCGCGACCTGCGCGGCGTACGGGGTCGACTTGCGCGAGCCCTTGAAGCCCATGGCGCCCGCCGAGGACCACGAGATGGTGTTGCCCTGCGCGTCCGTGATGGTGATCATCGTGTTGTTGAACGAGGCGTTCACGTGGGCGACGCCCGACACGATGTTCTTGCGTTCACGACGACGGACGCGTTGCGGTTCCTTGGCCATCTGTTCTCACTCTTCCTTCAGACACGCCCGTAATGCCAGGCGCTCGGGATTCTGTTTGGGGTTTGGCCGCCGCGCCCGTGCAGAGCCGGCGATCCTGGGCCGGCGCCGATGTGGGGCACTCGGCACGACGGGACGGAGGCCGGGCGAAGCGCGGCCTCCGGTCTTGAAGGGATTACTTCTTCTTGCCGGCGATCGGCTTCGCCTTGCCCTTGCGGGTGCGGGCGTTGGTGTGGGTGCGCTGGCCACGGACCGGCAGCTGCTTGCGGTGACGCAGGCCGCGATAGGCGCCGAGGTCCATCAGGCGCTTGATGTTCATGGAGACGTCGCGGCGCAGGTCGCCCTCGACGAGGTAGTCGCGGTCGATCGTCTCGCGGATCTGCAGAACCTCGGCGTCGGTCAGCTGGTTGACCCGACGCTCGGCGGGGATGTTCACCTTCTGGGTGATCTCCTCGGCCTTCTTGGCGCCGATGCCGTGGATGTACTGGAGCGCGATGACGACGCGCTTGTTGGTCGGGATGTTGACGCCTGCGATACGGGCCACGAACACTCTCCATGTATGACCCGGGCGATCCGGGTCGGACGCGCGCGTCCGGTGGAGGCCGGCCCCTGCGCGCATGAAACGACGACGCGGCCCGCGGGCAGCCCTTGACGGGGCACCTCGGACCATCGTGCGGTTGGACGAAGGAGGGCCTGCTAGCGCGTAGGCGGGCCGATGTCAACGACGCGTCGCCGGATTGACGTGCTGCCCTGCGTCGCGTCCGAGGGTGTTCAGGGGTATCGAGGAGCTTGAATGTCTCTGTTGACCAGCGACGGCGCCACCCTGCGGGCTTTCGCCGATTCGGTGCTGCGTGCCGCCGAGGAGACCCTCGACGAGGTCGTCCCCGTGACCCTGGCTGTGGTCGGCGGCGTGCTTGCCGAGGCCGAGCCCGGATCCGTCGCGCTTCAGCACGTGCCCGACGGGCCGGGCCTGCTCTGGGCCACCTTCGCGGGGCGCCGGATGGTGTTTCGCTACAACGTCCTCACCGCCATGATCGAGTTGCGGGAGGACACCGGCGACGGTTACCCGCTCCGCCTCTTCGGTCATCGATCCCTGGCGATGGACGTCGTGAATTTCTTCGGCACCCTGCGCCGCGATGGGCGGCTCTGAGGCGGCGTTCGCGCCTCAGCGGAAGCCCTGGTTCCGCAACCGGCAGTAGCCGCCCATATCCTGGTGACCGGCCGGGCAGCGTCGGACGCAGGCCCCGGCCGCGAACTTGAGCGGCGGCCGGCAGGCGTGCCGGAACTGCCTCTGACCGTACACGAAGGATTGGGCCGGGCTCTGGGCGAATGCCGGCGATCCCGGCAATGCGAGCGCCAGGGTGAGGATGACGGTCGTGGCGATGCGGCGCAGGGTCATGGGGTTTCCGATCGAAGCTGCGCCCCTCAACCGATCGACGCCGCCAAGGGTTCGCGGCCGACCAGCGCGATTGCCGCCTGAGGCCGCCGTCATCGCCATCAACGCCGCAGCCTTGACTGCCCTGGCCGCGCGGCCTTCGTGACGCTCGCGGCGACGATGCGGGCATCCTCGGCCGATCGCGCCCGCTGACCCCGGCCGATCGGGAGCGGGCCGACACCGCGACGGGTGTTCAGGAGGTCACGCGCTCTTCGTGCGGCGTCAGCACGGCCATCAGGTCGTCCGTCACCTTGTCGATCGGCTGCATGCCATCGATGGTTTTCAGCATGCCTTTCCCCGCATAGTAGGCGGAGAGCGGTGCCGTCTGCGCGCGGTAGGCTTCCAGGCGCTGCTTGAACACCTCCGGCGTGTCGTCCTTCCGCACGGCCTGGCCGCGGGCCAGGGTCTCGGCGGCGCGCTTCTCGATGCGGCCGACCAGGGCGTTCTCGTCGACTTTCAGCTCGATGACCGTGGCGAGGCTCAGGCCCTTGCCGGCCAGCATCTCGCTCAGCGCCTCGGCCTGCGCAACGGTGCGGGGGAACCCGTCGAGGATGAATCCCCGACGCGCATCCGGCTCCTCGATCCGGTCGGCCACGATGCCGACGACGATCCGGTCGGAGACCAGGCCACCCGATTCCATCACGGCCTTGGCCTTGAGGCCCACCGGCGTGCCCGCCGCCACGGCCGCGCGCAGCATGTCACCCGTGGAGAGCTGCGGGATGCCGAAGCGCTGTACGATCCGCTCGGATTGCGTCCCCTTCCCCGCCCCGGGGGGACCGAGCAGAATGATGCGCATGGCGTTGTCCTCGTCGGGCCCACTCCCTGTGGGCACAAGCCGCGGTGGCGAGCCTCCCTGGCATCGCCGGATTCGGGGGTTTTCTAGCCGGTACCGGGTGCGGAGGCACCCGGACCTTTGGACCAGAGACGGGAGGAATCCTGGTGCCCGGCCGCCTCTGTAGCAGTCTCAGCGCCGGCGTTGCGTGGTCGAGGCGCCACGCAGCTTGGCCTTCTTCACGAGGCCCTCGTACTGGTGCGCCATCAGGTGGCCGTGGATCTGCGCCACCGTGTCCATCGTGACCGAGACCACGATGAGCAGCGACGTGCCGCCGAAACCGAGGCTCGCCGCCGCGTAGGACGACAGGATCTCCGGGCACAGGCACACGAGCGTCAGGTACAGGGCGCCGATCACCGTGATGCGGGTCAGCACCTTGTCGATGAAGGACGCCGTGCGCTCACCCGGACGGATGCCCGGGATGAAGCCGCCGTGCTTCTTCAGGTTGTCGGCGGTCTCCTGCGGATTGAAGACCACCGCCGTGTAGAAGAAGGTGAAGAAAATGATCAGGGCCGCATAGAGGACCATGAACAGCGGCGTACCGTGGCCGAGATAGGCCGTGACCGTGCCGAGCCAGCCGGTGGCCCCGCCATTCGCCGAGAAGCTCGCCGCCGTGGCCGGCAGGAGCAGCAGCGACGAGGCGAAGATCGGCGGGATCACGCCTGAGGTGTTGAGCTTGAGGGGCAGGAACGAGGTCTGGCCCTCGTACATGCGGTTACCGACCTGGCGCTTCGGGTAGTTGATCAGGAGCCGGCGCTGGGCGCGCTCCATGAACACGATGAAGTAGACGAGAGCCACCGCGGCGACGCCCACGCCCAAGATGATCGCCGGCGACAGGGCGCCGGTCCGGCCGAGTTCGAGCGCGCCCGCGATCGCAACCGGCAGGTGGGCGACGATGCCGGCGAAAATGATCAGCGACGAGCCGTTGCCGATACCCCGCGAGGTGATCTGCTCGCCGAGCCACATCAGAAACAGGGTGCCGCCCGTGAGCGTGATCACCGTCGAGGCCAGGAAGAACGGGCCCGGATCGATGGCGGCCGACGAGCCCTGCAGGCCGATGGCGATGCCCCAGGACTGCACCAGGGCCAGCACCACCGTCAGGTAGCGGGTGTACTGGTTGATCACCTTCCGACCGGATTCGCCCTCTTTCTTCAGGGCCTCCAGGCTCGGGATCACGGAGGTCAGCAACTGCACGATGATCGAGGCCGAGATGTACGGCATGATGTTCAAGGCGAAGATCGCCATGCGCTCGACGGCACCGCCGGAGAACATGTTGAACAGGCCGAGCACGCCGCCCGACTGCTGCTGGAAGTTCCGGGCGAACTGCTCCGGATCGATGCCGGGGATCGGGATGTACGTGCCCAGCCGGAACACCACGAGGGCGCCGAGCGTGAACCAGATGCGCTTCTTCAGCTCATCGGCCTTGGCGATCGCACCGAAATTGAGGTTGGCGGCAAGCTGCTCGGCGGCTGAGGCCATAAGCGTCGCGTCCTGGAAGTGTCGCCGGACGCGCGGCGCCCGGATGAAATGAAAACGGCGGCCCGCGAGGTCGCAGGGCCGCCGCTCGAAGGATCGGCTTAAAGGGTGCGCGGGGCCCGTGCAACGGGTCCCGCGGTTGCCCCCGTCGCGTCCGTCAGGCCGTGGCCGCCTCGCTGCCGCCGCGGGTGGAAGCACCCTGGGCATAGACGGTGCTGACCGAACCGCCGGCCTTCTCGACCGCCTCGACGGCGGACTTGGAGGCGCGGGTAACCTCGAAGCTGAGCTTCGCGGTCAGCTCGCCGACGCCGAGCAGCTTCACGCCGTCGCGGGGACGGGCGATGATGCCGGCAGCCACCAGGGTTTCGACCGTCACGGTCGCGGCCTTGTCGAGCTTGCCCGCGTCCACGGCTTCCTGGATCCGGCCGAGGTTCACCTCGTTCAGGTCCTGCGCGTAGAGATTGTTGAAGCCGCGCTTCGGCAGGCGACGATGGAGCGGCATCTGGCCACCCTCGAAGCCCTTGATGGACACGCCGGTCCGGGCCTTCTGACCCTTCACGCCGCGACCCGTGGTCTTGCCCTTGCCGGAGCCGATGCCCCGGCCGACACGCATCCGGTTCTTGGTAGCGCCGGGATTGTCGCTGATCTCGTTGAGCTTCATCGGGACCTCCTCACGCCACGTCGCCGTGGACGCGCACGAGGTGCGCAACCTTGCGGATCATGCCGCGCACGGAGGGGGTATCCTCCAACTCGGACACGCGGTGGAGCTTGTTGAGCTTCAGGCCGATCAGCGTCTGGCGCTGGCTGGCCTCACGGCGGATCGGCGAGCCGATCTGCTCGATGCGGAGCGTCTTCTGTGCCATCGGACCCTCCCTTACGCGACCGCAGCTTCGGACTGGTCGGCCGGATCGGCATCGCGACGGCGCGACTGGAGCGTCGACACCTTGATGCCGCGGCGGGCCGCCACGGAGCGCGGGCTGTCCTCGTTCTTGAGCGCCTCGAAGGTGGCGCGCACGAGGTTGTAGGGGTTCGAGGAACCGAGAGACTTGGCGACGACGTCCTGCATGCCGAGCGTCTCGAACACGGCGCGCATCGGGCCGCCCGCGATGATGCCGGTGCCCTGCGGGGCCGCGCGGAGGATCACCTTGCCGGCGCCGTGGCGACCGTTGACGTCGTGATGCAGTGTCCGGCCTTCGCGGAGCGAGACCCGGATCAGACCGCGCTTGGCGGCCTCGGTCGCCTTGCGGATCGCCTCCGGCACCTCACGGGCCTTGCCGTGGCCGAAGCCGACGCGGCCCTTCTGGTCGCCGACGACGACGAGGGCCGCGAAGCCGAAGCGACGGCCGCCCTTCACCACCTTGGCGACGCGGTTGATGTGGACGAGCTTGTCCACGAACTCGCTGTCGCGCTCCTCGCGATCATCGCGGCGGCCGCGGCCCCCGCCTTCACGTTCACGTGCCATGTCTTTACCTGTTCATCTCACTGGCGCAGGCGGCGGGCCTGCTCGCTCGATTGCTTCGAATGCCGGACATGCACCGCATGTCCGGCCCGCCGTCGTTCGACGATCCCGATCTGGTTCGCCGGCGGCGGATGCGCCGGCGGCGAGGTTCCAGGATCAGAACTCCAGGCCGCCTTCGCGGGCGGCCTCGGCCACAGCCGCGACGCGACCGTGATAGATGTAGCCGGAGCGGTCGAAGATCACCTTCGTGACGCCCGCGGCCTTGGCGCGCTCGGCCACCAGTTTGCCCACCGCCTTTGCGGCGGCGACATCGGCGCCGGTCTTGAGTTCACCCTTGAGTGCCTTGTCGATCGACGACGCGGCGGCCAGCGTCTTGCCGGCGGCGTCATCGATGACCTGCACGTAGATCTGCTTCGACGAGCGGAACACCGAGAGCCGCGGACGGCCGTTGGCGGCCGCCCGCAGCGCGCGACGGACGCGCGCCTTGCGGCGATCGAGGGCTTCGAGCTTGCGAGACATGATGCCCTCCTTACTTCTTCTTGCCTTCCTTGCGGAAGATGAACTCGCCCGCGTACTTCACGCCCTTGCCCTTGTAGGGCTCGGGTCCGCGGTAATCGCGGATCTCAGCGGCGACCTGACCGACCTGCTGGCGGTTGATCCCCGTGATCGTGATCTCGGTGGGCTTCGGGGTCGCGATCGTGATCCCGGTGGGGATCGCGTACTCGATGTCGTGGCTGTAGCCGAGCGACAGCTTGAGGGCCTTGCCGGCCATCGCGGCGCGATAACCGACGCCGGTGATCTCGAGCTTCTTCTCGAAGCCCTTCGACACGCCCTCGACGATGTTGGCGATCTGCGCCCGCGACGTGCCCCACAGGGAGCGCGCCGGCTTGGACTGGTTCACGGGCTGGACCTCGATGGCCCCGTCCTTCATCGCCACATTGACGAGCGAGGGGACGACGAACGACAGCTCGCCCTTCGAACCCTTCATCTTCACCGTCTGACCGGTGACGGTGGCGGTAACGCCGGCCGGTACAGGGACCGGCTTCTTGCCTACGCGAGACATGGGATAACCTCCTTATGTCCCGATCAGAACACGGTGCAGAGCACTTCACCGCCGACGTTGCGCTCGCGCGCCTCGTGGTCGGCCATGACGCCCTGCGGGGTGGAGACGATGGTGACGCCGAGGCCGTCGGCGACGTGCGGCAGCTCGCCGACCGACGAGTAGACCCGGCGGCCCGGCTTCGAGACGCGCTTGATCTCACGGATCACCGGGCGCCCGTCGTAGTACTTGAGCTCGATGGCGAACTCGGTGCGGCCGTTGCCGAGGTCGGTCGCCGCGTAGTCGCGGATATAGCCCTCGGACTTCAGCACGTCGAGGACGCTGGCGCGCAGGCGCGAGCCGGGCGTCTGGACGACGTTGCGACGGCGCAGCTGGCCGTTACGGATGCGGGTGAGCATGTCGCCCACGGGATCGTTGACCATGGGGACCTCCTTACCAGCTCGACTTGACCAGGCCGGGGATCAGGCCCCGGTTGCCAAGCTCGCGCAGCGCCACGCGCGAGATGCCCATCTTGCGATAGTAGGCGCGCGGGCGGCCGGTCATGCCGCAGCGGTTGCGGATGCGGGTCGCCGACGAGTTGCGCGGCAGTTCCGCGAGCTTGAGACGCGCCTCGAAGCGCTCCTCCATCTCGAGGCCATCGTTGTTGGCGATCTCGAGGAGCGCCTTCCGCTTGGCCGCGAAGCGCTTCACCAGCGCCTTGCGGGCCTCGTTCTTCTCGACTGAGCTTTTCTTCGACATGTGGTCTATCTCCGGTGTCCGCGTCTGAAGCCCGAGGGCTTCACTGCCGGAACGGGAACTGGAAGGCGGCGAGGAGAGCCTTGGCCTCGGCATCGGTCTTGGCGGTGGTCGCCACGACGATGTCCATGCCCCAGGTCTGCTCGGCCTTGTCGTAGGAGATCTCGGGGAACACGAGGTGCTCCTTGAGACCCAGGGCGTAGTTGCCGCGGCCGTCGAACGAGCGCGGGTTCAGGCCGCGGAAGTCACGCACACGCGGCAGCGCGATCGTGATCAGGCGGTCCATGAACTCGTACATGCGCTGCTTGCGCAGGGTCACCTTGCAGCCGATCGGCATGCCCTCACGGACCTTGAAGGTCGCGATGGCCTTGCGGGCCTTGGTGATGACCGGCTTCTGGCCGGCGATGAGGGCGAGATCGCCCGCGGCCACCGAGGCCTTCTTCGAGTCCGCGGTGGACTCGCCGACGCCCATGTTGATCACGATCTTCGTGATCTGCGGCACTTCCATGGGGTTCTTGTAGCCGAACTCTTCGATCAGCTTCTGGCGAACCACCTCGTCGTAGTGCTTGCGCAGGCGCGGGGTGTAGGCGTTCTTGTCGGCCTCAGCCATCGATCTGATCCCCCGTGGTCTTGGCGAACCGGACCTTGCGCCCGTCTTCGAGGATGCGGAAACCCACGCGGGTCGGCTTGCCATTGGCATCGGCCACCGCGATGTTCGAGAGCTGGATGGCGGCCTCCTTGGAGATGATGCCGCCTTCCTGGTTCTGGGTCTGCTTCTGGTGCTTCTTCACGAGGTTGATGCCGCGCACGAAGGCCCGGCCTTCCTTCGGCAGAACCTGGATCACCTCGCCCGAGCGACCGGAGTCGCGGCCGGTGAGCACGACGACCTTGTCGCCCTTCTTGATCTTGGCAGCCATTACAGCACCTCCGGAGCCAGGGAGATGATCTTCATGTGGTTGCGGGCGCGGAGTTCGCGCGGCACCGGTCCGAAGATACGGGTGCCGATCGGCTCCTTCTGATTGTTGATCAGGACCGCGGCGTTCTTGTCGAAGCGGATGACCGAACCGTCGGCACGCTTCACGTCCTTGGCGGTGCGGACGACGACCGCCTTCATGACGTCGCCCTTCTTGACGCGACCGCGCGGGATCGCCTCCTTGACGGAGACGACGATGACGTCGCCCACGCCGGCATACTTGCGCTTCGACCCGCCGAGAACCTTGATGCACATCACACGGCGTGCACCCGAGTTGTCGGCGACGTCCAGATTCGTCTGCATCTGGATCACGTGCGTGACTCCTTGTTTCAGGCGGGTTTCCGCACACGGACGGTATTGCCCGGCGGACGACGCCTGATGGGGACCTGACGTCCCCGGCTCATGTGTTCGACCGCGCTGGCGGTGTCATACGACACCGGCGCGGTCACCGCGTTCACAGGGTGCGAGCACCCATCGAAATTCTCGCGAAGGCCGGGCGGATACTACGGGCGGTCGACGATGGCAAGCGGAACAGCGTGAAATCGTTGGCGCCGCGTGGGTGGTATGACCTGGTTCGGGGGGCCTTCGGGTCGGCGCTGTCCCCGGCCACATCCCCGATACATCATCCCTGATGCTGGGGCCGGACCGCCGTTCGCAGGCTCGGGACGGGGAGCGTGCATCGCGTCACCCGAGCGGGTCCCGGACGATCTGAGCGGAGCGGAACCGGATCGGGGCTCGGTCAGGTCGTCGCTCGGAGACGGTGCGGGATCCGTTACCGCCCCTGTCCCAGGCAGGCCCGAGCGGGCGTCAGCGAGACGGCCCCCTCCTCCAGACGTGCGACGACCGGCACGCCTGGCAGCGCACCGGTCGCCAACTTCCCGTGCGTCGGTGTCAGGCCGGCTGGCCAATCGATTCGAACAGGAAGCCGTCGAGGCTCGGGATCGTCACCGCCGCGCCGCTCGCCGGCTTCGACAGGCGCCAGGGCCGCTCCGCGCGGGCGCGAATGGCCTCGGACGGGCGGAGCCGCCGCATGAGGCCGTCCTCGCCCACCTCTTCGATCGCCAGGAACCCGTAGACCTGGAGCCGGGAGGCCGTGAGCTTCATCCCGCGATCCTCCGCGGCAACGACCATGCTGCCGGTGGCGTAGAGCGCGTCCAACAGGGACCGCTGTTCGCTGCGGCGCCGGTTGCGCGCCTCCCGCTCGCCCGGTGCCTGAGCGGGGACGGCCCGCCGGAACGGAACGACGTTGCTGACCGCGACGCAACCCATACGCAACACCCTTGACGCAAACTTGAGCGGCGTCCCGGCCGCTCGCTGATCGCGACAATTCGACGGAGGCCTTTAATTCTCCGTAGACCCTGATGGCGCTCCCCTGCCCCGATCCGGCACGCCCCGTGCGGCAACCCGGCAGGATTTGCCGCTTCGCCACCGATGCCGGGGATACGCCTCCGACCCGTCCGCCCGCCCACGGACTTGATCGTCTGCCGGTGCCCGGACCGGCGAGGACGGGTCGAAGCGGCCGTGTCAGGCTCGATGGACGGTCACCGAGCGCGTCCGGGCGAGCCGGGAGGCCAGCCCGTCGAGGGATACGCACAGGATGCCGTAGACGGCGCCGACGAACCGGGAGATCTCGGCGGGGTGGATCATGGCGCGGTTGTTCACCTGGGCGGCCACGAAGGCGAGTTCGGGCACCCCGATCACGTAGGCGAGCGACGTGTCCTTGATGAGCGCCGTCCACTGATTGACGAACGAAGGCGCCATCGCCCGTAGCGCCCGCGGCAGGACGATGAACCGCAAGGTCGGCCAGCGGCCGAAGCCGAGCGCCAGGCCGGCTTCCCAATGACCGCGGCCGACGCTCTCGATCCCCGCCGCCACTCCGTAGGACAGGTAGGCACCCGCGACGAGCGACAGGGCCGCCACCACGGTCCCGATCTCGGGGACCGACAGGCCGAACAGGATCGGCAGCAGGAAGTAGAGCCGGAAGATCAGCAGTACGATCGGGACGGCCCGCAAGAGCCCGACGGCGAGGGCGGCGCAGGTGGCACCGGCGCTCATCGCGAGACCGAGGCCCGGGATCAGACCCAGCACGGCCGAGACAAGACCGGACAAGCCGGAGAGAATCAGCGTCAGGGCAAGCCCGCCGATCGGCCCGTCGGGCCAGGCCCCGACCAGCAGGTAATCGAGATTGTCAGTGATGACCGGCAGGGTCATCGCCGCGAACCGGCCGGGCGGGAGCGGCGCGCCAGGGCTTGTCCCGCCATTTCCACCGCCGCCGCCGCGCCGACATACAGCAGCGTCGCGATTCCGGAGGCTTGGAAAGTCTTGAAGGTCTCCGTCTCGACCTGCCGGGATGCGTAGGATAGCTCCGCCAGACCGCTCGTCATGGTCAGGGACGTGTTCTTGATCGTGTTCAGGTACTGGCCGACGATCGGCAGCCAGGCGAGGCGCAGGGCCTGGGGGAGCACGATGTGGCGGAAGGCATGGACCGGCGTGTGGCCGAGGGCGCGGGCCGCCCCCCGCTGGGCCGCACGGACGCCGTTGATCCCGGCGCAGGCCTCTTCGGCGATGTAGGCGCCAGCGTAGAGCGTGAGCCCACAGAATCCGGCCAGCGTCTCGTAGGCAGGCCAGTGCAGGGCGCCGACGCCCAGGTTCAGGGCATGCGGCGTATTCAGTCAGACGGTGATCGCCCCTGGAAGCAGGGCGGCCGCCGCGAAGTACCAGACGAAGAGCTGCACCAGCAGCGGGGTGTTGCGGACGAGACAGACATAGCCGGCCACGGCGCACCGCCCCACCTCGCCGCCCACGTCGCGCAGGCTGCAGGCCGCGAGGCCCAGCGCCGTGCCCGCAAGGCAGACGGCGACCGACAGGGCCAGGGTCATTCCGAAGCCCTGAAGCAGCCAGGCGAGATAGCGGGGCGCCAGAAGATCGCCGACCAGCTGATCCACTTCCGTCGCTCCGCCTCCGCTAGAGGGGATCGCCGATCCGGAACAGGCGCAGCAGCAGCTACTCGGTCTTCGGCCCGAACCAGCTTTCGTAGATCGCCGCCGCCTTTCCGCTCGCCTCCCGGCCGCGCAGGGTCTCGTTCACGAGTTCCCGCAGTCGTGTTTCTCCCTTCGGAATGCCGATATAGTCGTCGGAGATGCAGAAGGGCGGGATCTCGTAGTTCTCCCGGTCCGGCACCTTCGCCAGCAACCCGATGAGTTTCGGCCCATCCTGCGTGATCGCCTAGACGTTGCCGTTGCGCAGGGCCGACAACGCGAAGGGTGTGTCGTCGAAGGCGACAACGGTTGCCTTCGGGAAGTCGCGGCGCAGCACAATCTCGTTGGTCGTGCCCTTGTCGGCACCGATCCGGAGCTCGTTCAGCTGGTCGGGCGAGGACAGGGTGCCTTTCTTCGCCAGGAACTGCTGACCCGAGGCGAAGTACGGGATGCTGAAATCGAGCTGCCTGGCCCGCTCCTCGGTGATGGTGGAGTTCGCCAGCACCAGATCGACATTGCCGGAGGTGAGCAGCGGGATGCGATTGGCCGGGTTGGTCGGCCGGACCTCCAACTTCACGCCGGGCTTGTCGGCGACGGCCTGCGCGTAGTCGAGATCAAGTCCGGTGATCCGCTTCGCCGCCGGAGAGACGGCGCACGAGTATCTCCATTGTCGTTGGCGAACACGATTCGGCCCAGCCAGCGATGACGAACGATCCTCGATCGTACCGACCAAGTCGAGCGGTCGACCGTCGGAGATGTTCTAGCCCGAATCGTCCGAGCACCAGCAGTGTTCTATGAAGGTGTTGCCGCGATCAACGGACCGGTTTGTCTTTCTTTATCGGATCTGGAGCAAAGAACGCTGGTGTCGCGTGGGAGAACGCGGTGGATCTTTCTGCCGGGGCGAGGCCGTCCCTGTGGCCCCGCTGAGATCCCAGAGGCGGCAGGGCGCCGGAGCCGCAGAGTCAGGTCGGCGCCCTGCACCGTTTCAGCCAAGGACGCCGCGCGCCACGCCCGCGCCGTGATGGCAGGCCACCGCCCGACCGAACCCCGGGGACCTGCAGGGACCCTCGCGGTGCGCGTGACGCGGCTTCCAGATCGCCCGCCTGCGCCAAGTCCGTCGCCACCGGAACCCGCCGCCCAATCCGATAGAACGAGCGCGATTCGCCGGACGGGTTTCGCGATCCTGACCGTATTCCATCCCGCATCGGCGCTCCGACGGGCTGTCCTGATCGGTGCCGCGTCCAGGACCCACCGCGGCGCATAGGACAGCCAATCACGCGCCTTGACCGATCCTTAACCTCCGACGCGGCGCAGTTTTCTGCCGCGACCGCATTGACCTCCGGGGCAACGGCGGCTAGAAGCGCGCCACTTCGGACGGCCATCGGCTGCCGACGGCCCTTGGGCATACCCCCGGACGCTGTCGCAATCGCCCCGAGCGCTCCGAGGGTTCAAATCGCCTGACGCTTGAGTCAGATCCGTAGGTACGAGCGCGTTCGTTTCGGGCGTGCTCCTCTGCCCACACCGCGCCGAGGGTCCGTGACAGGCCCTCCGGCGCATATTCGTTTTGCGGATTGCCCCAGGCAGTCCCGCCTAGGTGACCGAGGAAGAGGGCACAGGATGCCGACGATCAACCAGCTGATCGCCCAGCCGCGGAAGATCCAGCGGAGCCGCAACAAGGTTCCGGCGCTCGACGCTTGCCCGCAGAAGCGCGGCGTCTGCACCCGGGTCTACACGACGACCCCGAAGAAGCCGAATTCGGCGCTCCGCAAGGTCGCCAAGGTCCGCCTCACCAACGGTTTCGAGGTGATCGGCTACATCCCGGGTGAGGGTCACAACCTTCAGGAGCACTCCGTGGTCATGATCCGCGGTGGCCGCGTGAAGGATCTTCCGGGCGTGCGCTACCACATCCTGCGCGGCGTGCTCGACACGCAGGGCGTGAAGAACCGCAAGCAGCGCCGTTCGAAGTACGGCGCCAAGCGTCCGAAGTAAGTCGGCCGCCCGGATTTTTCCCGGGCGCCGGTCCATGTTTCCACGGCCTCGCAAGGATGTCGCCGGCCTCAGGGCTCAGGCGGCCTGCGCGGGGCGCTTAAGATCTTTTCGTTCGAGAGTCTCAGAAGATGTCCCGTCGCCACTCTGCCGAGAAGCGTGAGATCATCCCGGATCCGAAGTACGGGGACGTGGTGCTGACGAAATTCATGAACTCGATCATGTACGAGGGCAAGAAGTCGACCGCCGAGCGGATCGTCTACGGCGCCTTCGACATCGTCGAGAACCGTGCCCGCGCCAATCCGATCGAGGTGTTCCGCGCCGCCCTCGACAACGTCGCCCCGATGATCGAGGTGCGCTCCCGCCGCGTGGGCGGTGCGACCTACCAGGTCCCGGTCGAGGTGCGCACCGAGCGTCGTCAGGCCCTGGCCATCCGCTGGCTGATCCAGGCGGCCCGCTCGCGCAACGACCGGACGATGATCGAGCGTCTCTCTGCCGAGCTGCTCGACGCCGCCAACAACCGCGGCAACGCCGTCAAGAAGCGGGAAGATACGCACCGGATGGCGGAAGCCAACCGCGCCTTCTCGCACTACCGCTGGTAAGCGGTTCCGCCGTCTCTCAGGAGCAATCCGATGCCCCGCACGCACGCGATCGAGGACTACCGCAACTTCGGCATCATGGCCCACATCGATGCCGGCAAGACCACGACGACCGAGCGGATCCTCTACTACACCGGAAAGTCCCACAAGATCGGCGAGGTCCATGAGGGCGCCGCCACGATGGACTGGATGGAGCAGGAGCAGGAGCGTGGCATCACGATCACGTCCGCCGCGACGACCTGCTTCTGGCGCGACAAGCGCCTGAACATCATCGACACCCCCGGCCACGTGGACTTCACCATCGAGGTGGAGCGCTCGCTCCGCGTGCTCGACGGCGCCGTCTGCGTGCTGGACGGCAACCAGGGCGTCGAGCCGCAGACCGAGACGGTGTGGCGTCAGGCTGACAAGTACGACGTGCCGCGCGTCGTGTTCGTCAACAAGATGGACAAGATCGGCGCCGACTTCTTCAAGTGCGTGGCCGACATCATCGACCGCGTCGCCGGCAAGCCGGTCTGCCTGCAGCTGCCGATCGGTGCCGAGTCCAACTTCCAGGGCGTGATCGACCTCATCAAGATGAAGGCGATCGTCTGGTCGGGCGAGGCGCTCGGCGCCAACTTCGACGAGGTCGAGATCCCGGCCGATCTCAAGGATCAGGCCGTCGAGTACCGCACCAAGCTGGTTGAGGCCTGCGTCGAGCTCGACGATGAGGCGATGTCGGCCTACCTCGACGGCACCGAGCCGGACGAGGCGGCAATGCGGGTCCTGGTGCGTAAGGCCGTGCAGCTGCGCGCCTTCCATCCGGTGCTCTGCGGCTCCGCGTTCAAGAACAAGGGCGTCCAGCCCCTCCTCGACGCCGTCGTGGATTACCTGCCCTCCCCGGCCGACCGCGGCGAGATCAAGGGCATCGACTTCAAGACCGAGGAAGAGACCGTCCGTCATCCGACGGATTCGGATCCCTTCTCCATGCTCGCCTTCAAGATCATGGACGATCCCCACGTCGGCACGATCACCTTCTGCCGCGTCTACTCGGGCAAGGTCGATTCCGGCGCCAACGTGCTCAACTCGTCCCGCGACAAGAAAGAGCGTGTCGGCCGCATGCTCCTGATGCACGCCAACAACCGCGAGGACATCAAGGAGGCCTTCGCCGGCGACATCGTCGCCCTGGCCGGCCTCAAGGACACCCGCACGGGCGACACCCTCTGCGATGCGCAGAAGGCCGTGATCCTCGAGAAGATGGAGTTCCCTGAGCCCGTCATCGAGATCGCCGTCGAGCCCAAGTCGAAGGCCGATCAGGAGAAGCTCGGCATCGCGCTCGCGAAGCTCGCCGCCGAGGATCCGTCGTTCCGGGTCTCCACCGACCAGGAATCCGGCCAGACCATCCTGCGCGGGATGGGCGAACTCCACCTCGACATCAAGGTCGACATCCTCCGTCGGACCTACAAGGTCGACGCGAATATCGGCCAGCCGCAGGTCGCCTACCGCGAGAAGCTGACCCGCCGTCAGGAGATCGACTACACCCACAAGAAGCAGACCGGCGGTACCGGCCAGTTCGCCCGCGTTAAGTTCGTCGTCGAGCCCAACGAGCCGGGTGCCGGCTTCCAGTTCGAATCGAAGATCGTCGGCGGCGCGGTGCCGAAGGAGTACATCCCCGGCGTCGAGAAGGGCCTGAACTCGGTGCTGGGCGCGGGCGTCCTCGCCGGCTTCCCGGTGGTCGACGTGAAGGTCGAGCTGATCGACGGCGCCTACCACGACGTGGACTCGTCGGCACTGGCCTTCGAGATCGCGTCCCGGGCGGCGCTCCGGGAGGCTCTGCAAAAGGGCGGCTCGGTCCTGCTCGAGCCGGTGATGAAGGTCGAGGTCGTCTCGCCAGAGGAATACACTGGATCGGTCATCGGCGACCTGAACGCCCGCCGCGGTCAGATCCAGGGCCAGGACATGCGGGGCAACGCCAACGTCATCAACGCGATGGTGCCGCTGGCCAACATGTTCGGCTACGTGAACCAGCTGCGCTCCTTCTCGCAGGGCCGCGCCAACTTCACGATGCAATTCGACCACTACGAAGAGGTGCCGCGCGGCGAGGCCGACAAGGTCATCGCCAAGTACGCCTGAGGCTCGCGCCTCAGCATCTCTTTTTCCGCAACGCGAATTCGAATCTAGGAGGCTCTGATGGGCAAGGAAAAGTTCTCCCGCACCAAGCCGCACTGCAACATCGGCACGATTGGTCACGTTGACCACGGCAAGACGTCGCTGACGGCTGCGATCACGAAGGTGCTTGCGGAGACGGGTGGGGCGACGTTCACGGCCTACGACCAGATCGACAAGGCTCCGGAGGAGAAGGCGCGCGGGATCACGATCTCGACGGCGCACGTGGAGTACGAGACGCAGAACCGTCACTACGCGCACGTGGACTGCCCCGGCCACGCCGAC
>NZ_JAKSYP010000005.1:0-9432 GCF_022829625.1 Methylobacterium sp. E-046 | reverse complement strand
GATCGCCTCCTCCACCGCAATCTCGTCGAACGGGTTCATCGACATCTTCACGTTCGCCAGCTCGACCCCGGAGCCGTCCGCCTTCACACGGATCTTGACGTTGTAGTCCACCACCCGCTTCACAGGCACCAGAACCTTCATCCGACCTCTCCTGATGGACCTCCGATGGCCGCCCGCCGGCGCTGGCGGCCGGAATCACGTCCCGCGCGGGCGCGTCACTCGAGCAGGCCGGCGAGCTTCATCGCCACGCCCTGCGAGCCCTGCACCTTCAGGCGGCCCGTGGAGAAGGCGATCATCGGACTCAGCTTGCCCCGCACCAGCTTGAGCAGGTTGTCGGAACTCAGCTTCATCACCGTAACGGCCTCGCCGGCCTCGCCGGCCTCGCCGGTGGAGACGCTCACGCCGCCGCCGGTCGCGTCCACCAGGATGCTGCCGCCATCGGTGAGATCGAACCGGACCCGGTAACCGAGCGTGCTGAGCACCGCGGACCGTTCCTCGATCGCCTCCATCACCTGCTCGAGATCCGCCATCGCTCTCCTCCGTCGTTGCCGCGGGAATGACCGGGCCGCCACGTGCCCCGCCCCATCCCGAGCGCGCCCGAGCTCCGCGGGGGACCCCGAGGTCGGGCGGAGCCGGGTGCCGGCAGGGCGCGGGGCTTCCCGTCAGAACATCGCCTCGTCGAGCGCCATCATCGCGCCCTTGCCGGCCTTCACGGCCGTCAGCAGGCCCGCGACCTGGGGCAGGATGCGCTCCATGTAGAAGCGGGCCGTCACGAGCTTCGCCTCGTAGAAGTCGCGCTCGTCGGTGCCGGCCCTGAGGGCCGCCTGGGCGATCTTGGCCGCGCGCAGCCACATGGTGCCGAGCGCGACCAGTCCGAAGAGCCGCAGGTACTCGGTGGCGGCCGCGCCCGCCTCCTCCGGGTCCTTGAGGCCCCGCCGGGCGATGTGGGCCGTGGCGAGCTGCAAGGCGCCGAAAGCCTTGGCCAGCGGCTCCGCGAGCGGCGACAGGTCGTCGTCCTCGATCGCGGCGTCGAGGAAGGCCAGCACCGGATGGAAGAAGCTCCGCAGCAGGCGTCCGGCATGGGCCGGCAGCTTGCGGCCCACGAGGTCGAGGGCCTGCACGCCGTTGGTGCCCTCGTAGATCATCGAGATCCGGGCGTCGCGGACGTACTGCTCCATGCCGTGGTCGCGGATGAAGCCGTGGCCACCGTAGACCTGCAGGCCGATGCTCGCCGCCTCGAAGCCGAGGTCGGTGAACAGCGCCTTCACCACCGGCGTCATGAGCGCGGCGAAATCCTCCGCCCGGCGCCGCTCGGCGGGGTCGGGGTGGCGCTCCAGCGCGTCGAGGCTGCGGGCGACCCAGGCGCCGAGCGCCCGGCAGCCCTCGTTGTAGGCGCGGATCGTCATCAGCATCCGCCGCACGTCCGGATGGGCGATGATCGGGTCGGCGGGCAGGTCCGGACGCTTGGTCCCGACCAGTGAGCGGCCCTGGAGCCGCTCCCGGGCATACGCGACGGCGCCCTGATAGGCGGCCTCGCCGGCCCCCAGCCCCTGGATGCCCACCGACAGGCGCTCGCTGTTCATCATCGTGAACATCGCGCGCATGCCCTTGTGGGGCTCGCCGACCAGCCAGCCGGTGGCGTCGTCGAAGGACATCTGGCAGGTGGCCGACGCCTTGATGCCCATCTTGTGCTCGAGGGCGCTGCAGGTGACGCCGTTGCGCTCTCCCGGGGCTCCGTCCGCCCGGGGCAGGAATTTCGGCACGAGGAACAGGCTGATCCCCTTCACGCCCTTCGGTGCGTCCGGGAGCCTCGCCAGCACGAGGTGGATGATGTTCTCGGTGAGATCGTGGTCGCCGGCCGAGATGAAGATCTTCGAGCCGGTCACCTTGAAGGAGCCGTCCTCCTGCGGCACCGCGCGGGTGCGCAGCAGGCCGAGATCGGTGCCGCAATGGGCCTCCGTGAGGCACATCGTGCCCGACCACGTCCCGTCGACGAGCTTGGGCAGGTAGGCGGCCTTCAGGTCCTCCGACGCGTGGTCTGCCAGCGCCCTGTAGGCGCCGTGGCTGAGCCCCGGATAGAGCCCGAAGGACAAGTTGGTCGAGCAGATCATCTCCTCGACGAGCTTGTTGATGCCCGCCGGCAGGCCCTGGCCGCCATAGGCCGGATCGGCGCCCATCGCGGTCCAGCCGCCTTCCCGGAACGCCCGGTAGGCCTCCGGAAAGCCCTTCGGCGTGCGGACCGCGCCGTTTTCGAAATGGCAGCCCTCGGCGTCGCCGGAGGCGTTCAGCGGCAGCAGCCGCTCCGTGCAGAACTTTGCCGCCTCCTCCAGGATGGCGTCGGCGACATCGGGGGTGAAATCCTCCAGGCCCGGCAGGACCGGGGCCTCCGGGTCGGCGTGCAGCTCGTGCAGCACGAAGCGCATGTCGCGCAGGGGAGCCTTGTAGGTCTGCATCGCGTCAGTTCCTCACCGGCCGACCGGTTTCGATCACGCTCTCGAACCGGTCGAGGGTCGCCTCCGTCCGCACCAGGCGCATGAAGCTGTCGCGTTCGAGGTCGAGGAGCGCCGCCTCGTCGAGGGGATCGAGGCTGTCGGCCGCGCCTCCGGAGAGCACCGCGGCGAGTTCCCCCGCCACCACGAGATCGTGCGGGGTGGCGATGCCCCGCCGGGCGAAGCCCTCGGCGGCCATGCGCAGGGCCAGCGCCCCCGACGGGCCGGGAAGCGTCAGCGTCACGGGCTTGGGCGCCGCGTAGCCCTCGACCAGGGACAGGGCCTTGGCCTTGGCGTCGGCGAGCAGCCGGTCGCGGTTCATGGTGATGCCGTCGCCCGGGCGCAGGAACAGGAGGTCGCGGGCCTCGTCCGCCGACTTGGCCACGGTGGCGGTCGAGACCGTCTCGAACACCTGGGCGGTCGCCGGCATCGGCCCCTTCGGCAGCGTCGGCGACGACTGCCAGCGGGCCAGCATCTCCTTGCAGCCGCCCCAGGCCGGAACGAGGCCGACGCCGGCCTCGACGAGGCCGATATAGCTCTCGGCATGGGCCTGCACGGCGTCGCTGTGGAGCAGGATCTCGCAGCCGCCGCCCAACGCCATGCCGGCGGGGGCGCTGACCACGGGGAACGGGGCGTATTTCAGCTGGCTGTAGGTCTGCTGACCCAGCGCGACGAGCTTCTCGATCTCGCCCCAGGCGGCGATGTTGGCGGCGAACAGGGCGAGACCGAGATTCGCGCCGACCGAGAAGTTGGGGGCCTCGTTGTAGACCACCAGCGCCCTGTACTTGTCCTTGACGAGCTTGATGCTCTTCCCGAGCAGGATCATCATCTGCTCGTCGAGGGCATTGCCCTGCGCGGTGAACTCGAAGCACACGACGCCGTCGCCGATGTCCCACAGGGCGGCTGAGCCGTTCTTGAGGAGCGGTTGCGCGGCGAGCTTGATGTCCTCCAGCCGCAGCACGCCCTCGGGGCGGACGACATCCTCGTATTCGCCCCCGGCCCGAAGGACCTGCCGGCGGCCGTTCTCGACCCGGTAGAAGGTCTTGCCGTCGAGCCCGGCGAGGATCGGCGGGATGGCATGGCCGTCCCTCGCCAGCCGCTCGGCCACGTAGGCCCCGCCGATCCGGTCGATCAGCTCGAAGGGACCCCATTTCCAGTTGTAGCCGAGGCGCATGGCCTCATCGATCGCGGCGATCTCGTCGCTCGCCTCGCCGAGGAGGCCGGCGGCATAGGCGAGCGTCGGGCCGATCACCGCCCAGGCGTAGGCGCCGACGCGGCCGGGCAGATCCAGCACCGCGCGGGGGGCCTTCGCCTCCTTGAGGGCGGGGAGGTCCGCCTTGGCGGAAGGCCGGTAGGCGCCGGTCCCGAGATCGATCGCCTCCTTGGTCTTCTGCCCGCCGGCGCGGTTCAGGCGGTAGAAGCCGCCCTTGCCCTTGCGGCCGGTATGCCCCTCCGCGATCAGCTTGGTGATCAGCGGCATCTCGCGGAAGGTGGCGTGGAACGCATCCTCCGCCGGCAGGGCCGCCCGCAGGCTCTGCGTGGTGTGCGGGATCAGGTCGAGGCCCACGAGGTCGACGAGGCCGAACACGCCGGTCTTGGGGATGCCGAAGGGGCGCCCCATCACCGCGTCCGCCTCCTCCACCGGCACGCCGAGGTCGTCCGCCGCCGCGATGGCGTTCTGGATCCAGAAGATGCCGAGCCGGTTGGCGATGAAGCCCGGGCGGTCCTTGCAGCGCACGACGCTCTTGCCGAGCCTGCGATCGGCGAAATCCGCCACCGTGGCGGCCAGGGCCGGATCGGTCCGCGGGCCGGTGACGACCTCGAGCAGCCGCATGTAGCGCGGCGGGTTGAAGAAGTGGGTGATGAGGAAGTCGCGGCCGAACGCCTCCGGCATCCCCTCCACCAGCGCGTCGAGGGGGATGGTCGAGGTGTTGGAGGAGATTGCTGTGCCCGGCCGGCGCACCGCGTCGATGCGCCGGTAGAGGGCCCGCTTCGCCTCCAGGCGCTCGACCACCACCTCGATGATCCAGTCGACCTCACGGAGCCGGTCGAGATGGTCCTCGACGTTCAACGCCTCCACCAGCTTGGCGGCGCGCGGCGCCATGAACGGCGCCGGCTCGGTCTTGAGCATCCGGGCGATGGCGCCCGCGGCGAGGCCGTTCCGGTCGGCGGCGCCCTCCGGCACGATGTCTATCAGGAGCACCGGCACGCCGGCATTGGCGATGTGGGCGGCGATGCCGGAGCCCATGACCCCGGCGCCGATGACGGCGACTTTGCGGATCTGGGTCATCGTCACACGCGCTCCAGGAGGGTGGCGATTCCCTGGCCGCCGCCGATGCACTGGGTGGCCAGCGCGAAGCGGCCCCCCTCGCGGGCGAGCAGCGCGGCCGCCTTGCCGACGATGCGGGCGCCGGTGGCGCCCAGCGGGTGGCCGAGCGCGATGGCGCCGCCGTCGATGTTGACGGCCGCCTCGTCGAGGCCGAGGTCGCGGATGCAGGCCAGCGCCTGGGACGCGAAGGCCTCGTTCAGTTCGACCACGCTGAGGGCGTCGGCCGTGATGCCGGCCCGCGCCATCGCCTTCCGCGAGGCGGCGACGGGCCCGATGCCCATGATCTCGGACTCGCAGCCCGAGACGCCGATGGCGGCGATCCGCGCCAGCGGCGTGAGGCCGGCGCGGCGGGCATAGGCCTCGCTGCAGACGAGCACCGCCGAGGCGCCGTCGGTCAGCGGCGACGAGGTGCCGGCGGTCACCGTCCCGTCCTGCTGGAACGCCGGCTTGAGAGCGGCGAGCCCCTCCGCGCTGGCATCGGCGCGGATGCAGCCGTCGGCCTCCACGGTGCCGCCCTTCGCGAGGATCGGCACGATCTCGGCCGCGAGCCGCCCCTCGGCCTGAGCCTGCGCCGCCTTGCGGTGGCTCCGTACCGCGAAGGCCTCCTGGTCGGCGCGGGTGATCTGCCAGCGGCGGGCGACGTTCTCGGCGGTGTCGCCCATGCCCATGTAGGCGCCGGGGCGCTTCGCGTGGAGCGCCGGGTTCGGCATCGGGTTGAAGCCCATCATCGGCACCCGGCTCATGCTCTCGACGCCCGCGCACAGGAAGGCCTCGCCGGCCCCGAGCATGATCTGCCCGGCGGCGATGTGGACCGACTGCATCGAGGAGCCGCAGAAGCGGTTCACGGTGACGCCGCCGACGCTGAGGTCGAGGTCGGCGAGCATCCCGATCAGCCGGGCGACGTTGAAGCCCTGCTCGCCCTCGGGAAAGGCGCAGCCGACGATCAGGTCCTCGATGTCCGCGGACGCGATGCCGGCCTCGGCGACGAGCCTGCGCACGACCTGCGCGGCGAGGTCGTCCGGGCGGACCCGGGCGAGGCCTCCCTTCTTCGCCAGGGTGAAGGGCGAGCGGGCGTAGCCCGCGATGACGACGTCGGTCATGCTGTCCTCTCGGAACGATCACGAAGGGGGGCGGGCAGCGCCGACCGCCGCGTGCGGGAAGGCGGGACGAGGTGAGCGGCCGCCCGGCGCGCTTGCCGCGCGGCCGGGGCCGGCGCGGATGGGGGGCGCCTGTCTGTGAGGACGCGCCCGTCCGCCGGGATGGAGGCCGGTTCGGCGCGCGCGCGCGGGTCGAGACGGGGCCCGCGGGCCGTTCCCACGCGTGACGCGCCACAGCCAGGCCGGCCCATCTCGGGAGGGCGGCCTTCCGGCCCGATTCCCGCACCCCGAGCCGCGCGCGCAGGGGGGCCCGACGGAGCCCGCCAGCCGGCCGCGCGATCCCTGGCGATCGCCTTCGAGGCCGGCGCCCCGCGCCGGCACCTGAGGATGAGGGGGAAGGGTGGGAACGGCCCCCCGGATACCCGGTCGGCGGCCGCTCTGTACCGCGGCGACGCGGCCGGAAACGGCCCTAGCGCGCGCGGCGTGCCTGGGCGGGCTCGGAGCCGTCGAGGGCGGTCAGCGCGTACAGCTTGAGCTTCTCCAGCTCGCCCAGGGTCTCGACGAGGGCCTTCTGCTGCTCGACGAGATGATCGATCCGGCCCTGGATCTTCTTCAGAAGGTCGCGCCACTGCTCCTTCTGCGTCGGATCGACGTCGTAGAGATTGAGATAGTCCTTGATCTCGCGCAGCGAGAAACCCAGTCGCTTGCCGCGCAGAATGAGGATCAGCCTCACCTTGTCGCGATGCGCGAAGATGCGCGTGTTCCCGGCTCGCTGCGGGTTGAGAAGCCCCTTGTCCTCGTAGAAACGGACCGTCCTCGCCGTGACCCCCAATTCCTGGGCGAGTCGGGTCACGGTATACAGTGTGTCGGACACAGAAGGCCTTCTCTAAAGGGAGGCCACCGTATTCCTGGAGTATGCGGAGCGTCAACGTCATGCCGAGGCCCGCCTGTCCATGGCCGTTGGGCCGGCTCGGTCGCGCGCCTCCGCGACCAGTTCCTTCTTCGACAGCTTGCCGACCGCGGTCTTCGGCAGGCTCGTCCGGATCTCGATGTCCCGGGGCATCTCGATCTTCGAGAGCCGCTCGGCCAGGAAGGTCCGAAGCGCCTCCGGCGTCGTGGCATGCCCGGCGCGCAGCTTCACGAAGGCCTTGGGGCTCTCGCCGCGATACGCGTCGGGGATGCCGATCGCGACCGCCTCCTCGACGGCCTCGTGCTCGTAGAGCGCATCCTCGATCTGGCGCGGATAGACGTTGTACCCGCCGCAGAGGATGAGATCCTTGATCCTGTCGACGAGGAACAGGAACCCGTCCGCGTCGCGGTAGCCGATATCTCCGGTCCTCAACGCGCCGTCGACGAGCACCTCGGCCGTGTCCGCCGGACGGCGCCAGTAGCCGGCCATGACCTGCGGACCCCGGATATAGACTTCGCCCTTCGTGCCGGGGGGCATGAGCCGATCGGCGTGGTGCGGGTCGCGGATCTCGATCGCCGTATCGGCCAGCGGCAGGCCGACCGAGCCGGCGCGGCGTCGGCCATCGAACGGATTGACGCAGACGACCGGCGAACTCTCCGTCAGCCCGTAGCCCTCCGACAATCGGCATCCCGTGAGCGCCTCGAAGCGGGCGCCGATCTCGGCCGGCAGCGGCGCGCCGCCCGAGATGCACAGCCGGATCGAGCGCAGGTCGACCTTCGCGGTTTCCGCCGCCTTGTTGACGGCTCCGAAGATCGTCGGGACCGCGGGGAAGAAGGTCGGCCGGGTGCGGGCGATGGTGGCGAGGAGCTGATCGATCTTGAACTGCGGAACGAGGACGATCTGCGCCCCGATCTTGATCGCGAGGTTCATCGCTACCGTCATGGCGAAGACGTGGAACAACGGGATGACGGCCAGCACGCGCTCGTGCCCGTCCCGCAACCCCGCCTGCCGGATCAGCGGGGCGAGCTGGCGGACGTTGCCGGCGAGATTGGCATGGGTGAGCATCGCCCCCTTGGGCGTTCCGGTCGTCCCGCCGGTATATTGCAGCAGCGCGACATCGTCGGGGCGCAGGGCGGCCCGCCCACCCGGCCCGCCGGCGCCCGCGAGCAGCTTGGCCCAGGGGACGTGCCGCGCGTCCGCCGGCACCTGCGCGGTCTCAGTCCGCCTGAACAGGCGGTAGAGCAGGCCGCGGCCGAAGGGCAGCATGTCGGCAAGCGGACAGACGACCAGATGGCGGAGCCCCGCCTCGTCGGCCACCGCGGCGACCGGATCGTAGATCCGGGCGATGTCCGAGACGACCATGATCGTCGTGCCCGAGTCGCGGATCTGCGTCGCGCATTCCCGCGACGTGTAGAGGGGGTTGAAGTTGACGACGGTCCCGCCGGCCTGGAGGACCGCGAAGTAGAAGATCACGGAGTACGGCGTGTTGGGCAGGCACAGGCCGACCTGGACACCGCGCCCGACCCCAAGCCCGGCGAGGCCCGCCGCCACCCGATCGGTCAGCGCACCGACCTCGCGATAGCTCCAGACCCGCCCGCAGAACTCCAGCGCCGGCCTGTCCGCGAAGCGCTGCACGCTCCGGTGAAGGAGATCCGGCAGGGTGTCCGATTCCGCGTCCGGCTGACGTGGTCGAGAGAACGCGGCTGCTTCGATGCAGCCGCCACCGGTGTGGATGGCCGACATGCTCCCCCCTTTCCTGCAGCGCTCTCTCGGAAGCGCTTCTCTTGGGCAGGCCAGGATTAACGTATACGTCAGCTAGTAGCCCATTAGGTCATGGTCATGCAAGCCCGCCCGGTGCGGAGCGTCGGGCGCAGGGATTCGGCCGCGGCGCAGCGCCGCCCGCGAGGGCCGTCGCGTCGTTTCGGGAGAGCCGAGCCCAGAACGTATCGCGGGCGTGCGCGCTCCTTCGCCGGCCGGGTTGCCCGGTCGGGGCCGGAGGGCCCCGCCGCAAAGGCCTCGGCGCAACAAGGGCCTCGCCGCAACAAGGGCCTCGGCGCGACCGCCTCGGCGGACCCGCCGGGGCGCGGTCAGGACCCTGTGCGTCACGGCATTGCGGCGGATGGTGCGGAAAGAGCACACCCGTCGCGTCGCGTGCCGAAAGCGGCCGGACTGCACCGAGAAACGCCGCGCCGTCAGCTTGCAGTTTTCTGCCGCTTAAGTCACCTTCATGACGTATAGGTCATGGTGCCGATCTCGCGGGCGACGATGTCCCCGTACGTCATGGCTCCAGCTGGGATCTGTCCAGCCTCCGACGTTCGCGGCTGTTCGTTCCAGAATCAGCGAAATTGATCGTTCCTCGTGGATTGAATCTGCAGATCTAAGGAATTGGGCATGATGTTCAGCTTTCGCGTTCGCACCGGAACGGCGGCACTGCTTGCCTTGGTCTGTGGCGTGACCGAATCGTCTGCCGGCGCCTTTGGGATCCGGGAGCAGAGCACGCAGGCGCAGGGTCTGGCCTGGGCGGGGGCGGCTTCGGGTTCGGGTGGCGTGTCGTCGATGTTCTGGAACCCGGCGACGATCACCATGCGCCCGGGCTTCGTCGCGGAG
>NZ_JAKSYP010000294.1:0-4613 GCF_022829625.1 Methylobacterium sp. E-046 | reverse complement strand
GCATGAAGCGTGGGGTCTGCCCGACGATGTCGGACAGATCTCGCCCAACAAGCTGACCGAACGCGGCGTTGGCGTACAGGATGGTCGGCCCGGGCTGATCGACCACCGTATCGGTGACGACGATGCCGATGGCGGCGTCGTGCGCCAGTGCGCGAATGAGTTCGAGGGCTGTCATGGTACGGCAAGGCTTTGCATACGTTGGGCGTGGCGTCACTCCACCAAACGCATGGCCGACAGGCAGCGCCCGCAGCGACCATGTTCCCGGAAGCACGACCAGGGAACGAACCGCGATCGCCCGCGACAGCTACCTCAGCATCGAAAAGTAATTGTGTACAAACTTAACTTGAGTTATGAAACGTACATCTACTGAACTCGTGTTTCTAGCCCTAATGCCCCGCCAAATCCTTGCAGCCAACAATTTAAATTAACGGATCGCAGTCAGATTGCAGTTCGCGGAGCTTGCTATGCGATCTGTCTATACGTGCCTTACCCAGGCGCACGATCATCAGCTGATCCTGCTCGCTGCCGGGATCTGCGTCGTCGGCGTCTACGGCTCGTTCTCCGTCGCGACGCATGCGGCGCGCTCGGAAGGCCGATCCGCCACTCTCTGGGCTGGTGCCAGCATCGTAGCGGCAGGCTGCACCGCTTGGGCCACCCACATGATTGGGCTCCTGGCCTTCCAGCCGGGCATGCCCGCGGGCTTCGATCCCTACCTGACGGCCCTGTCGCTCCTAATCGCCATCGCGGGCATCGGGATCAGCGTCGCCCTCGCGATCGGTCAACGCAAGCGGGCCCATCGCTTCGTCATCGGTCTTCTCCTGGGCAGCAGCATCACGGCGCTGCACTACATCGGCGAGGCTTCCTACCTCGTCGCCGGTACCGTCACGTGGGATCCGTCCCTGCTGACCGTGTCCATACCGACGAGTCTGCTCATGTTCGGCGTGGCCATTGTCGTGACGGGCGAGCGCCGCCGCGATCTCCGACGCGCTGGAGCGCCGCTGTTGGTTGCTGCGATCGGCGTTTTGCATTTCTGCGGCATGACGGCCATGACGCTGACCTTTGATCCCGAGCGTTCGCTGCCGCCCCACGCTCTTGCGCCGGACGTCATCGCACCGGTCGTGGCGGGCGTGTCCTTCGGCCTCCTGGCGCTGGCCGTGGTCGGACTGCGCCTCACCCTGAATGCCCGGGCTCAAGCGCGCCGGGATCAGGAACGTCTGCGCGAGCTGGCAAACCTCGCGGTCGAGGGGCTCGCCGTGTGTGACGGCGACGTGATCACCACCGCCAATCGCAGCTTGGAACGCCTGTTGAGTGTGAACCCTGGGGAACTGAACGGCCGTCGCCTATCGGATCTGCTGCCCGGCCTCGCCGTCGCGGCACTTCCCGAGCGCGAGGAGCGGGAAGCCGAATTAGTCGGTGCCGATGGGCTGCGCGCACCGGTGCGCGTCCTGCGCAGCAAGGTCCCCCTCGGCAGCGGTCTTCAGACCGTGCTGGCAATCCGCGACCAGCGGGAGCGCCTGCAGACCGAGTCCAAGATGCGGACGCTGGCCTACTCGGACGCGCTGACCGGCTTGCCCAACCGCGCCCATTTCCATGATCTGCTCGCGCGTCACGCCGCCTCCGGCTCTGAGCAGGACCGGGCCTTCGCCGTCCTCGTCCTCGACCTCGACCGGTTCAAGCTGGTCAACGACACTCTCGGTCACGGCCTAGGCGATGCGCTGCTCCGCAAGACGGCCCAGCGTCTCCAAGCCGCGCTCGGCCCGCATGACATGGTCGCGCGCCTGGGCGGCGACGAGTTCGCGATCCTGCAGGTGGATCTGCCTGACCCGGAGGCCGTGCAGGTGCTCGCAGGCCGCATCGTCGAGCTGATCGGCCGCCCGTTCCTGATCGAGGGTCAGCTGGTCAATGTTGGCGCATCAGTTGGCGCCGCCCTCGCGCCAGTGGACGGCAGCGAGCCCAGCCAGCTCCTGCGCAACGCCGACTTGGCGCTCTACAAGGCCAAGGCCGACGGCAAGGGCACGTTCCGCCGCTTCGATCCCGCGCTGGACGCACGCATGCAGGCGCGGCGCAGTCTTGAGGCTGACCTGCGGCGCGCCATCGCGGTGCAGGAATTCGAGCTGCACTACCAGCCGCTGGTCGATGCCCGCTCCGGCCAGATCACAGCCGCGGAAGCGCTGGTGCGGTGGCGTCATCCGGAGCGTGGCCTCGTCTCGCCCGCCGATTTCATCCCGCTGGCCGAGGAGACCGGCCTCATCGGGCCGCTGGGCCAATGGGTTCTGCGCACGGCCTGCACTCAGGCAGCCTGCTGGCCTGCGCACATCCGAGTTGCCGTCAACCTCTCGCCCGCCCAGTTCCGGGACCTGCGGCTCGCCGACACCGTCAAGGCAGCACTCGCCGCGTCCGGCCTCGCCGCGGACCGTCTGGAACTGGAGATCACCGAGGGCGTGCTGCTGGCGGACGAGGAGCGGACGCTCGCTACATTGACCCGCCTGCGTGCGGCTGGGGTCAGCATCTCGATGGACGATTTCGGGACGGGCTACTCCTCGCTCAGCTACCTTCGCCGCTTCCCATTCGACAAGATCAAGGTCGACCAGTCCTTCGTGCGTCAGCTTCCGGGTGACGCGGAGAGCGCTGCCATCGTCCGGGCCATCATCACCATGGGGACGTGCCTCGGCATGGCGATCACGGTCGAGGGCGTCGAGACGGCGGAGCAGTTCGCGTTTACGACGGCGTCCGGCTGCGATCAGGTCCAGGGCTACCACGTGAGCCGCCCGCTTCCGGCGGCGGATTTCCTATCCTTCGTCGACGCCCGCGAGGCCGCATGAACCCGCAGGACGACGCGGATCTGTTCCGGCTTGTTTACCGCAGCCGATGCGCAATCGCAGGGAGCCCAGACGAGATCCGGCAGACCGTTGCGGCCCTGGTGGCCGCGTCGCAGCGCCGGAACGCCGAGGCCGGCATCACGGGCACCTTGCTGTTCACTGGAGTGTTCTTCGTGCAGGCGCTGGAGGGAGCGGCAGCTGGCGTGGAGGCGATCTTCGATCAGATCTGCTGCGATCTTCGCCACTCTGGTGTCGAGGTCGTCGAGTGTGGGCCGGTTTTGCAGCGCCTCTTCGGTGATGATCCGATGAGCTACCTCATGCCGGACGCGGGCTCCGGGGCATTGGTCGATCGGGTCGAGCATGACACCGAACTAGCTGATGCCGCTGCCGCTGCGATGAAATTGATGGTTGCCCTGATCCGGCCGGAACAGTGCAAAGGTGGTTCGACTCTGCAATCGGCAGCTTGAGTTTACCTGAGCACCCAATCGTGTGCGTCTCCGCATAGCAGTAGGTTAACCGGGACCTACCGGCGCTGCGTTCGTCATACCGTCCGGCTGCAGACCCTCACCGCATAGCTCTGCCGGTTCTACCGCCCGCGAGAATTCTCACGTGGTCGCTTTGGTCGAGGTCGCCCGCTGCCCCTCGGCAGCCCTTCATCGGGTCCGATGGCCTTGTTTTCCCCAGAACTGAAACCTCAGTAGGCGTGCTGGTTACGCTTTTGACCCCTCTCTCTTGAGAGGTGGGGCCGTGATGACTCTGCCCTTGCGAGGGGAGTAGCTGTTCGCGACCCGCTTTCCGGGCCAGCCGGATCCAGGCCTGCCATTCTGGGCTGATGACGCGGAGCACGTTCGTGTCGTTGCGGAAGCCGGTGATCTGGCGCTCCTCGACGGTCAGCAGGCCGAGCTGTCGGGCCTCGCGGATCGCGTTCTTGACCGTCGAGCGGCACACGCCCGCGACGGCGGCCATGTTCTCAATCGACAGGCGGCAATCCTTCCGGCGCGCAGTCTCGGCAGCCACCAAAGCCAACACAGCTTGCTCGGCCAGCGTGAACCGGGCGGCAATGGCCGGCGGGAGGCGTCCAGAGGCAGCCCAGCGGCGGCGACGCTCCATTGAGGCATCCGTGCGTGGCCGGGAGCCGACGCCGGGCCTCCTCGGTCTTTCTGCGCGATCTGATCCGTTCTTGATCGAATGGGACGCTTGAGGTGTGACCGTTGCCGGCTTGTTCGAACTCTGTCCCGAGATAGGTCCGCGCTGAGAGGTAGTTCGCGCCTCGATGAGAACAGACAGCGCCTCGGCCTCGGCCTCCGTGACCTTCCCGTCCCCATAGGCGCGCCAGAGCGCAGCCGTGACGGCCGGCAACGCGGCGCGCGGGGCCGCCTCCACCTGTCGGCGGATCTCATCGGCATAGGTCATCAATCCCGGTCCTTTTCGGACCGCGGCTGTGATCAAGGCACGACTTCATCGCTCCGGGAATTGGCGTTCCCGTTGACTCCCGGCGGGAGCTGTGGCTGATGGGGAATTGCATCTGGCCCCACCAGGCCACTTCGATTTCGCGGGCTCTCTGTTTGGCGACAGGGGCCCGTTAGTCGTTCCGGGGCCCAGGATCGGCGGGGGCGCTTCCCTGGAGGTTGCCGGCGATTCGCCAGGCGGGGTCCAGCCGGAACGTCCAAGGTCGCCGGGGCGGCACGGTAAAGTCACGGGTAGGCAGCTCCGGCACATTATTTTCGGCTGAAGCTGAAACCCCCTTGGCGCACCCAATAACAAGCCCTAACATTATTTAATGGAAAACGACGG
>NZ_JAKSYP010000293.1:0-515 GCF_022829625.1 Methylobacterium sp. E-046 | reverse complement strand
CGCTGGCGCCGTACTTCGACGCGGATTTCTACGCGAGCTGGTACGGGATCACGGCCGATCCGGTGCGCGACTACCTCGTCCACGGCTGGCGCGAGGGCCGGGACCCGCGGCCCGACTTCTCCTCGGCCGCCTACCTCGCCGCCCGTCCCCACCTCGCGCGCGCGGGCATCAACCCGTTCCTGCACGACCTCGCTCGCCGGCGCGGCAAGGCGGGACGGAGTTGGTCGGGGCAGGGCGAGACGGGGCAGGGCGAGACAGGGCAGGGCAGCGCACTGTCGCCCCCCGACACGGCGGGGGCCGAGCGCCTTGCCCGCCGCCTCGTGGACGGGCCGTTCTATCTCGCGGGCAACCCCGACATCGCCGCCGCCGGCGTTGACCCGGCCGACCACTACATGACGTCGGGCTGGCGCGAGGGCCGCGAGCCGGCCCCGCAGTTCGACGTGCTCGCCTACTGCCTCACGCGCGGCATCACCTACGCCACCCGGAACCCGCTGGTGCACTACGTCCTGCACGGC
>NZ_JAKSYP010000051.1:0-603 GCF_022829625.1 Methylobacterium sp. E-046 | reverse complement strand
ATTTTGGACATGCTTCCTCCAGGGGTTCAGTTTTGAGGGAAGCGCACCTACTCGTCGATGTTCCTGCCAATGCCATGTGACAACTGCTCACACGGCAAAATGTTAGTTTTTCCGTTCCCTGAACCGGATCCCGGTACCGCCGCCGTTCTCGGGGATGAACTCCAGGCTGGCGGTCACGACCCATCCCCGTTGCGAAAGTCAGCGAAAAAGTGCGTCAGGCCCTCCAAATCAAAATTTTAAGGCGGCTCTGACTCTGGTTCTGGCTCGCCCGCATTTCCTGTCAGCTCGTGTACTCAGAAGCAGACGTCGTCGCCACGCCTGCTTACAACCCCTTCAGAAATTCGTGCTGGCACGGGGTAATGCTCGCAATCGTGGGCAGGGCGAAAATCACCCTGTTCTCGATCAGATCAAACATATGTGGAAGTATGACAGTGTAAGTTTCTGCTAAGTTCAAACATGGCCGTGCGCGAACCCATCACAATATCTGTGTCTCCAGAACTGCGAGCGTTCTTGCAAGGATGCGTCGCCACCGGCCGCTACAGCAGCGTCAGCGAGGTCGTGCGGGCCGCCCTGCGCGAGTTCGAGCGCGCCGAGATGGGTAAG
>NZ_JAKSYP010000050.1:0-320 GCF_022829625.1 Methylobacterium sp. E-046 | reverse complement strand
GTCGCCGATCAGGTCAAGGCCGGGGAGGGCTTCGGTCTGGGCAGAGGCGTAGGTCAGCGGGGGGCCCGTGGTCAGGATCTGGGGGACGAGCAGGTTGCCGGCTGGCGTGATCGCCACCGGGTGGGGGCCCCGGTTGAGCGTGTGGCGGTGGTGGTCGTTGCGGCTGGCGTCGGGAGCGTAGGGCGCATTAAGCCAGAGGAAGGCGTCGGTCCAGGTGCACAGCGGTACGGGCAAGAAGATGGGCGGCGGCGCAGCGCGGCGCGGCAGGTCGGCGGCCGAAGCGGCGGCGGTGAGCGCCGTGAAGGCGGCGAGAGAGGTGA
>NZ_JAKSYP010000289.1:0-1751 GCF_022829625.1 Methylobacterium sp. E-046 | reverse complement strand
CATCATTGCGGCCGTCGCAGCAATGATCGTCACGCCCGCCCTCGCTCAGGTGATCGAGACCCCCACCAGCACGACCGTGGTTGTCCCACGTGGCGCCCCCGGCGTCGTCACACGTCAGCCAGGTTCAACCGGGGAGGAAGGCGCCAGATCCTATTCGCCGACGGGTCGTGCTGCCGATAGCATCTCGAACGACTCGGCTGCTTCCGGCAATAAGGGACAGCCGTCGCGGATGGGTTCGACTGGCAGTGGCGGCGGGAAATAGGCCTTATCAACAATCGTTGGATACGTGGTGTAATCGCTGCCACTGCAACCGAAGAGTCGTTTTTTAAAAAGAGAGAACGGCCCTTTGTAGGTTCTGTAGGCCGACATCAAGCTGTCTGATTGGACAGAATAGTTGACCTATTTCGATGGTGCTGCTGGGTTATTGCCCGATGGGGTTGCTGCCTGTTGCTCAACTGGCGCCTGAGGATCTTCGCCTGGCTTGTAGGTGGTCGGGGCAGCTGGCACGGGCCGCTCCTTGTTCTGCGCGACTGACTTCCCGCCAGGGTTGGGGGCATCTTTGGCTGCGGACTCCTCCCGCGGGACTGGCGCCTGACTCCAGCCATCCTGGGCGCTGCGGCGGAGGCCATCGACGCTGAGGACGCCCAGCCCTGGATCATCACCGAGGACGGCGACATCCTCTCGCCTCGCTGGATCAAAGCCAATACCAACGCACCTCGCCTGCAATGAGGGTCCATGAGCCGGCGCACCGCGGTTTCTAGTCCCGCTGCACCGCGCCGACCATCACGGGACCGCCCGGCCTAGGCTTCAAGGGCGAAGCCTAGGGAACTGGCCCAGAAAAGCTTGTCGTCATGTGCTTGCCCGCCGCATGCCGTGCGGTGTCGCGAACGCCTCGGGCGCGCAGACGGGAAGAACCGGGGCTGTAGCAGACCAGGGGCAATCGGCACAAAGTGGGTGGCTTCAGGCCGCTTCCGCCAACACGCGTTCCATCTGCACGTCGGCCAGATAGTTCATCAGCTGATCAGCCATATCGGAACTCCCGCACTCGACCGAGACTGCCACTGGTAAATCGGACCGAGCGACGGTCGCGATGACGGACTCAGCCATCAGCGCAGCCTCGCGCGCCGAGTACGCTGCGAGGAGCCGTGCACCCTGAGGCGTGTCGATCAAGATTGCGATGCTCGCCATGGCGTCCTCAACGGGCGCGCAGCCGAAATCGTTTCGTGCTTTGCACGTGGTTCCTCGCTCGTTCTCGCGAAGCGGTCAGGAACGATCGGTCCCGCAAACAGATGCCCTGGGGTGCACCTCGCGCAAACGGAGCTACCCCTATGTTCATGAAAATCGACAAGCTCCTGACCGAACTTCCAGAGCCAAAGCGGCCTGAGCCTAATGCGGCAGCGGCCTTGCAGGAGTTGCTCGGCGGAAAGTACGGCGAAATGTCGACGCTGGGGAACTACATGTTCCAAAGCTTCAACTTCCGCAACAAGGAGAAGCTACGACCCTTCTACAGCTTGGTGTCGAGCATCTTCGCCGAGGAGATCGGCCACGTCGAGCTGGTCTCGACGGGCATCGCCATGCTCAACAATGGCCCAGGCAACCCGCAGGAGGACGTCGACATCTCCAAGGCGCCGTTCGCCGAGATGCAGGACGTGAGGCTTGCTGGTGCCTTCCTGGCCAACGGCGGCGGCGCGACTCCAATCAACTCGAACGCCCAGTCGTGGAACGTCGACATGGTCACCACGACCGGCAAC
>NZ_JAKSYP010000288.1:0-100487 GCF_022829625.1 Methylobacterium sp. E-046 | reverse complement strand
GTCCGACACCCGCCCCAGCGTCGCCTGGAAGGTCGAGGCCTGCGCATCCACAAGCCGGGCGAACTGCTTGGGCATGCTCTCCCGCGAGGCCGGCCACAGGCGCGTGCCCGTCCCACCACACAAAATCATCGGGTGAATGAGGGCAGAAGAGCGGGACATGCGGGTGTCTCCCGAGAGGGCTCGGCGGGTCTGCGGTGTCGCGCGGCGTGCACCGCCCCATAAGAGGGCAGAGTACCGCCGGCCAACGGATTTGCGAGACTGGCCTTAACGTCCGGTCGGGCACAGAACAACCTGCGCAAATTATCCGTGCTCGATTGGACTGGCCGTGTACAGGAGGCTTATTATCTCTCGCTACGCATGAGTTCATCGATTCAGAAAAATCCGTCCCCGGGCGCCCTGGCGCAGGGTCCTCGTCGGCTGCCCTCGGTCGAGCGCCTGGTGGCCGGCGCCGACGGGGACGATCTGGCCGTCTATGGGCGGACGGCCTTCACCGACGCCATCCGGACCGTGCTCGCGGGGCTCCGGGCCGCGGGTGGTCGGGTGCCGGACGACGCCGAGATCCGTGCCGCAGCGGTCGGACTGCTGGTCGCCGAGCGACGGCGGTCCCTCCGGCCGGTCTTCAACCTCACCGGCACGGTCCTGCACACCAATCTCGGTCGTGCCCTGTTGCCCCGGTCGGCCGCCGAGGCGGTGGCGGCCGTGATGGTGCAGGCGAGCAACCTCGAATACGATCTCGCGACCGGCGCCCGGGGCGAGCGCGACGATCACGTCGAAGCCCTGATCTGCCGCCTGACGGGCGCCGAGGCTGCGGTCGTCGTGAACAACAACGCGGCCGCCGTCCTGCTGGTTCTGAACGCACTCGCCATGCGCAAGGAAGTAGTGGTCTCCCGGGGCGAACTGGTGGAGATCGGCGGATCCTTCCGGATCCCGGACGTGATGGTGCGGGCCGGCTGCCGGCTGCGCGAGGTCGGCACCACCAACCGCACGCACCTGCGCGACTTCGCGGACGCGATCGGGCCGCGCACCGGCCTCGTCATGAAGGTTCATCCGAGCAACTACGCCATCGCGGGCTTCACGGCCGCCGCCGATCCGGCCGCCCTGCACGCCCTGTGCCGCGAGCGCGGCGTGCCGCTGGCGGACGACCTCGGCAGCGGCAGCCTCGTGGACCTCGCCGCCTACGGCTTGCCGCCCGAGCCGACGATCCGGGCCGCCCTGGAGCGGGCCGACGTCGTCACCTTCAGCGGCGACAAGCTCCTCGGCGCCGTGCAGTGCGGCATCGTGGCCGGCCGGACGGACCTGATCGCCCGGATCCGCAGGAACCCGCTGAAGCGGGCCCTCCGGGTCGACAAGATGACCTACGCCGCGCTCGAAGCGGTGCTGCGCCTGTACCTCCACCCCGAACGGCTGGCCGAGGAGCTGCCGACGCTCCGGCTGCTGACCCGCGACCGGGCGGCGATCGCGGCGCGCGCGCGGTGCCTCGCCCCCGCGGTGGCTGAACGGCTGTCGGGATGGGCTACGGTCTCGGTGGCCGAGTGCATCAGCCAGATCGGCTCCGGGGCCCTTCCGGTGGAGACCCTGCCCAGCGCCGCCCTGGTCCTCACGCCGGATCCGGCCGGCGGCGAGCCGCGCCGCGGCGCGGGGGGGCGCTGCAAGCGCCTGGCCGAGCGCCTGCGCACCCTGCCGGTACCGGTGATCGGGCGCATCAGCGACGATGCCGTCGTGCTGGATCTCCGGACGTTGGAGGACGAGGCCGGCCTGCTCGACAGCCTGGCGGCGCTCCCGCCACGGGGGCAGGGGGGATGAACCGCTCGGATTTGTCAGAAAACCTGTTGCCGCGCCGGACCTTGTGCGCCGACCGCGCGTGTTGTGGTATACGGACTGACCCGCGGTCGCGGTCGAGAGTAGCGGTGCCCGGACCGCGATAGGCGAGCGATATGGTGCCCAAGGTCGAGACGATGGAGGCGGAGCGCGAGGTCGATCCGCTCCTTCTGGACAACCAGCTATGCTACGCGCTCTACGCAGCCGCGCACCGGATGACCAAATCCTATCGGCCGTTCCTTGAGCGGCTGGGACTGACCTATCCGCAATACCTCGTCCTCCTGGTGCTCTGGGAGCAGGACGGTGTCACGGTCTCCGAGATCGGTCGCCGGCTGCGCCTCGATTCCGGCACGCTGACGCCGGTTCTGAAGCGGCTGGAGAATTCCGGCTTTCTGCGCCGCACCCGCCGTCAGTCCGACGAGCGCGAGGTGGAGATCGCCCTGACGCCGCAGGGCGCGGCGCTGCGCTCCGAAGCCGTGTCGGTCCGCGAGAGCGTGATGTGCCAGCTCGAACTCAGCGAGCCGGAGATCCGTGCCCTGCGCAAGGATCTCAGCCTCGTCATCGATCGGCTGAGCGTGAACGAGTGAGGGCGGCGTATCCCGGAAGGGGGCTGCCGCGGAACTAAGGTGTCTGCCGAAGTCCGGGGCGGGTGCCGATCGCCGCACCCGCCCCGGGATCTGGCGCAGGACTGCGCCGCGCGAGCGGCTCGGCAACACGCCTCTTTCGCAAGCCCGGCCGATGCTCAGACCGGCCGGGCCATCGAACGTGAATCAGCCGCGGTCGTCGGCACCCTCGCCGGCATCGGCCAGCGCCATGCCGACCTCGAGACCCAGATCGTCGAGGTTGAACGCCTCGCGCTCGGTGACGGACTCGCCGCGGGCCTGACGCTCGGCCTCCTCGGGGCTGCGGGCGACGTTGACGGTGATCTCGACCTCGACCTCGGGGTGCAGCACCACCGGGACCTTGTGGAGGCCCAGCGTCTTGATCGGCTGGTTCAGGGTGAACTGGCCGCGATCCACCGTGAAGCCCTCCTTGGCGACGACCTCGGCGAGGTCGCGGGTCGAGACGGAGCCGTAGAGGACCCCGGTCTCGCCCGACTGGCGGATCAGGACGAAGCTCTGACCGTTCAGCTTCTCGGCGACGGCCTCGGCCTCCTTCTTGCGGTCGAGGTTGCGGGCCTCGAGCTGGGCGCGCTGGCCCTCGAAGTGCTTCTTGTTGGCTTCCGTCGCGCGCAGGGCCTTGCCGCGGGCGAGCAGGAAGTTGCGGGCGAAGCCCGGGCGGACGTTCACGGTCTCGCCCATCTGGCCGAGCTTGGCCACGCGCTCGAGCAGGATCACTTCCATGGACTTTCTCCTTCAGGTGTTTGGCCTCAGGGGCCGGGGTCTCACGGCGCCGGACTGTCCTTGGGACGTCGGCGGTCGAGGGCGGTGTCGGCGAGGCCGAACACGGTGAGGGCGACCAGGGCGATGCCCTGGGTCACGAACAGGATCAGGTACATGCCGAACAGCATGAGCCCACGCCCCGGGCGACCGCGGGAGCGGTCGTGGAAGGCGGCGAGGCCCTGGAGCGCGAAGGCGGCGCTGAAGGCGCCGACCAGCGCCACCCCGAACACCCCGACATAGCCGGGGGCGAAGCACATCAGGATCGCGGCCGCCAGGGTCGCCAGCGTCGTGCGCGGCATGGCGGTCGACGGAAGATCGGGCCAGGGCCGGGGGAGGCGGCCGGAGATCCTCACGATCCGGGCCGAGGCCCAGAGGTAGAAGGTCAGAAGCAGCGCCAGACCGTTGGCCGCGAAGGCCGGTACGACCCGCGCCAGGGCATCGGCCATCTCGGTGCGCGTGACGTCCGCGGCGTCCGAGTCCGGCGCGCCCTTCGGCTCCGGCGCGGTCTCCTGGGAGTCGGCCGCCTCGGCTTCGCGGGTCCGGCCGGCGTCGGGGCGGGTCGCCGGCATCCGCGTCTGGACCAGAGTCTGGGCGAGCCCGCGCAGCTGCGCGTCGAAGGCCGCGTGGTTCGGCGAGGACAGGACCGCGATGGCGATGAAGGCGAGAGCGGCCGTCGCGGCGATCCAGCCGAGCAGGCGCCCCGTCGGATACCACTCCAGGCCGGCCGGAGTTTCGCGCCCGAGGAGCGTGAGATAGGCGAGCCACCACGCGGGCAGGGCGATGTAGGCGCCGAAGGCGAGGCCCATGAAGGGCGCGATCACCAGGACGAGCACGAGGCTGCCGGTGGCGGCCGCAGCCAGCGCGGCCTTGTGGCTCCAGCCGAGCCCCACGATCAGGATCGGCAGCGGGGCCACGAGGTAGAGCAGGATCGCCAGCGGGGTCGCCTTCAGAAGCACTCCGAACAGGAGTGCCGAGACGAGGCCCGCGCCGATACCGATGCCGATATGCTGTGCCATGGGTTCCGCTGTCCCGCTGCCGCTCCGGCAGGGTTAGAGGCGGCTTCCCGCCCCAACGATCAGGCGACCTCGGCCGCCCTCTGCGAGGGCCGGCCCGGGCTGATGCCGGACCGGCGGGTTTGCGTGTCTTACTTGATCACGTACGGCAGCAGGCCGAGGAAGCGGGCGCGCTTGATCGCCTGGGCGAGCTCGCGCTGCTTCTTGGCCGACACCGCGGTGATCCGCGACGGCACGATCTTGCCGCGCTCGGACACGTAGCGGGACAGGAGCTTGACGTCCTTGTAGTCGATCTTCGGCGCGTTCGCGCCGGAGAACGGGCAAGTCTTGCGACGACGGAAGAAGGGACGGCGTCCGCCGCCTGCACCAGCACCGAAAGCCATGGATCAGCCCTCCCCGCCGAAGCTGCGCTCGCCGCGGTCACCACGATCGCCGCGGTCACCCCGGTCGCCACCGAAGCCGCCGCCACCGCCGAAGCCCTCGTCGTCACGACGACGGCCGCGCTCGCGGTCCTTGCGGTCGTCACGGTCGCGCTTCTGCATCATGGCGGACGGCTCGGAATCGAGCTCCTCGACCCGGATGGTCATGAAACGCAGCACGTCCTCGGAGATCTGCATCTGGCGCTCCATCTCGGTGATGGCGGCCGGCGGCGCATCGATGTTGAGGAGCGCGAAATGCGCCTTGCGGTTTTTCTTGATCCGGTAGGCGAGGGACTTCACACCCCACATCTCGATCTTTTCGAGACGGCCACCGTTCTGCTCGATCACACCCTTGTAGGTGTCGATCATCGTCTCGACCTGCTGGGACGTCACGTCCTGGCGAGCCAAGAGCACATGCTCGTAGAGAGGCATTGTCGGGCCTTTCAGCGTCAAAAGGAGCCCGACCGCCGGGAGGCGGCTGATTCGGGCCGGTTCATCTCGCGCAACGCTCGGCGCCAAGCCCTTCGAGCCGATTTTCAGGCCCGAGCGGTTGATCGAAGGCGGAGACACCGGACGACGGGATCCGCGAGGAGCCCTGTGCCGCAAGCGGCACCGTCCGTTCAGCCCCCGGCCGGAGCGAACGCGAGGGGCGGCGCATAGTCGGTTTTTTCCGGCCTGACAAGTCGGCGACGCGGTTGTGGACCGGCGCCGCTGGCGCGGCCCGTCCGTGCCCTGGATCCTCGATCGGGTTTCGCGCGGGGTTCCCGGACGCTCCGCCTCGCCCGGGCAAAGCGGCGCCGGATGAACCACCAGCCCTTCTCCGCGCCTTGGGAAAGCCGATGGCAGGTGATCGGGGACCCGGCACAGGCCGTGGGGTCGCGTGGCCCGCCGCGTGTCGGCCGCGTCTTGCCGCAGGACGGGAACGCCAGCATATCGCAGCCGTGAGCCCGGCACGCGGTAGGCCCCCGACCCTCCGCGCAACTCTGCCGGATCCGCCGGCACGGGATGGACGAACGGATGACCTCCGAAAAGCTGCGCCTCGGCGTCAACATCGACCACGTCGCCACCGTCCGCAACGCCCGCGGCGGCGACTATCCCGATCCGGTGCGGGCCGCGCTGCGCGCCGTCGAGGCAGGTGCCGACGGCATCACCGCGCATCTGCGGGAGGACCGGCGCCACATCCGCGACGCCGACATCGCGAAGCTCAAGCGGGGTCTCTCCGTGCCCCTGAATTTCGAGATGGCGGCGACCGACGAGATGGTGGCGATCGCGCTCGCCACCCGCCCTCACGCGGCCTGTCTCGTCCCGGAGAAGCGCGAGGAGCGCACCACCGAGGGCGGCCTCGACATCATCGGAGGGCGCGACCATCTGGCCCCGCGCGTCGGGGCTCTGGCGGAGGCGGGGATCCGCGTCTCGCTGTTCGTCGAGCCTGAGCCGACGGTGATGGAGGCGGCCCGGGCGCTGGGGGCGCCGGTGGTGGAACTCCATACCGGCAGCTATTGCGAGGCGGCGCTCAGGGACGATTCCGAGCGCACGGCCTACGAACTTACCCGCATCCGGCGCGCGGCCGAGCACGGGGCCGGACTCGGCCTCGAGATCCATGCCGGCCACGGGCTCACCCTCGGCAGCGTCGGCCCGGTCGCGGCGCTCCCGCAGATCCGCGAGTTGAATATCGGCCATTCGCTGATCGCCGACGCCATCTTCGTCGGCCTTGAACAGGCGGTGCGGGACATGCGGTCCGCGATTGATCGGGCGCGGCGCCCATGATCATCGGGATCGGATCGGATCTCTGCGATATCCGACGCATCGCGCGGACCCTGGAGCGGCACGGCGACCGCTTCACCCACCGGGTGTTCACCGACGGGGAGCGGGCGCGCTGCGACCGCCGGGCCGCCCGCGCGGAGGGCTATGCGAGGCGCTTCGCCGCCAAGGAGGCCTGCGCCAAGGCCCTGGGCACCGGCCTCAGCGGCGGCGTCTTCTGGCGCGACATGGAGGTGGTGAACCTCCCCTCCGGCCAGCCGACACTTCGGCTCGCCGGTGGCGCGGCCGAGCGGCTCGCGGCGTTGATGCCCGAAGGACATGCGGCGCGTCTGCACGTGAGCCTCACCGACGATCCGCCCATGGCCCAGGCCTTCGTGGTCATCGAGGCGCTGCCGGCGGCCGGTGCCGGTTGAAGACGGGTCTCGCGGATTAGACGGCCGGTCTCGCGCGTTGCGGGGGGCTCGCGCATGGTCTAGACCGCCGCGCACAGCGGACACGATTGCGGCGCATTCCTCGGGCCAACCGCACATCGAAGCCGCGCAAGCCGCGCGCGGCGGGCCCCCCCGCTGGCGGCAGGCGACGGAACCTCAACCGAAGACGGAACGCGCGCGTGGATTACGACGGCAAGCCGCTCAGGAAACCCGCCGAGACCGGCACCTGGGCCAGCATCCGCGAGACGCTGAAGGTCGGCATCCAGGCGCTCCTGATCGCCCTGGTGGTGCGGACGCTGCTGTTCCAGCCGTTCAACATCCCCTCCGGCTCGCTGGTCCCAACCTTGCTGATCGGCGATTACCTGTTCGTTTCAAAATATTCCTACGGCTATTCGAAATACTCGCTTCCCCTCTCCGAATACATTCCGATCCAGGCTGAGGGCCGGGTCTGGGGCGCGGAGCCGAAGCGCGGCGACATCGCGGTGTTCAAGCTGCCCAAGGACAACGCGACCGACTACATAAAGCGGGTGATCGGCCTGCCGGGCGACAAGATCCAGATGATCGACGGCGTGCTCAACATCAACGGCAAGGCGGTCAAGCGCGAACGGATCGCCGATTACGAGACCACCGATCCCTACGGACAGGCCACCAAGGTTCCGCAATACACGGAAACCCTGCCCAACGGCGTGGTCCACCGGGTGATCGAGCGCGACGGCGACAACGGCTTCTGGGACAAGACCGAGCTTTATACGGTCCCGCCCGGTCACTTTTTCATGATGGGCGATAACCGCGACAACTCCACCGATTCGCGCGACCTCGCCAGCGTCGGCTACGTTCCCTTCGCCAACTTGGTCGGGCGCGCCGAGATGATCTTCTTCTCCATCGACGAGGGCACCCCGGCGTGGCAGGTCTGGAACTGGCCGGCCCACGTGCGCTGGTCGCGCCTGTTCTCGACAATCCATTGACCGGACCGGACTTGGACGACGCTGCCCAGCCCCGCACTTCCGCCCGGGGGCGACGCGCCCACAAGCCACGTCCGCCGCTGGGCGCGCTGGAGGAGCGGATCGGGCACCGGTTCGACGATCAGGATTTGCTGACCCGCGCGCTGACCCATACCAGCAAGGCCAGCGGCCGGGGGGGCAGCTACCAGCGCCTCGAATTTCTCGGCGACCGCGTTCTCGGCCTGGCGGTGGCGGACCGGCTCTACGGCGCATTTCCGGACGCCGACGAGGGTGATCTCTCCCGACGGCTCGCCGCACTGGTCCGGCGCGAGACCTGCGCGGTCGTGGCCGCCGCCTGGGAGGTCGGGCCGCACCTCATCCTCGGTCAGGGCGAGGTGATGGGCGGCGGCCGGCGCAACCAGACGATCCTGGCCGACGTCTGCGAGGCGATCCTGGGCGCCATCTACCTCGATGCCGGTTTCGATGCCGCGCGGGCGGTGGTCGAGGCGCATTTCCGGCCGGGCGAGCCGAACGCGGCACCGCGGGGCCGCGACGCCAAGTCCGCCCTTCAGGAATGGGCTATGGGCCGCAGCTTGCCGATCCCTACCTATGAGGTGGTGGAGCGCACCGGTCCCGACCACGCGCCCCGGTTCCGGATCGCCGTGCTGGTGGAGGGGCTCGAGCCCGGCCACGGGGACGGCACGTCGAAGCGAATTGCCGAACAGGCCGCCGCCCAGGCGCTGTTGGAGCGGGAGGGCATTGGGGCCTCGCCGGAGGTGGGGTCCACGGAGACAGCATGAACGCGCACGAGCAGGACAAGCAGGACGGGCACGAGCAGGACGGCCCCGACGATGCGCTGACCTCCGAGGCGGCGCGCGACCCATCGGCGCTTCCGGGCACGCCCGCCGACGCCAGGGCGGGCTTCGTCGCGCTGATCGGCGTGCCGAACGCCGGCAAGTCGACCCTCCTGAACAGCCTCGTGGGCACGAAGGTCTCGATCGTCTCCCGCAAGGTTCAGACGACCCGGGCGCTGGTGCGGGGAATCCTCATCGAGGGCTCGGCCCAGGTGATCCTGGTCGACACGCCCGGCATCTTTGCGCCCAAGCGCCGCCTCGACCGGGCGATGGTGCACTCCGCCTGGAGCGGCGCCGCCGACGCCGACGCGGTCTGCCTGCTGGTGGATGCGCGCAAGGGCATCGATCAGGAGGTAGAGGCGGTCCTCGGGCGGCTCGGCGAGGTGAAGCGCGAGAAGATGCTGATCCTCAACAAGATCGATCTGATCCCACGGGAGCGGCTGCTCGATCTCGCCGCCAAGCTCAACGCCGTCTCGCCCTTCGCCGAGACCTTCATGATCTCGGCTCTGAAGGGCGATGGCGTGGCGGACCTGCGGCGGGCTCTCGCGGCCCGGATGCCGCCGGGACCCTGGCTCTACCCGGAGGATCAGGTCTCGGACGCGCCCCTGCGCATGCTGGCGGCCGAGATCACCCGCGAGAAGATCTACGACCGGCTGCACGAGGAACTGCCCTACCGCTCCACGGTGGAGACCGACCAGTGGCAGATCCGGCCCGACGGGTCGGTGCGGATCGAGCAGACGATCTTCGTCGAGCGGGAGAGCCAGCGCTCGATCGTCCTCGGCAAGGGCGGCCAGACCATCAAGGCGATCGGGCAGGCGGCCCGGGTCGAGATCGCCGAGGCGGCCGACGCCAGGGTCCACCTGTTCCTGCACGTGAAAGTGCGGGAGAACTGGGCCGACGATCCGGCCCGCTACCGCGAGATGGGCCTGGAATTTCCCCGCGGCTGACTTGGCGGCCCGCGCCCGGAAGGCTGGGCATCCCGGTGCGTTTCGGTATAAGGCGCGGCGTTCCCCCGGATGAACCGAGTCGGGCGCGGGTCTGCCCCGCTCCGCCGCGGATTCGCGTTCCGGAATCGGCCCTCCAGATCCCGAACCCTTCATGCGACATGCCGTCTACGGCTTGCCGCCGATGGACCTCGCCGAGGTTCCCGGCGATGCCGTCCAGTACTCTCCCCTGATCCCCGGCGCGGCCCGGTTGGAGGATTTGTCCGAGAACAGCCTCGACGCCGCCACCGTGCTGGCGCCGCCCGGCACGATCGAGCGGCGCTACGTGCTCGCCCAGGTCCTGCGTGCCCTTGGGCCGGGCGGGCGCATGGTCGCCCTGGCGCCGAAGGACCGGGGCGGCACCCGCTTGGCCAAGGAACTGGCGACTTTCGGCTGCGTGGCCGCCGATCAGCCGCGCCGGCATCACCGGATCTGCACGACCGAGCGCCCGCAGGATCCCGCCGGCCTCGCCGAGGCGATCGACGAGGGCGGTCCGCGCCACGTGGACAACCTCGCCCTGTGCACCCAACCCGGTATCTTCTCCTGGGACCGGCTGGATCCCGGCACGGCGCTTCTCCTGGCAAATCTGCCGGTCTTGAAGGGCCGGGGTGCCGATTTCGGTTGCGGCCTGGGCATCCTGTCCAGGGCGGTGCTCGCGTCCGACGCGGTGACTGCGGTGACGCTGGTGGAGATCGACCGACGGGCCGTCGAGATGGCGCGCCGCAACGTCGCCGACCCGCGCGCGACGATCCACTGGGCGGATGTGCGCGCGCCCGACGTGGTGCCAGATCTTCTCGATTTCGTCGTCACCAATCCACCCTTCCACGAGGGCGGTGCCGAGGACCCGTCCCTCGGGCGAGCGTTCATCGCGCGGGCTCGCGAGGTGCTGCGGCCGGGCGGCACGCTCTGGATGGTGGCCAACGCGCACCTGTCCTACGAGGCCGCTCTGCGCGAGGTGTTCCGGGCCGTCACCGTCGCCGTGCAGGCGAACGGCTACCGCGTCTACGAGGCGCGCCGGTGAGCGCGGCAAAATCGGTCCGGCTCGACAAGCTGCTGGCCAATCTCGGCTACGGCTCGCGGCGCGAGATCCAGGGCCTCGCCCGGTCCGGCGCGATCCGCCTCGACGGCGCGGAATGGCCGGAGGCCGGCGATCGGATCCCCCTCGATCCGGATCTGCCGCAGCGACTGACGATCGACGGGGTGCCCCTCGATCCGCTGCCTGGCCTCTGCCTCATGCTTCACAAGCCTCTGGGCGTGACCTGCTCGCACAAGGAGGCGGGTCCGCTGGTCTACGGGCTTCTGCCCGAGCGCTGGCGCCGCCGCGACCCGCCGCTCTCGACGGTCGGGCGGCTCGACAAGGACACGTCGGGCCTGCTGCTCCTCACCGATGACGGCGCGCTCCTGCACCGGATCATCAGCCCGAAGGCCAGCGTGGCGAAGCGCTACCGCGTGACTCTCGACCGACCGCTGAGCGGCCGGGAGGCCGGGGTCTTCGCCTCGGGGACGCTGATGCTGGAGGGCGAGGAGCGCCCGCTGCTGCCGGTGGGTCTCGATGTCGAGGATGAAACGCACTGCGCGGTGACGCTGACCGAGGGCCGCTACCATCAGGTTCGCCGGATGTTCGCCGCCGTGGGCAACCACGTCACGGCCCTGCATCGGGACCGGGTCGGCGGTCTCGCCCTGCCGACGGATCTGGCGGCGGGGGGCTATCGCGTCATGACCGCCGCCGATGTGGCGGCGGTGTTCGCGGGATTGTGACGCGTCCGGGTGAGCACCGGGCGAGAGCGCCGGGCGCGCCGCCCCGGCCTTGGCTTCGCTAAGACCTCCGCTCGGTGCGGTAAGAGCTCTCCGTTCCACTGGAGGGGTCTAGACGCGTCCCGGAGCGTCGACCGCGACGGTCACGGCGTCCACCATCGCGACCGCCGGCGCCGCGCTGCGCGCCGTGAAACCTCTCCGCGGTGGTGAATGGAGGCGGCATCGCGACGGCTCTCCTGCTAGACCCGGTTCGCATTCCGCGGACGCTGCAGGTGCCCGGCAAGGGACGGGGACGCGGCGCTCCCGCTTCCCTTCCGGGACAGCCGAACCGCACTGGACGGCGATCGGAGGCCCGGCACTGGACCCGTCGCGACCGGACCCCGGCCCGTCATGGCGGGTGCGGAACGCGGCACCGCTCCGCGCCTTGCCTTCGCACCCGCCCTCTGCTAAGCGCCCGCCTATCCCACACGCGGAGCCGGCCTCATGCCTGAATGAGGCGTTTCCGGTGGTCGTCCGAGATTTCGGCCGGCTGCATCCCTCCGCGGCGGATCCAACCGGAGAGTACAAAGACATGGCCGTCGACTTTTCTATGCGTCAGCTCCTCGAGGCGGGCGCCCATTTCGGTCACCAGTCCCACCGCTGGAACCCGAAGATGCAGCCGTACATCTTCGGCACGCGCAACAACATCCACATCATCGACCTCGCCCAGACCGTCCCGGCGCTGCACACGGCGCTGCAGGCGGTGAGCGACACCGTCGCCAAGGGCGGCCGCGTGCTGTTCGTCGGCACCAAGCGCCAGGCGGCCGACACGATCGCCGAGGCGGCCAAGCGCTCGGCCCAGTACTACGTCAACTCCCGCTGGCTGGGCGGCATGCTCACCAACTGGAAGACCATCTCGGGCTCGATCTCGCGCCTGCGGAAGGTCACCGAGACCCTGGAGACCGGCGGTCCGGGCCTCACCAAGAAGGAGCGCCTGATGCTCTCCCGTGAGAAGGAGAAGCTCGAGAAGGCGCTGGGCGGCATCAAGGATATGGGCGGCGTGCCCGACCTGCTGTTCGTGATCGACACCAACAAGGAGCAACTGGCGATCAAGGAGGCGAACCGCCTCGGGATCCCGGTGGCCGCGATCGTCGACACCAACTGCAATCCGGACGGCATCACCCACATCGTCCCCGCCAACGACGACGCGGGCCGGGCCATCGCGCTGTACTGCGACCTGATCGCCAAGGCCGCCATCGACGGCATCTCGCGTGCCCAGGGCTCGTCGGGCATGGACCTCGGCGCCTCCGAGGAGCCGATGGCTGAGGAGCTGCCGGCGAACGACGACGCGGCCGTCTCGGTCGAGTCCGACGCCCTCGATCCGGCCGACGTGGCGATGCTCGCCGAGTCGACCGAGCATTTCGAGCTGCTCGCCGCCCCGCGCGGCGCGCCGGACGACCTGACCAAGCTCAACGGCGCCGGCCCGCAGATCGTGCAGAAGCTCAACGATGCCGGCATCTATCACTACTGGCAGCTTGCCGCGATGACCGCCGAGGACGTCGCCAAGGTCGATGCCGACCTGAAGCTCAACGGCCGCATCGACCGTGATTCGTGGGTCTCGCAGGCCCGCGGCTTCGTCGAGGCCGCTGCCGCGGCCTGATCCATCGGGGATGTCGCGGCGGCCCCGTCATCGGGCTGTCGCGGTTCCAGCCATACCGGGCCCGGCCGCTCACCCGCGCGCCGGGCCTCTCTCATCCAGACCGTACGAAAGGGACCGCCATGGCCAACATCACCGCCGCGATGGTGAAGGAGCTCCGGGAGAAGACCGGCGCCGGCATGATGGACTGCAAGGGCGCGCTCAACGAGACGCAGGGCGACATCGAGGCCGCCGTCGACTGGCTGCGCAAGAAGGGTCTCGCCAAGGCGGCCAAGAAGGCCGGCCGCGTCGCGGCCGAGGGCCTGGTCGCGGTCGAGTCGGCCGGTCATCACGCCGCGGTCGTCGAGGTGAACTCCGAGACCGACTTCGTCGCCCGCAACGACGCATTCCAGGCCTTCGCCCGCGAGGCCACCAAGATCGCGCTCAACACCGACGGCACTCTGGAAGGTCTCCAGGCCGCCCACTTCCCGGGCGCCACCGAGACCGTCTCGGAGAAGCTACAGGCTCTGATCGCCACCATCGGCGAGAACATGAACCTGCGCCGCGTCGCCAAGCTCCAGGTGAAGAAGGGCGTGATCGCCTCTTACGTGCATAGCCAGATCTCCGAGGGTCTCGGCAAGATCGGCGTGCTCGTCGCGCTCGAGTCCGAGGGCGATGTCGACGCGCTCTCAACGCTCGGTCGCCAGATCGCCATGCACGTCGCGGCGACCAACCCGGTGGCGCTCGATGCCTCGGGCGTGGACACCGCCACGGTGGAGCGCGAGTCCAACATCCTGCGCGAGAAGAACGCCGGCAAGCCGGACTACGTCCTCGCGAAGATCATCGAGAGCGGCCTGAAGAGCTACTACAAGGAGGTCACACTCCTGGAGCAGCCCTTCGTGCACGATGGCTCGAAGACGGTCAGCCAGGTCCTTAAGGAGGCCGGCTCCAAGGTCGGCGGCCCGGTCGCCCTGACGGGCTTCGTCCGCTACGCGCTGGGCGAGGGCATCGAGAAGGAAGAGGGGCCTGACTTCGCCACCGAGGTTGCCCAGCAGGCCGGCCGCGCCTGACGGAGGACGCCCGGCCGCGGCCGGGCCCTGACGCTATCGACCCCGTCCGGCGCTCCCCGGGCGGGGTTTCTCGTTTTCCGCCTCCCGGAGACGTTCCGCTCCGCATCGTGTTGCGGCGCACACGCCGTTTTGCGGCACTGCGCTACATCGTGTGTATGCCTTTGAAACCCTTCTCCTACCTGATGATCGGCGTGTTCGCGTCCGGCCTCGTCATGACCGTCCTCGGTGCCGTGGGAGTCCTGACCGGCAGCTGAAATCGGGCGCCGGCATGCCGTTGGTCATGCCGGCGCCTCACCTGAGAGCGGATCGCCCGCTCATCGGTGCATTCGGGGGGCGCGTTGTCGCGCCTCAGCCGACGGGATCGATTCGAACCCCTCGACGCGGCTCCTGTCCCTGACGTAGAAGCCTCCCGCTTGCGCGGAGCGGGATGGAGCCGGAAAGCCCGATGCCGGATACGACACCGTTTCGCCGAATTCTGCTGAAGCTGTCGGGCGAGGCTCTGGCCGCCCCGGACGGCTACTGGCTGCACCCGCCGACGCTGGCGGCTCTAGCCGAGGACATCGCCCGCACCATCGAGGCGGGGGCCGAGATCGCCATCGTGGTGGGCGGCGGCAACATGATCCGCGGCGCGCGGATCTCGGCGGCCGGCTGGATCGACCGGGCCACCGGAGATTCGCTCGGCATGATGGCCACCGTGATGAACTCCCTGGCCATCGAAACGGCGCTCAACGCAGCGGGCGTCCAGGCCCGGACGATGTCGGCGGTGTCGATGCCGACGATCTGCGAGACCTATGCCCGCCAGCCGGCCCTGCACCATCTCGACAAGGGCCAGGTCGTGGTCCTGGCCGGCGGCACCGGCAACCCGTTCTTCACGACCGATACCGCCGCGGTCCTCCGCGCCGCCGAGCTGCGCTGCGACGCGGTGCTGAAGGCGACGCAGGTCGACGGTGTCTACTCGGCCGATCCCAAGAAGGATCCGACCGCCACGCGCTACGATCGCATCACCCACGACGAGGCCATCGCCCGCGACCTCAAGGTGATGGACACCGCCGCTTTCGCCCTGGCCCGCGAGAGCCGGCTGTCGATCCTGGTCGGCTCCCTCCACCCCCCGAGCTCGATCGCCACGATCCTGTCGGGTGAGGCACCCTCGACCCTCGTGGCCCCCTGACGGGTCAACTCCACCCGCGCGGTGCGAGGCCATCCTCCCGAGCGGGCGGACGGCGTAATGGGGCAAGGTCCGATGACAGCTCTTGCACGGGCCACGATCTGAGGCGGGCTCAGGGATCCGGACGCCTGGTAGCGCGGAAGTCCGGGACAGGATTCCGAGGTTCTGGCGCGCTCCGGGTGCCTCGGACGAGGGCGGCTGGCACGGGGAGATCCGCCTGTTGGCGCCTGCGGCGAGGAGCCTAGGCGTCACACCCGCCCGTTCCACCGGTTGCACCCTGCCTGAGCTCCCGACGAGCGGAAGACGGTTTGCGGCCCCGAAAAAATTCGTCCATTGAGGCCGCGATTGCCCGCGCCGGGCTCAAGACGACGTCAGACGTGTCGGGACGACCATCATGGCCACACCGGAATTCGACCTCAACGACATCAAGCGCCGCATGCAGGGCGCGGTGTCCTCGCTCTCGAAGGACCTCGGGTCGCTGCGCACCGGGCGCGCCACGCCCTCGCTGCTCGACCCGATCCAGGTCGATGCCTACGGCTCGATGATGCCGATGGCGCAGGTCGCCACCGTCAGCGTGCCGGAGCCCCGGCTCCTGTCCATCTCCGTCTGGGACCGCAGCATGGTCACGGCCGTCGAGAAGGCGATCCGCGAATCCGATCTGGGCCTCAACCCCCAGACCGAGGGCCAGACCATCCGCCTGCGCATCCCAGAGATGAACGAGCAGCGCCGCAAGGAGATGGTCAAGGTCGCCCACAAGTATACCGAGGAGGCCCGCGTCGCCGTCCGTCACGTCCGCCGGGACGGCCTCGACCACCTCAAGAAGCTCCTGAAGGACAGCGCTATCTCGGAGGACGACGAGAAGCGTCAGGCCACCGACGTGCAGAAGGCGACGGACCAGACCATCGCCGAGATCGACGGCGTGCTGGCCTCCAAGGAGAAGGAAATCATGCAGGTCTGAGGCACAGGCCGAGACCCGCGTGACCTCCGCTGCCGCTCCGGCCGCGCGTCCCAAGGGGCGGCGTGAACTCTGGCTGCGCGTCGCGTCGGGCCTCGTGCTCGGAGCCGGCGTGCTGGCCGCCCTGGTCTATGGGGGCTGGCCCTTTGCGGGGATCTGGCTCGCCGCCGGAATCATCGGCTTCGCCGAGTGGATGGTGATGAGCCGCACCGAGCCCCGCGAGGTGTTGATCGCCCTCGGTGCAGCGACGCTGGGCGCGCTGCTGCTCTGCCAGCGCGGCGAAGCTCCGGCACCCGCCTGCATCGCGGTGCTGCTGCTGGGAGCCGCCGCCTGCGCGACGGTGGCACGGACCGGGCGCGGTAGGCTCCGCGCCTTCGTCGGCTTGCTCGGTGCGGCCGCGATCGCGGCGGTGCCGGTGGCCCTGCGCGACGATCCCGCCATTGGTCTTGTCGGGCCGGCCTGGATGTTCGCGGTGGTCTGGTCCACCGATATCGCCGCCTACTTCGCCGGCCGGAAGATCGGCGGCCCGAAGCTGATGCCCCGGGTGTCGCCCAACAAGACGTGGTCTGGGGCCCTCGGGGGCCTGCTGGGCGCTGTTGCGGCAGGGACCCTGGTCCCGGTGGTCGCTGACCTCACCGGAATGCCTCTGCCCAGTGCCGCGTCCCTGCCGGTGGTGGCCGGCGTGAGCGCGCTCGCCTCGGTCCTGAGCCAGGCTGGCGATCTCATCGAGTCGGGCCTCAAGCGCCGCTACGGCGTGAAGGATTCCGGCAAGATCATCCCGGGCCATGGCGGCGTCATGGACCGGCTCGACGGATTCTTCGCGGTCGCCGTGCTGGCGGCCCTCTATCTCGCCCTGCGCGGGGGCGGTCTGATCGCGTGACGATGAGGGAGTTGAACCCGTGACCCAGATCGTCACCGTCTTTGGCGCCACCGGCTCGATCGGCCGCTCCACCGCCGACCTGCTCGCCCAGCATGCCGACCGGTTCCGCGTCGGCGCCCTGGTCGCCGGCAAGGATCCCGTCGCCCTGGCCAAGGTCGCACGCGAGCTGAACGCCTCCTTCGCGGCCCTCGCCGACGAATCCGCCGGCCCGGCGCTCGCCGAGGCCCTGTCGGGATCCGGGATCCCCAACGGGGCGGGGGAGGGCGCGGTCATGGAGGCTGCCGCCCGGGATGCCGACATCGTCGTGGCGGCCGTGAGCGGCGCCGCCGGGCTGAAGTCGACCCACGCGGCGCTCCGGCTGGGCCGGACGGTCGCGCTCGCCAACAAGGAAAGCCTCGTCTGCGCCGGCGACGCCTTCATGCGCGACGCTGCGCGCTACGGCGCCACGATCCTGCCGATGGATTCCGAGCACGACGCCCTGAGCCAAGCGCTCGCCGGGCGGCCGCTCACCGACGTCCGCACCATGATGATCACGGCCTCGGGCGGCCCGTTCCGCACCTGGACCCGGGAGCGGATCGCCGCCGCCTCGGCCGCCGAGGCCGCCGCCCATCCGACCTGGTCGATGGGCATGAAGATCAACATCGATTCGGCGAGCCTGATGAACAAGGGCCTCGAGCTGATCGAGGCGCACCACCTGTTCGGCATCGAGCCCGAGCGCCTCGACGTCGTGGTGCACCCGCAATCGGTGATCCACGGGATGGTCTACTGGCTCGACGGCGCCGTGACCGCCGAACTGGCGCTGCCCGACATGCGGGTGCCGATCTCCCACTGCCTCGGGCTCGGCGACCGGCTCACCATCGAGCGGGGGCGCCCCCTCGACCTCGTGAAGCTCGGGTCGCTGACCTTCGAGGCGGCGGACGAGGCGCGGTTCCCGTGCCTGCGGATCGCCCGGGCGGCGCTGGCTGCCGGCGGCGCGGCGCCGACCGTGATGAACGCGGCCAACGAGATCGCGGTGGCGGCCTTCATCGCGGGCCGGATCGGTTTCTACGGGATCAACGACTTGGTCGAGCGCGCCTGCTCACACTTCGCCGGGCAGTACCGGAGCGCGCCGGCCGACGTGGACGAGGCCCTCGCCATCGACGCCCACGTGCGGGTCTGGAGCGCCGAAGCCCTGCCGGAGCTGCGCGCCGCGGGTTAGGAGCGGCGGTCGCGCCTCAGCGCACCGGCGCGTAGGCGGCGAGGAATACCCGCACCGCCTCGGCGGTCTGGAAGCGTCTTCGCGCCTCGTTCGCATCGCCTCCGGCGGCGAACAGCATGCGCGTGAGCAGACCGGCCAGGCAGAGATGCAGGAAGTGCTGGGCCGCGAGGGTCGTGTCGGCGATGCGCAGCCGGCCGCCTTTCACCTGCACGTCGAGATAGGCCGCCAGCCGCGCCACGCCGCGGGCCGGGCCGGCCTCGTAGTAGACCTGCCCGAAATGCGGAAACTTCTCGCAGACGCCGATCACCATGCGATGCACCGAGATGTGCTCCGGCCGGGACATCTCGGCGAGGAAGCTCATCCCGAGGCGGGTGAGGACGGCGGGAATATCGGTATCCTCCGGGTCGAAGGTGAACAAAGTCTCGGCCAAGCTGATCTTCTCTTGAAGGATCAGGGCCTCGAACAGCGCTTCCTTGCTGTCGAAATAGACGTAGAGGGTGCCCTTCGAGACGCCGGCGGCGCGGGCGATCTCGCCCATGCTCGCCCCGTCGTAGCCGGCCGAGAGGAAGACGGTCCGCGCGCCCTCCAAGATTTGGCGGCGCTTGTCACTCTCTTGTGCGGTTGTACCCCGCTCCAAAGCTGCACCCTGCGCCATCGTCCCGCCAGCGTCCGAGACGCCGCCCTGCTTGACCGAACCGTTCGGTCAACATAACCTGCGGCCAATTCGGATTTGCGTCAAGGCGCGTCCGCTTTGTTGACCGAACGGTTCGGTCATTCAGCGAGGCTTCGAAATGTCCCTGCGCGAGGATGCCGATCGGCCGACCCCGGTGGTCGACCTTGGCGACGACGAGCGCGCCGAGACGCCGGCCCGGCCCGCGGCCGTCTCACCGCCGGTGGCGGCTCCGGCGCAAACGGGCCTCGCGCCGGCGCGCAAGCGTCCGCTCCGCCGGGCCGTCCTGCTCGCCGCCCTGGCTCTCGCCCTCGGCGGCGGCGCCTATGCGGGATGGCAATGGTGGACGGTCGGGCGATTCTTCATCGCGACGGACGACGCCTACGTTCAGGCGGACATCTCGGTCCTGGCCGCGAAGGTCTCGGGTTATCTCGAGGCCGTCCCGGTCGTGAACGGCCTCTCGGTCAAGAAGGGCGACATCATCGCCAAGCTCGACGACGGCGATTACCGCCTTGCGCTCCAGGCGGCGCAGGACAAGCTCGCCACGCAGGAGAGCACCATCCAGCGGATCGCCCGTCAGGCCGAGGCCGCGCAGGCGCAGGTCGCCCAGGCCGCCGCGCAGCTCGACGCGACCCGCGCCGATGCCGTCCGGGCCCAGGCGGATTTCGCCCGGGCGACGCAGATGCAGGCGGATTACGTCGCCAAGTCGCGCATCGATCAGACCCGGGCCGACCGTGACCGGACCGAGGCTTCCGTCAAGGCGATGGAGGCCGGCTTGGTCGCGGCCCGCGCCAACGTCGACGTCCTCTTGGCGCAGAGGCGCGAGGCCGAGAGCCTCGCGACGGAGCTGCGCACCGCCGTCGACCGGGCCAGCCGCGACCTCGGCTTCACGGCGATCCGCGCGCCCTTCGACGGCGTGGTGGGCAACAAGGCGGTGGAGGCGGGCGCCTACGTCGCGCCGGGCACCCGGATCGCCGCACTGGTGCCGCTACAGAGCGTGCGCATCGACGCGAACTTCAAGGAGACCCAGGTTCAGCGCATGCGCCCCGGCCAGCCGGTCACGGTGACGATCGACGCCTATCCGGACCGGGAGATCGAGGGCGTGGTGGAATCCTTCTCGCCGGCCTCCGGCTCCGTGTTCAGCCTGCTGCCGCCCGACAATGCCACCGGCAACTTCACCAAGATCGTCCAGCGCCTGCCGGTTCGCGTCCGCGTGCCCGAGACCGTCGCCCGCGAGGGCCTGCTGCGGCCCGGCCTCTCGGCGGTGGTGCGGGTCGATACGCGCGCCGGCGCGGACCGTTCGGTGCTTGACCGGGCCGCCGGCGAGCGGCCGGTCACCACCGCAAGCCGCTGAGGCGCGCCGTGTCCGCCGCTGCCGCCACCGGGCCGGCCGGGATACAGGCTCCCGCGGCCGATCCGCCGATGGATCGCCGCCGTCTGATCGCGTTCCTCTGCATGGTCTTCGGGATGTTCATGGCGATCCTCGACATCCAGATCGTCTCGGCTTCCCTCAACGAGATCCAGGCCGGCCTCTCGGCCTCGGGCGACGAGATCCCCTGGGTCCAGACCAGCTACCTCATCGCCGAGGTCATCTCGATCCCGCTCTCCGGGACGCTGTCGCGGGTGCTGTCGACCCGCTGGATGTTCGCCATCTCGGCGGGCGGCTTCACCGTCATGAGCCTGATGTGCGCGACCTCCTCGTCCATCGGCGAGATGATCGTCTGGCGCGCGCTCCAGGGCTTCATCGGCGGCGGCATGATCCCGACCGTCTTCGCCGCCGCCTTCACGATCTTTCCGCCCTCGAAGCGGACCATCGTGTCGCCGATGATCGGGCTGGTGGCGACGCTGGCGCCGACCATCGGTCCCACGGTCGGCGGGTATCTCACCGACCTGATGTCCTGGCACTGGCTGTTCCTGATCAACGTCGTGCCGGGCATCTTCGTGACCGTCTCGACCTGGATGCTGGTGGATTTCGACAAGCCGAATTACGGCCTGCTGAAATCTTTCGACTGGGCCGGCCTCGCCTTCATGGCGGGGTTCCTCGGCTGCCTCGAATACGTCCTGGAGGAGGGGCCGAACCACGACTGGCTGCAGGACGAGGCGGTCTTCGCCTGCGCGATCATCTGCGCCGCATCAGGGGTGCTGTTCTTCTGGCGCGCCTTCACGGCGCCGCAACCGATCGTCGACCTGCGCGCCTTCTCCGACCGGAACTTCGCCAGCGGCTGCGTCGCGAGCTTCGTGCTGGGCATCGGCCTCTACGGGCTGACCTACGTCTATCCGGTCTACCTCGCGCGCGTGCGGGGCTACTCGGCGCTGATGATCGGCGAGACGATGTTCGTCTCCGGCCTGTGCATGTTCGCCACCGCGCCGATCGCCGGACGATTCTCCGGCAAGGTCGATCCCCGCCTCATGATGGGGATCGGATTCGCGGGATTCGCCTGCGGCACCTGGATCGTCACCGGCCTCACCAAGGACTGGGACTTCTGGGAACTGCTGCTGCCGCAGGTGCTGCGCGGCTGCTCGCTGATGCTGTGCATGATCCCGATCAACAACATCGCCCTGGGTACGCTCCCGCCGGCCCGGATGAAGAACGCCTCCGGGCTCTACAACCTGACGCGCAACCTCGGCGGCGCGGTGGGTCTCGCCCTGATCAACACGCTGCTGAACGACCGGTGGGACCTGCACCTCGCCCGGCTACACGAGCGCTTCACCTGGGCCAGCACAGCCGCGGTGGAACGGCTCGACTCCCTGCAGCGCGGCTTCGACTCCTTCGGCAGCGCGGCCCCCGGCATGGCGCTGAAGGCCATGACCAACACGGTCAGGATCCAGGGCCTGGTGATGGCTTTCGAGGACCTGTTTCTGACCCTGACCGTGCTGTTCCTGGCGATGGCCTGCGCGGTTCCGCTGGTCCGGCGCCCGCAGGCGGCGGGCGGCGGCGGCGGTCACTGAGCGGGGCGCCACCGCGACAGCGGGGATTGCGGGGACATCACCCGGCCTGACAGCAGGAGCCGAACTGTCGGGCCCTCGGCCGCGTGACCTTCGCGACCGGCGCACGGGATTGCGTTGGCAGTCGGCCGCACCGATCTGCTAAACAGGCTGGATAGTCGGCCCGCAAGGCCGGCGCGGATACGGCCAGGAAACGGCTCATGGACTTCCTCAACGCGATGGGCGGGACCGCCGGCGGCTTCTTCGGCGCCGTGATCCCGTTCCTGTTCGTGCTCACCGTCGTGGTGTTCGTGCACGAGATGGGCCACTTCCTGGTCGGACGCTGGTGCGGCGTCGGCGTCCACGCTTTCTCGCTCGGCTTCGGCCCGGAACTGTTCGGCTTCAACGACCGCCGCGGCACGCGCTGGAAGCTCTGCGCCATCCCGCTCGGCGGCTACGTGAAGTTCCACGGCGACGCCAACGGCGCCAGCATGCCCGACCCGGAAACGGTCGCCCGGATGAGCCCGCAGGAGCGGGCGATCAGTTTCCCGACCCAGCCCGTGGCCAAGCGCGCCGCGATCGTCGCCGCGGGACCGGTGGCGAACTTCATCCTGGCGATCCTGTTGTTCGCCGGCGCGATCTGGCTCGGGGGCCGCTACGAGCTGCCCGCCCGGGTCTCGTCGGTGGAGCCCAACAGCGTCGCGGCCCAGGCCGGCTTCCAGCCGGGCGACGTGATCACCGCCATCGACGGCGAGAAGATCGGCGACTTCAATGCCATGTACCGCACCGTCACGGGCAGCGCCGGAACGCCGCTGACCTTCACGGTGGAGCGCGAGGCGCAACCGATCACCATCCAGGCGACCCCGGCCACCTTCGAGGAGAAGACACCCTTCGGCCGTCACCGGATCGGACGCCTCGGCATCCGGTCGCCCGCCGGCTCGGAGGCGCGGCTCGTCCGCTACGGGCCGCTCGACTCGCTGAACCTCGGGGTCAAGGAGACCTACTTCGTCGTCGAGCGGACCTTCTCGTATCTCGGGAAGCTCGTCACTGGCCGCGAGTCGGCCGATCAGCTGTCCGGCCCGATCGGGATCGCCCGCGTCTCGGGCGAGGTCGCCAAGACCGGCGGCGTCGGCGGCCTCGTCGGCCTCATCGCGCTGCTCTCGGTGTCGATCGGCCTTCTGAACCTCTTCCCAGTGCCCCTGCTCGATGGCGGCCACCTGCTGTTCTACGCCTTCGAGGTCGTCCGCGGCCGGCCGCTCAGCGAGCGGGCCCAGGAGATCGGTTTCCGGATCGGCCTCGCCCTGGTCCTGATGCTGATGCTGTTCGCGGCCTGGAACGACATCCTCAATCTCGGCGCGTCCTGGCGGAACACCTGATCCGTCGGGGTCGAGGGCTGGCGCCGGTGATCCGACGTCGGTTCCGGTCTCCACCGGAAAGGATGCCCCATTCCTGCCGCGATCCCGCCCGCAGAGCGCCCGCTTGGGGACGCGGCGGTGACGCCGATCTCGGTTAAAACACGGTGAACGGCGGCGCACGCAGTCTGGAAAAGGGCTGCGGGCGCAGTTGTTTACGTGCGGTTCACCACGATCCGTGGTTTGCCCGCCGGCTGGGTGCAGCGTTAAGTGGCGCGAAGGCCACGACCCCCCAAAATCCCCTGACGATGGCCTCCCGCGCGTTTGCTTGGCAGGGGAATCCCGCTAAGAGCTACGCTTGGACCGAAGCCACGCTTGGACCAGGTGACGGGACGGCCGATCAACGGTCGCTCGTGACGGGCTAACCCCCGCGACCAGAACAGAAACGGGCGATTGCATGATGTCGTTGACGGGGAAGCACCGACGTAAGTCGGTGCGGAAAACCATCGTCCTAGTCACTGCGGGTCTTGGCGTCGTCCTGAGCGGGGCCGCCCAGGCGCAGCAGATCGTCGTCCAGGGCAACCAGCGCGTCGATGCCGACACGATCCGGTCCTACGTGACCGGGACGGCGTCCGGATCCGCCGAGGAGGCTCGGCGCAACCTGCTGGCGAGCGGCATGTTCTCGGACGTGCGCGTCGCGCAGTCCGGGGGGCGCACGGTGGTCACCGTACGCGAGAACAACCTGATCAACCGCGTTGTCTTCGAGGGCAACAAGAAGGTCGAGAAGGCCACCCTCGAGAGCCTCGTCGAGGCCAAGGCCCGCGGCCCCTACAGCGAGGCGATCGTCAACGCCGACCTCGCGCGCATCCGCGACGTGTACAAGCGCTTCGGCCGCGGCACCGCCAAGGTGACCTACCGGACCGTCGACCTGCCCAACGGCCGCGTCGACGTGATCTATCAGGTCGACGAGGGCGACAAGACCGGCATCATCTCGATCAACTTCGTCGGCAACAACGCGTATTCCGACCGGACGCTGAAGGGGCTCATGAGCTCCTCGGAGATGAACTTCCTCTCGTTCATCAAGACCTCCGACGTCTACGATCCCGATCGTATCACCACCGACCTCGATCAGGTCCGCCGCTACTACCTGAAGAATGGCTACGCCGACTTCCAGGTGGTCAGCGCCGACGCGCGCTACGTCGAGGGTGACTCCTCCGGCTACGTCATCACCATCACGGTGAACGAGGGCGAGCAGTACAAGGTCGGTGCGGTCTCGGTGGATTCGCGCCTGCCGGGCCTCGACACCACCCGTCTCGACGGCAACGTCTCGGCCTCCGTGGGCGACATCTACAACGCCGACGACGTGGAGAAGACGCTCAACAATGTCACCCGCGAGGTGAACCGCGCCGGCTATCCGTTCGCGCAGGTCCGCCCCACCGGCCAGCGCGACCCGGTGACCCATCAGGTCTCCCTCGGCTTCGTGGTCGAGGATGGCCCGCACGTCTACGTCGAGCGCATCAACATCCGCGGCAACACCCGCACCCGCGACTACGTCATCCGCCGCGAGCTCGATATCGCCGAGGGCGACGCTTACAACCGCGTCCTCACCGACCGGGCCGAGCGTCGGCTGAACGGGCTGGGCTTCTTCAAGAAGGTCCGCTTCTCGAACGAGCCGGGCTCCGCTCCCGACCGCGTGGTGATCAACATCGATGTCGAGGATCAGCCCACGGGCTCGTTCTCGGTGGCGGGCGGCTACTCCACCCAGGACGGCATCATCGGCGAGGTCTCGGTCTCCGAGTCGAACTTCCTCGGCCGCGGCCAGTACGTCCGCCTCGCCGGCACGGGTGGCCAGTACTCGCGCGGCGTCGACTTCTCGTTCACCGAGCCGTACTTCCTCGGCTACCGCCTCGCCGCCGGCTTCGACGCCTTCTACAAGTATTCCGACCTGACCCGGTACTCGCGCTACGAGACCACGGTGTACGGCGGCCAGCTGCGCCTCGGCCTGCCGATCACCGAAGAGTTCGGCATCACGCTGCGCTACTCGGTGTACAACACCGAGCTGAAGGTCCCGAACACCCTGAAGCGGCCGTACAACGACTGCTCGGTGCCGATCCCCGGCTACACGGCGACCTACGGTGCGGGCACGATCGACCCGAACACCGGCCGGAACATCGGCGGCCAGGCGGTCTACCCGAACTGTGCGTATGATGGCGAAGCCTCCATCGCCATCAAGGGTTCGCAGGGCAACACGCTGACCTCGCTGGCCGGCCTGACGCTCGCCTACTCGACGCTCGACGTAATCGGCGCCCCGCGCAACGGCCTCTACGCCGAGCTGAAGCCCGACGTGGCGGGCCTCGGCGGCGACTCGAAGTTCTTCCGCGTGACCGCCGATGCGCGGTACTACAAGGAACTCTTCGAGGACGTGGTGGGCTTCGTTCGCTTCCAGGGCGGCCATATCAGCGCCCTGAACAACGATCCGCTGCGGGTGACCGACCAGTTCTTCCTCGGTCCGTCGCTGGTCCGCGGCTTCGCGCCGAACGGCATCGGTCCGCGCGACGTCGGCATCGCCGACGCCCGCTCGAACGCGATCGGCGGCTCGACTTATGTCGGCGGTACGCTGGAAGTGCAGTTCCCGCTTCCTGCCGTCCCGCGGGACCTGGGCCTGAAGGGCGCGCTCTTCGCCGATGCCGGTACGCTGTTCGGCTATCACGGCCAGCGGACGTTCAACGTGAACGGCGACGCCTTCATCAACGGCATCTCGCCGCAGACCGGACGGTGCAACTTCAACGCCTTCACGATCGGCGTCGAGCCGGAATGCGTGAACGTCCGCGACACGGCCGCGATCCGCTCCTCGATCGGCGCGTCCATCCTGTGGAACTCGCCCCTCGGACCGATCCGGTTCGACTACGCCTACGCGCTGACCAAGGACGAGGGCCAGAAGGTCTTCGTGCCGGGGCTCAACAAGTACGGCTCGATCGGCAAGGATCAGACGCAGGCGTTCCGCTTCTCCGGCGGCTCACGCTTCTGATAAAAGGCTCCTGCGCCGGCCGGATCTTTCCCGGTCGGCGCGTTGTCGTGCATGTCAGATCCCATCTTCTTCATCGCCGCATCCGGCATCACCCTGTCCGAGATCGCGGCCGCCGCCGGCGCCTCCCTCCCGGAGGGCGCGGATCCGGAGCATCGGCTCGCGGGCGCCGCATCGCTGGAAAGCGCCGGGCCGCAGCACCTCGCCTACATGGACAATGCCCGGTACGGCGACGCGCTCGCCGCTACGCAGGCGGGCGCCTGCCTGGTCTCGCCCCGCTTCGCCGCGCGCTGTCCGGCCGAAACTGTCGCCATCGTCAGCCGCGATCCCTATCGCGCCTACGCGATGCTGCTCGGCCGCCTGCATCCCGACGCGCTGCGCCCGGGCTCGCAATTCGGCGCCCGCGGCATCGCGCCGGGCGCCCATGTCCATCCGGAAGCGCGGCTGGAGGAGGGGGTCACGGTCGATCCGGGCGCGGTGATCGGCCCCGATGCCGAGATCGGCGCCGGCACCGTGGTCGGCCCGAACGCGGTGATCGGGCCCGGCGTCCGGATCGGCCGGGACTGCGCGATCGGGGCGGGCACGACGCTCAGCCACGCGCTCCTCGGCAATCGGGTGATCCTCCATCCGGGCGCCCGGCTGGGGCAGGACGGCTTCGGTTTCGCCATGGGCGCCACCCACCTGAAGGTGCCGCAGGTCGGCCGAGTCATCGTCCAAGACGATGTCGAGGTCGGCGCCAACACGACGATCGACCGGGGCGCGTCGCGGGACACGGTGATCGGCGAGGGCACCAAGATCGATAACCTCGTGCAGATCGCCCACAACGTCGTGATCGGCCGGCACTGCGTGATCGTGTCGGGCGTCGGCATCTCGGGTTCGACCACGCTGGAGGATTACGTCGTCCTGGGCGGGCAGGTGGGCGTCGTGGGCCATCTGCGCATTGGCCGCGGGTCACAGATCGCGGGCTCGTCCAACGTCAACCGGGACGTCCCGCCGGGCAGCCGGTGGGGTGGAACGCCCGCAAAGCCCGTACGGGCGTGGTTCCGGGAACTGACGACGCTGGCGCGCCTCGCCGAGCGGTCGGGCAAGGCCGACACGGCCGAGGATTCGTGATCTGACGGCAGCCGCACGCCGGTCCGGACCCGAGGGCCGGCCCGCGCCATCCGTGGTCGAGGCCTCCGTGAGGATGATCCCGATCCGCCCTCCTCATCCCGCGGTACCGACGGCCATCCTTGGCGCGCAGTGCGCCGAAACCCTGTCATGGACGGGCTTCGGGTGCCGATCCGTCACCCGGAAGGCCTTGCATGTCCGGCGATTTCTTCCGAAGAGGGCGGTCCGTTCGTTGTCGGCGACCGGATGCCAAGCCGCCCGGAGCGGTACGTCGAGGTGCGGAATCTGATGAGTGAGGCGGCGCGCGAGACCGGCGGCGAGCTGGGCACAGCCGATATCCAGACGCTGCTGGAGCTGCTGCCGCACCGCTACCCGTTCCTCATGGTGGACCGCATCGTCGAGATCGACGGCGACGAATCCTGCATCGGCATCAAGAACGTCACGGCCAACGAGCCGCAGTTCATGGGGCACTTTCCCGATATGCCGGTCTTCCCTGGCGTTCTCCTGATCGAGGGCATGGCGCAGACGGCCGGCGCGATCTGCTGCCGACACATCCGGACGGATGAGCTGCGCACCAAGCAGGTGTTCTTCATGACCATCGACAAGTGCAAGTTCCGCAAGCCCGTCACGCCGGGCGACCAGGTGCGCTTCTACATGAAGAAGACGAACCAGCGCCGGACCATGTGGTGGTTTCGCGGCGAGGCCCGGGTCGACGGCACGTTGGTCGCCGAAGCCGAGATCGGTGCCATGCTGGTGACGGAGTGAGCGGCTCCCTGATCCATCCGAATGCCGTGATCGAGCCCGGCGCCCAGATCGGCGACGGGACCCGGATCGGCCCGTTCTGCCATGTCGGCCCCGAGGTGGTGATCGGCGCGGATTGCGAACTCATCAGCCACGTCGTCCTGTCGGGCCGGACGAATGTCGGGCCGCGCACCCGGATCTTCCCTTTCGCCTCGATCGGCCACCAGCCCCAGGATCTCAAGTACCGGGGCGAGGCCTCCACCCTCACGATCGGCTCCGACTGCCTGATCCGCGAGGGCGTGACCATGAATCCCGGCACCAGCGGCGGCGGTCTGGAGACCTCGGTGGGCGACCACTGCACCTTCCTGGCCAACTCGCATGTCGGCCACGATTGCCGGGTCGGCGCGCACGTGATCTTCTCAAACAACGTCATGCTGGCGGGCCATTGCTCCGTGGGCGACTACGCGATCCTCGGCGGCGGCGCCGCCGTGATCCAGTTTGCCCGGGTCGGCGCGCACGCCTTCGTGGGCGGTCTCTCGGGTCTGGAGAACGACTGCATCCCCTACGGGATGGTGCTCGGCAACCGGGCCACCCTGTCGGGCCTCAACATCATCGGGCTGCAGCGGCGCGGCTTCGCCCGCGAGGACATCCATGCCCTGCGGCGGGCCTACCGCCTGCTCTTCGCCCCCGAGGGCACGCTGATGGAGCGCGTCGAGGACGTGGCCGCGACCTTCGAATCCCACACGGCGGTTCGGGAGATCCTCGACTTCATCCGCAGCGGCGGCAAGCGCTCGATCTGTACGCCGCGCGAGCTCCCCACACCGATCAGCGCCGCCTGAGCCGCGCTGCCGTGGCGACGGTCGAACCCGGGCGCGAGCCGGCCCTCGTGTTGATCGCCGGTGCGGGGCGTCTGCCCGAACTCGTCGCGGAATCGCTGCGCCGGGCACGACGGCCGTTCCGCGTGATCGCCCTGCGGGGCTTCACGGGTCCGGCTCTGCGCAGCCGTGCCGACGCCACCGTCGATCTCCTGGATCTCGCCGCCACCCTGAAGCTTCTGCGCCGGTGGGGACCCGCCGTGGTCGTGCCGGCCGGCGGCGTTTCCCGTCCGAGCCCGGCCGCCATCCTCAACGCGGGCGCCGCGCTGCGCAACCGTGAGGTCCTGCGCGCGATCGCGAGCGGCGGGGACGACCGCCTCCTGCGCGCCGCCCTGACCCTCGTCGAGGAGGAGGGTCACCGGGTTCTCGGCGTCCACGAGGCGGCGCCGGACCTGCTCTGCCCGGAGGGTCCGATCGGGCGGCGCAAGCCGGATGCTGCGGCGGCGACCTCGATCCGCACCGGGCGCGGCGTGCTCGCAGCCCTGTCACCCTACGATCTCGGGCAGGCCGTGACGGTCGCGGGCGAGCGGGTGCTCGCCGTCGAGGGTCCCGAAGGCACCGACCGCATGCTGGCCCGCGCGCGCGCGCTCGGGCGCCGACCCTTCGGCCTGGGGCGGCCGCTCCCCGCGGCGGTGCTGGTGAAGGCACCCAAGCTGGGCCAGGACCTCCGCGTCGACCTGCCGGCCGTCGGGCCGCGTACGGTGCGCAACGCCGCCAAGGCCGGCTGCGTCGGCCTCGCCCTGGAGGCCGGCGGCACGCTGGTGATCGACCGCATCGCCACCGCCGCGGAGGCCGACCGCCTCGGCCTGTTCGTGATCGGCTACGGGAGCGCGCCGTGATGGCGGCCGGGCCGCGGATGATCTGGCTGGTCGCCGGCGAGGATTCCGGCGATCAGCTCGGCGCCAAGCTGATGCGGGCGTTGCGGGCGGCGGCGCCGGAGACCGCGTTCGGCGGGGTCGGCGGCGAAGCCATGGCCGAGGCGGGTCTCGTCTCCCTGTTCCCGCTCGATGACGTCGCGGTGATGGGCTACCTGCCGGTCCTCGCCCGGGCGCGGACGCTCCTGCGGCGCATCCGCGAGACCGTGGCGGCGGCGGTGCGCGCCCGGCCGGACGTGCTGGTGATCATCGACAGCCCGGGCTTCACCCACGCGGTGGCGCGCCGCGTGCGGAGAGCCGCGCCGGGCATTCCCATCGTCGATTACGTCTCCCCGAGCGTCTGGGCGTGGCGGCCGTGGCGGGCGAAGGGGATGCGCCCCTTCATCGACCACGTGATGGCCCTGCTCCCCTTCGAGCCCGACGCGCATCTGCGGCTCGGAGGACCACCCTGCACCTATGTCGGGCACCCGCTGATCGAGCGCCTGCACGATCTGCGACCGGCGGATCCGAAGCATCGGCGTCGCGACACGGTCCCGCACAGCCTCGTGGTGCTGCCCGGCTCGCGCCGGTCCGAGATCGAGCGGCTGATGCCGGTCTTCGGGCAGGCGCTGGATCGCGTGGGCCGCAGCGTGCCGATCGAGGCGGTTCTGCCCGCCGTCACGCGCCATCGCGCGCTGATCGAACGCCTCGCGGCGGGTTGGCCGCTGCCGGTTCGGATCGTCACCGGCGAGGCTTCGAAATACGCCGCCTTCCGGGGAGCCCGCGCGGCGCTCGCCGCCTCCGGAACGGTGACGCTGGAACTCGCGCTGGCGGGGGTGCCGATGGTCGTGGCCTACAGGGTCTCGCGGGCGGAGGAGTTCATCGCCCGCCGGCTCATTCAAGTCCCGAGCATCGTGCTGCCGAACCTGATCCTCGGCGCGAATGCGGTTCCGGAATTCGTCCAGGCGGAATGCGCCCCGGAGCCCCTCGCGCAGTCGCTGCTGCCGCTGCTGAAGGGTGGGCCCGCGCGCGACGCGCAGCTCGACGCGCTGGCTCAGATCGACGAGCGCATGCGGCTGCCGGGCGCCGATACGCCGAGCCGAGCCGCGGCGCGCATCGTCCTGCGTGCGGCGGAAGGGCAGGGCCGCGGCCTTGGAATCGGAGCGGGGCCCCTCTGACCGCTGCGGACCCGCCACCCGTGCGGGTGCAGCGAAGCGGTGTGGCGGGCGCCATCCATGTGGAGGTTGCGAGGCCCCCGTCACTGGACCGGCGAGGATGAGGATGGCGCACGCGACCGGTCGCGACGAACGACGACCGGGTGAAGCGGTCCGTCAGCCCGCGCGCCGGCTGCAGCGCACGTAGGAGGCGCTGCCGCGGCTGCTGGACCAGGTCAGGTGGTCGCCGTCCACCGTGAGGCGAACCTGGGACGACCAGCGCCGGCCGCGGTCGCTGCACTCGGCCGACGTGATCCAGGCGTTCCCGGCACGGCGCGTGTCGTGGAAGGTGCAGACCGTGCGGCCCGCCCTGGCGTGATCCTGGGTGATCGTCGCCGGGATGTAGCCCCGCCGCCGGGAGGGCGTGCCGCAGGCACCCGCCGTCGGTCCCCAGACCCCAGCATAATCGGGGGTGGCCGACGCGCTGACCTGGGCCGTGGCCGGAGCCGGCCTCGCGACGGGAGCGGGTATCGGTGCCGGAACGGCCGCCATGGGGCCTGGAGCGGGGACTGGGGATTGGGCAGGGGGTAGTGCTGCCGGAGCACCGCGGACGGGCGCATCGAGCAGGACCGCCCGGCGCGCGGCCTGCTGCGCAGCGGGCGCATCGCCGGCCGGCGTCACCCCGGCGGCCCCCTGGTTGCGGAACGGCATGTCCTCGGTGAGGTAGGCCGCGCTGTAGGCGAACAGGCCGACCCAGCCGGCGACGAGCAGCCCCGGCACGGCGTAACGCTGCCTGGAGCCGGGACGCGTCCCGCCGCCGGGTTCCGCCAACACCAATGCCCCCATGGTCGACCCCCGTCGTCCGGTCAGCGGCCGAAGATGCCCTTCAGGAACTGTGCCGTCCGGTTGCGCTTGCGCTTGCGGGCAAGCTCCGACGCGTCCTTGAGCCACGCGACCTGGACGACGCGCCGCTCGCCCTCGAACGGCTCGTGGCCGTGCCAGGAATTGTCGGCCCGCAGGAACGCGAACATCGTGCCCATGGTGGGCGGCACCTCGACCGCGAAGGGCGCGTAGTTGCGGCCGTCGTACAGGACCCGCAGGCGGCCGGCCGCCGGGGCGTCCCAGGCGTCGTTCATGTAGACGAGGAGCGTCAGCACCTTCGACGGACCGTCCGTGTGGATCGAACCGTACTTGAGCTGGCTGCGCCGCATGATCGTGGTCAGCCGCGGGCAGGAGACGAGGTCGATGCCGAACTTCTCGCCGAGGATCTTCGAGAACGCGTCGCTCTCCAGCTCATCGATCAGCGCCTTGAAGCGACCCTTCAGGGCGACCTCGTCCACCGTCAGGTAGCCGGGCTTGGCGATGTCCGGGAAGTCGCGGCGGATGTCGTCGATCGCTTCGGGGTTCAGGACGTTGCTGCCGAGGGTGTAGGCGTAGGGCTCGCGGGAGACCGGGGCGGCGCGCACCGCCGAGACGTCGAGGATCGAGAGGGCGGACATCGTTGGGGTCCCTTGGCTCCGGTAAATGACTCCGGCTCACGTCTCCGGCACGCCCCGCGCCTCAGGACGCATGCCGGAGGACCGGTCGGGCGGGTGTGCCGAGGCCGCCCGCGCCGGCCTCGGCGCGCGCGGAGGCGCGGCCCGTCGCGGCGGTCCCGGACCTCTCATAATCGGGCGATTGCGGCGGTCCCACGGCGAAAGCCGCAAGGTGGCGCATTCCGGTGACAGTCTCGGGCGGCCGGCTTGTGCAGGATGGCGCGATGCCCGCGGGCTTTCTTCCCGGGCGCGTGTTGGAACCCGTTCTTGATGAGGCCGCTGGTCCTCGCCCTGCTGTGCGCCCACCTTGCCGCCGTCGCGACCGGGTCGGACGCGCGTGCCCAGTCGCGGCCGCCGCGCGGTTCCTTCACCGCGCGAATGAGCTGCGCCGAGGCGATGGCCCTGGTGAAGGGGGAGGGCGACGTGGTGGTCGCCCTGGGCGGCGCACCGGAGCGCTTCGTCAGCGCACCCGGCCGCTGCTCCGGTTCGGAGATCGCCGAACTGCGCTTCGTGCCGACCCGCGACAATCCGCAATGCCCCGTCGGCTATCATTGTCGCGAGCCGGGTTTCGAGGAGTGGAACTGGTGAGACGCCGCGTGGCGTAAATCGCCGCACGGCCCGCACGTGACGAAAGTTTCACGCGACAGCGCGGGGCACGTGCCCTTATCTCGCCATCACCCGGGGCCAAGGCCGCCGGGTTGCGCCTCCTGCTGGGCGCGGACGGGACGGGGGATCGACGCGTGGCAGCACTCAGGACCGGACTGGGCATCCAGGCCGTGCTCACGGCCCTGGCCGCGCTGATCCTGCTGGCGTTTCCCGGTATCCCGAGCCCGCCGCTCTACGTCTCGCTGGCGGGCTTCGTCATGGCGGGCATCCTGATCGCCGCCAACGGCATCTCGGCCTACCTGAAGGTCTTCGTCTCGGTCTACGGCGTCGGCTACCTGCTGCTCGCGGGATCGAAGACGATCGCCGCGATGGGTCTGCTGCCGCCCGTGGTCGCAGCCCTGCTCCCGCCGGCCTTCGCGGCCACGGGGGCCGTGGTCTTCGCCGCCATCGTGCTCGGCATCTCGCGTCTCGAGCCGATCCGGGCGATCACCAACATCGCCGATCCGTACTTCGCCAATCGCGACAAGCCCACCAAGGAGATCGGCCTGTTCCGCTGGTTCGGCAGCACGGAGGGTCGGATCGGCCGCAACCTCGTGGCGCTCTCGATCTTCGTGAACTTCGCCGACGTGGCCCTGACGCTGCGGTTCAACTTCTTCTACCGGGACATTTACAACTCGCTACAGGAATACGACGCGAACGCCTTCTGGTATCAGCTCCTCTGGGTCTTCGTGCCGCTGGCCACGCTGAACATCGCCATCGGCATGTTCGACCTGTTCGTCGATTCCTCGCTGCTCATCCGCTGGCGGACGTGGCTGACCCACAGCCTGTACGAGCGCTGGCTCGGCAACGGCACGCATTACCGGATCCCGTTCACCGACGAGGAGGCGGATAACCCGGACCAGCGCATCCAGGCCGACGTCAACAGCTTCATCGTGCAGACGACGACGCTGTCGATCCGGCTGCTCAGCCAGGCCGCCCAGCTCGTCTCGTTCATCGTGATCCTCTGGACCCTGTCGCGCGACTTCGTGGTGCCCTTCACCGATGCGGTGATCCCGGGCTTCCTGGTCTGGTTGGTCATCGCCTACGCGGTGGTCGGCACGTGGCTCACCCACCTGATCGGACGGCCGCTCATCGGGCTCGACTTCCGGCAGGAGCAGGTGGAGGCGAATTTCCGGTTCGCGCTCGCCCGCAACCGGATCTACTCGGAGCAGATCGCGCTGCTGCGCGGCGAGCGCGCCGAGGCTTCGCGGCTCTCGACCCTGTTCCACAGCGTCATCGACAACTACGTCGGCATCATCTTCCGGCGCATCAAGCTGATCGCCTTCACGTTCAGCTATCGTCAGGCGAGCGTGATCTTCCCCATGGTGCTGGCGGCGCCGTCCTTCTTCGCCAAGAAGATTACCCTGGGCGCCCTCCAGCAGACCTCGCAGGCCTTCGGGCAAGTGCAGAGTTCGCTCTCGTTCTTCGTGGATTCGTACACGACGCTCGCGGCCTACAAGGCCAACACCAACCGTCTCGGATCCTTCCGCCGGGCCATGACCAAGGCCGAGGCGCTGGAGAATGCCGGCTACGGGCTGGTCCAGGGCAACGACAGCACCGGCGACGTCACCGCGCGCGGTCTGGTGCTCGCCCTGCCGGACGGGCGCCCGATCGTCACCGCCGATGCGCTGACCCTTCCGCGCGGCGGCGCGACCCTCGTCACCGGGCCCTCCGGTTCCGGCAAGTCGACCCTGTTCCGGGCGATCGCCGGGATCTGGCCGTTCGGCAAGGGCCGGATCGACGTGCCCGCCGGGCAATCGGCGCTGCTGCTGCCGCAGAGGCCCTACATCCCGCAGGGCACGCTCCGCGGCGCAGTCGTCTATCCGAACACCGTCGATCAGTTCACCGACGCGGCGATCCGGGATGCGTTGACGGCAGCTCAGCTGACCCAACTGGTGGACAAGCTGGACGAGACCGACACCTGGGAGCGGCGTCTCTCGGGCGGCGAGCAGCAGCGGCTCGCCATCGCCCGCGCCATCTTGTCGAAGCCGGAATGGCTGTTCCTCGACGAGGCCACGGCCTCCCTCGACGAACCCTCCGAGGCGGCCCTCTACCGGATGCTGCGCGAGCGGCTGCCGGGAACGACCATCGTGTCAATCGGCCACCGCTCGACGCTGGACGCGTTCCACGACCGACGCATCACGCTGGAGCCCGAGGGCGGCGTGTTCATCCCGCGGGCGCGGCGGGAGCCGCAGCCGGCGGAGTAGGCCGCACCCGGGCTGTTCGGCCGGGCCACACCAACCGCGATCCCCGCGACGGGTGCGGGGCGGGGAGCGCTCTGCGTCGGCGACAAAGGGCGCCAGCGATTCGGACGTCCATCGTCCCGTCCGTCGAGGAACCCCCGTAGGCATCCCGGGGGCTTGGCCCCTGTCCGGCCGGGAGCGTCGGCGGCGCCACGCTCACGGAAGGTGCGCTGCCCCGGCAGGGGCTGCGCTCGCAATGTTGGACGGCGTTGCGCCGACCCGAGCGGCGATGCGCAAGACCTATCCGCCGGCCACGCCTGCGTCGGCCGGACTCACACGGAGAAGGCCGCCTCAGCGCGCAGATCCTGCAAGGCCGCGACTGTCCTGTCACGCAGCGCCTTGAGGGCGATCAGCGATCCCGTCAGGTCATCGCCTGTCTTGGCGGCCTGCTCGAGCCCGCGGCAGCCCGTGGAGAACGCCGCACAGCCCAGCATTCCCGACATCGATACCAGCGTGTGCGCTTCGCGCCCGTAATCGGCCGCCGCGCGGTCCGTGCCGTCGAAGGCCGTGGCGAGACTCAGCACGAATCGGTCGAGGATGCGGACGAGCTTCTCCGTGCCGATCACGGCCGTCAGTTCGTGGAGCGCATCCTGATTCACGAGCGACTCTGACATCGTCCGTCTCCGGCTGGGGATCCGCGGGGTGATCCAGGCTAGCGCCCGCGCGACGCACCGAGACCAGGACCACCTAGCCTCACCGACACTCCCCGGGGCCAATTGCTTAACAAATCCTAATCCTCAACGCGAGATCGCAGGGAAAAGCGCGCGCTTTCCGATCTTCTCCCAAAAGCCCGGCTCGCTCGGATGGGATATCCAACGCTAGGTTCAAGTCGGGACCGAAACTGCAACTTCCGAAAACGGACCCACCACTGGAATGTCCGTGGGGCGAGTGGTCACGTCGGCCGACAACGCTTAGGACTCGCGGCTGGGCGGACAGGCATGGGCGGACAGGCATGGGCGGAGGAGCGCGCGCCGTGGCAGACCAGACGCTGCCGTGACGGCCTACTCTCTGCGCGCGCGGCTGCTCGCTCTGTGGGTGCTGCTCCTCGCCTCCGCGGCCGTGACCGCCTACCTGATGTGGGGTGTCTACAGCCAGTCGACGGACGTCCAGGTCGCTCAGACCGAAGTCGCGGTCGGCCGGGCCTGCCGCGAGATCATCGACCGCTACGCTGCCTCGGTCCGCAGCCGCGGAGGCCGCCTCGGTGAGAGCGACTTCGAGGGCCTCGTCGAGGCGGCCCTCGGCGGGGCCCCGGGCGTCGAGGGGGGGATCTGGAGCACCGCGGACGGCTCCGTCGCCTACGCCTACCCCACCTACGAGGGCACCGGCCGCAAGACCGATCTTCCGGCCGCCGAGCAGGGCACGATCGCGGCCCTCAACGCCGAGGTGCTGCGCGGCGACCACGTGGTCTCCGTCCGTCGTCCCAGCCGCACGCAGGTGCTGCTGCTCCAGGGTTGTCCGCTGCGCGGTCCGGAGGCGGGCCTGACCGCCTGGACGATGGGACGCGCCCACGTCAACGACGGTCCGACCTATAAGCGCTTCGTGGCAGGCCTCGGTTTCCTGGCCGTGACGGTTCTGGGGTCGGCGGCCTTCCTCGGCTGGTTCCTCTACGGCTTCTCCGGTCGGATCGCCCGGCTCGAAGCCGCCCTCGCGGCGCCGCGCCCTGATGGGGAGGATCTGCCCCGCCTGGAGCGGACAGGCGAGCGGGAACTCGACCGTCTGGTCGAAGCCCTCAACGCCGCGGGGGGACGGCTGCGGGACGCGCGCACGCGGGCCGTGGCCGCCGAGCGGCTCGCCGCGGTCGGACGGCTCGCGGCCAGCATCGCCCACGAGATCCGCAACCCGATCGCCGCGATGCGGCTCAAGGCCGAGAACGCCCTCGTCAGCGGCGACCCGAATCGCGCCGCGACCGCTCTCGAAGCCGTCCTCGGCCAGATCGCCCGGGTCGACACGTTGCTGCGCGACCTTCTCAACCTGACCCAGGCGCGCCCGCTCAACCGGATGCCGACCGCACTGGCGCCGCTGCTCGTGGAATGCGCGCGGCTGCAGGAGGACTTCGCCCGCGCCCGCTCGGTGCGGGTCGAGATCGAGGCCGATGGGCTGCCCGGGTCGGACCTACCGCAGATCGACCCGGCGCAGGTCGCCCGCGCCCTGGACAACCTGCTGCTGAACGCGCTCCAGCACACGCCGCCGGGCGGACGGGTGCGTCTCCGCGCCGAGCGGGTCACGGTCGACGGCGGCGTGCGCCTGCATCTGCGCGTCGACGATACCGGCTCCGGGATCGAGCCCGCGATCCGCGCCAGCCTGTTCGAGCCCTTCGTCACGGCCAGGCCGGACGGGACCGGGCTGGGGCTGGCCATCGTCCGCGAGATCGCGCTGGCGCATCGCGGCGCGGTCGGGCTGGTCGAGGGCGCGGCCGAGACTACCTTCCTGCTGGACCTGCCATGGCGACCATCCTGATCGTCGACGACGACCGGGCCCTGCGCGAGGGGCTCGCCGAGACCGTGGCCGACCTCGGACACACGCCGCTGCCGGCGGCGTCGGGCTCGGAGGCCCTGGCGCGGCTGGGCGACACCGCCGTCGCGGCGGTGCTGCTCGACCTGCGGATGCCCGGCGACCTCGACGGCATGGCCACGCTGGCGCGGATCTGTGCCCTGCCGGACCCGCCGCCCGTGACCGTGCTGACCGCCTTCGCGAGCCCCGCCAACACGATCGAGGCGATGCGGCTCGGTGCGCACGATCACCTGACCAAGCCGATCGGCCGCGCCGACCTCGCGGCCGTGCTCGACGCGATGCTGAGATCGGTGTCGGCGGAGGCGATCGTCCCGGCGGCGCAGTCCGGTCATCCGGGACTCGTCGGCTCCAGCGAGGGGATGCGGCGCGTCCAGAAGACCATCGGCCTCGTGGCCGACACCGCTTCCACCGTCCTCATCCAGGGTGAAACCGGCACCGGCAAAGAGGAGGTGGCGCGCGCCCTCCACGCCTTCGGCCAGCGGCGAACGCGGCCGTTCATCCCGGTCAATTGCGCGGCGATCCCGGGCGACCGGCTGGAGAGCGAACTGTTCGGGCACCTCCGGGGAGCGTTCCCCGGCGCGACCGCGGACCGGGCCGGCGCTTTCCATCAGGCCGAGGGCGGCACGTTGTTCTTGGACGAGATCGGCGACATGCCGGCCGGCATGCAGGCCAAGATCCTCCGTGTCCTCGAGGATTGCGTCGTGACGCCCCTCGGCGGCCGGTCGGGACGCGTCGCGGTCCGCCTCGTGGCCGCCACGCATCGGGATCTGCCGGCCCTGGTGGCCGAGGGCCGGTTCCGCGCCGACCTATATTACCGCCTCGCGGTCGTACCGATAAGCCTGCCGCCCCTGCGCGAGCGCCTCGCCGACATCGTCCCCTTTGCCGAGCACTTCCTCGCCCCCTCGGGCAAGCGCCTGAGCGGGGGCGCGGCCTCCCGCCTGCTCGCCTATGACTGGCCGGGGAACGTCCGCGAGTTGCGCAACGTCGTGGAGCGGGCGGCCGTGCTGGTGCGCGGGGGCGTGATCGCGGGCGGCGACCTCGACCTGCCGGCGTCCCGGACGGACCGGCGCACCGAGGATGGGCATGCCCAGGACTGGTTGGCCGGCGACCTGCCCGGCGCCGTGGCCCGCCTGGAGCGGACCATGATCGTCAGGGCTCTCCGCGAGACGGAGGGCAACCGGGCACGGGCCGCGCGCCGCTTGGGCATCCAGCGGCAGCTCCTCTACGCGAAGATCGAGCGCTACGGCCTCGGCGTACCGGATGCCGAGATGTCGGGAGAGCCGACATCCGATGTCGCAAATCCCGACGCTTCGGAGGAAACCGAACGGGGTTAAGGCCTTCCTCGCGAAGAGTTTTGAAGCGGTTCCGGCTCCCGGCGGGGCCGGGCGGGAACCGAACGCGCAGGCCCGCGTCAAGCCCCGGATGTGACCGCGCGGCCCGAGTCGGGGCCGCGCCGTGTGTCGATCGGGGGATCGCGGCAGGATGGACAGGATCGAGACAGGCGCGCGGTCGCGCGCCGACGGAACCGGATCGCCCTCCGCGAAGGCCCTGCGCGGCCTCGACGCGCTGAACTTCTTCCTCGCCGACGTGCGCGACGGTCTCGGGCCCTACCTCGCCATCTACCTGATCGCCGTGCGCGGTCCGGACGAGGGCTGGAACGAGGCCACCACCGGCCTCGTGATGACCATCGCGGGCATCCTCGGTCTCGTGGCGCAGACGCCCGCCGGCGCGCTCATCGACGCCACCAACCACAAGCGCGCCGTAGTGATTGGCGGCGCCATCGCGGTGACGGTGAGCTGCCTCGTCCTGCCGTTCATCGCCAACTTCTACCTCGTGACGGCGACCCAATCGATCGCCCACGTCGCCGGCACGATCTTCCCCCCGGCGCTGGCCGCGATCACGCTGGGCCTCGTCGGCCCGAAGATGTTCGCCAAGCGGATCGGCCGCAACGAGGGCTTCAACCACGCGGGTAACGCCGTCTCGGCCGCGGTGGCGGGCGGGCTGGCCTACTTCTTCGGCCCGGTCGTGGTGTTCTGGCTCATGGGCGTCCTGGCGGCCCTGTCGATCGGCGCCATGCTGATGGTGCCGGCGGACGCCATCGACGACGACCTCGCCCGCGGCATGACCGAGGACGAGGCGCAGACACAGGAGAAGCCCTCGGGCCTCGCAACCCTGCTGCAGAACCGGGCGCTGCTGCTCTTCGCCGTGCTGTGCGCGATCTTCCACCTCGCCAACGCCGCGATGCTGACCTCCGTGGGCCAGCTCCTGACGCACCTCTCGGGCAAGGACCACGCGACCTCGCTGATCGCCGTCTGCATCGTGGCCGCGCAGTGCGTGATGGTGCCGGTGGCGATCTTCGTGGGCGCCAAGGCCGACGTGATCGGACGCAAGCCGATCTTCCTGGCAGCCTTCGGAGTGCTGGCCCTGCGCGGCGTGCTCTACACCCTGTCGGACAACCCGTTCTGGCTGGTCGGCGTCCAACTCCTCGACGGGATCGGGGCCGGCGTCTACGGCGCGCTGTTTCCGATCGTGGTGGCCGACCTCACCCGCGGCGGCGGCCGCTTCAACGCCGCCCAGGGTGCGGTCGCCACCGCGCAGGGCGTCGGCGCATCGCTCAGCACGACGCTCGCCGGCGTGATCATCGTCTCCGCCGGCTACGCGACCGCCTTCCTGGCCCTGGCGGCGATCGCCGCTCTCGGCTTCGTCCTCTATCTCGCTCTGATGCCCGAGACCCGCGGCGCGACCGCAGCCGGCAGCGAACCGGAGGGCGGGGCCGGGGTGCCGCCGGCGGTACCGGCCGGCGCCTGACCCACGGGTTTCCGGCCGGGCTCTCGGCGGCGGGCTGCCCGCGCGGGCAGCCCGCTACGGGACGACGGCCAGCGCCGGACCTCTCTGCGCCGCGGCGGTCCCCTCCGGCGGCGCCTTGCGGGAGACGTAGTACAGGTCGATGGCGCGCCAGAACGCGCCCTGCTCTTCCGTCGAGCGGCGAGCCAGGGATTTCTCGAGGATCGACATCGCGGCCCGTGCGGGCTCGCTCCGCTCGAGTTCCTCGAGCAGGCCGGCGAGATGCAGCATGGGGTCTACCTCCGAGCGGACAGCAACCCTTCATAACGCCCGAGCCGGCGTAACGATCCGCCGCGCGGCGCGCGTCGGCGCCCCGCATGATCCTTGCCTCATGCGGGGGGGCGGCTACCATCGCCGCGTCGAGTCGGACTCGCACACCCGTCAACCATCGAGGATCACCGATGTTCTCAAGCCGAAGCGACGCGGCTCTCGCCACACGCGGAATGGTCTTCGCGCTGGTCCTCACCGGCGGGCTCGGGCCTCTCTCGCTCCAGGCCCGCGAGATGCCGCAGGCCGATGCGGCCGCGGCGACGAAGAAGCCGAACGTCGTGATCCTCGCCACCGGCGGCACGATCGCGGGTGCGGGCGCCGACGCCGCCAACAGCGCCACCTACACGGCCGCCAAGGTGCCGGTGGACAAGCTGATCGCCGCCGTGCCGCAGGTCAGCACGATCGCCAACGTCCGCGGCGAGCAGGTCTTCCAGATCGCCTCGGAGAGCTTCACGGACGCGCAGCTCGTCCAGCTCGGCAAGCGCGTCTCCCAGCTCCTGAAGCAGGACGACGTCGACGGCGTGGTCATCACCCACGGCACCGACACGCTGGAGGAGACGTCCTTCTTCCTCGACCTCGTCGTGAAGAGCGACAAGCCGATCGTGGTGGTCGGCTCGATGCGGCCCGGCACGGCGATCTCGGCCGACGGCGCCCTCAACCTGCTGGACGCCGTGACGGTGGCGGCCAGCAAGGAGGCGATCGGTCAGGGCGTGACCGTGACGATGAACGACACCATCCAGTCGGGTCGCGACGTCACCAAGCGGACGAACGTCGTCCCGAGTGCCTTCTTCAGCCAGTGGGGGCCCCTCGGGATGGTGATCGAGGGCAAGACCTACTTCTTCCGCGCCCTGTCCAAGCGCCACAACACGAGCTCGGAATTCGACATCGACCAGATCGACAGCCTGCCGCTCGTGGGCATCGTCTACGGCTCGGGCACCATGATCCCCGGCGTCTACGACGCCGAGGTCCAGGCCGGCGCCAAGGCGATCGTCAACGCCGGCACCGGCAACGGCTCGGTGGCGGGCTACCTCGTGGACACGCTCAAGGACATCCGCTCCAAGGGCACGCTGGTGATCCGCTCCTCGCGGGTGCCGGACGGCCTCGTCCTGCGCAATGCCGAGCAGCCCGACGACAAGTACGACTGGGTGGTCGCCCACGATCTGAACCCTGCCAAGGCCAAGATCCTGGCGGCGGTGGCGCTGACGAAGACGAGCGACACCAAGGAGCTGCAGCGCATCTTCTGGGAGTATTGAGGGCCCGGCCGCTCGGGATCCGGCGGGTCCGGATATCCCGAGCGCGACCTCATCCCGACGCGCGGATGCGAAGCGGCCGCCGCGAAGGAGTCCTCCAGGGATCGCGCCCGCTCTGGAGCCCGCCTTCGAGGTCCGCGGATGCGGGCACCTCGGGATGAGCGGTGCGGTTGGGGTTCCCTTCTGCGCCCGTCGCTGCCGTGCGACCGTTCACGCAATCCCCCCCGCACGCGTCAGCCGGGTTACATCCCACGGCGCATTCCCTAGATACCGGTCGCCGACGCAGCCGCCTGGGCCTTGCCCGAATTCCGGCATCAGCCTTGCGCCCGTCGGCACCGAGCCTGGAGGAACGAGCATGACCGAGCTTCATCCCGAGGTCGCGGCGGTCACCGAGCGCGTCGTGGCGCGCTCCCGCGGGACCCGGCGGGCTTATCTCGACCTGATCGCCCGCGAGCGCGAGGCGGGGGTCCGGCGCGGAAAGCTCGCCTGCGGCAACCTCGCCCACGGCTTCGCGGCCTCTGGCGAGGACAAGGCGGCGATCCGCGACGAGCGGACGGTGATGAACATCGGCATCGTCACCGCCTACAACGACATGCTCTCGGCCCATCAGCCCTACGGGCGCTATCCGGACCAGATCAAGCTGTTCGCCCGGGAGCGCGGCGCCACCGCACAGGTCGCGGGCGGCACGCCGGCCATGTGCGACGGGGTCACCCAGGGTCAGACCGGCATGGAGCTGTCGCTGTTCTCCCGGGACACGATCGCCCTCTCCGCCGCGGTGGGCCTGAGCCACGGCATGTTCGACGGCGCGGCGCTGCTCGGCATCTGCGACAAGATCGTGCCGGGCCTCCTGATCGGCGCCCTGCGCTTCGGCCACCTGCCGACGATCCTGATCCCCGCCGGGCCGATGCCCTCCGGCCTCGCCAACAAGGAGAAGCAGCGGATCCGCCAGCTCTACGCCGAGGGCAAGGTCGGCCGCGCGGAACTGCTCGAATCCGAATCGGCCTCCTACCATGCGGCCGGGACCTGCACGTTCTACGGCACCGCCAACTCAAACCAGATGATGATGGACATGATGGGCCTGCACATGCCCGGCGCGTCCTTCATCAATCCCGGCACCAAGCTGCGGCAGGCCGTGACCCGCGCGGCGATCCACCGGCTGACCGAGATCGGCTGCGCCGGCAACGACTACCGGCCGCTCGGCCTATGCGTCGACGAGAAGGCGATCGTGAACGCCGCCGTGGGCCTGCTGGCCACCGGCGGCTCGACCAACCACGCGATTCACCTGCCGGCGATCGCCCGGGCCGCCGGCATCGTGATCGACTGGGAGGACATCGACCGGCTCTCCAGCGCCGTGCCGCTGATCGCCCGCGTCTACCCGAACGGCGCCGGCGACGTGAACCACTTCCACGCCGCGGGCGGCATGAGCTTCGTGATGGCCGCGCTGCTCGATGCCGGGATGCTGCACGACGACATCCTGACCGTGGCGGGCCAGTCGCTGCGCGACCATGCCCGCGATCCGAAGCTCGTCGGCGAGGAGCTGGTCTTCGAGGACGCGGTGGCGGAGAGTCTGGACGACACGATGCTCCGCCGCCCCGCCGCCCCGTTCCAGCCGGACGGCGGCATGCGGCTGGTGAAGGGCAATCTCGGCCGGGCGACGTTCAAGACCAGCGCGGTCGAGGAGCAGCGCCGGACCATCGAGGCGCCGGCCCGGGTGTTCTCGGATCAGGACGAGGTGCTCAAGGCCTTCAAGGCCGGCGAGCTGGAGCGGGACGTCGTGGTGGTGGTCCGGTTCCAGGGCCCGAAGGCCAACGGCATGCCCGAGCTGCACAAGCTCACCCCGCCGCTCGGCGTGCTGCAGGACCGCGGCCACAAGGTCGCGCTGGTGACGGACGGGCGGATGTCGGGGGCGTCCGGCAAGGTCCCGGCCGCGATCCACCTGAGCCCCGAGGCGCTGGGCGGCGGCCCGATCGCGCGGATCCGCGACGGCGACATCGTGCGGCTCAGCGCGGCCGACGGCCTGCTGGAGGTGCTGGTCGACGCCGCCGAGCTGGCCGCTCGGCCGGAGGCCGAGGCGCCGGGGCCGGCGCAGGGCACCGGGCGGGAATTGTTCGCGTTCATGCGCCAGGGGGCCGACACGGCGGAGCGGGGCGCCTCGGCGATGCTCGCCGCCGCCGGCCTCTGAAACCGGACAGGAGTTGGAGACCATGAACGATCTGACCAGCATCGACGCGCTGATGCGCTCCGTGCCCGTCATTCCGGTCCTGGTGATCGACGACGTGGCCCAGGCCCGGCCCATCGCCGAGGCCCTGGTGAAGGGCGGGCTCACCGCCCTGGAGGTCACCCTGCGCACGCCGGCCGCCCTTGAGGTCATCCGGGAGATGACCCGGGTCGAGGGCGCGGTGGTGGGCGCCGGGACGGTGCTCAACCCGCAGGACCTCGACAGGGCGCTCGCGGCGGGGGCCGAGTTCATCGTCTCGCCGGGCCTGACGGCGCCGCTGACCGACGCCGCCAGGGCCAACGGCGTGCCCTACCTGCCGGGCGTCGCCACGGCCGCCGACATCATGCGCGGCCTCGACCACGGCCTCGACCGGTTCAAGTTCTTCCCGGCCGAGGCCGCGGGCGGGATCAAGGCGCTGAAGGCGCACGCGGCGGTGTTCGGCGCGGTGCGGTTCTGCCCCACCGGCGGGATCACCGAGGCGACCGCGCCGGACTGGCTGGCGATCCCGTCCGTGCTCTGCGTCGGCGGCAGCTGGGTGGTGAAGCCCGGCACCCCCGACCCGGCAGCGATCGAGCGGGCGGCGCGGGCCGCCGCCGGCCTGCGGAAGGCGGCGTAACGCTGCGGAGGGCTGCCGGCCTCGCGAGGAGGCACGCCCGAACCGGGTGGATCGAGGCACCGGCGTTGCCGCAGCGCCCACGAGCCGACATGGTGGTCCTCACGCAGGTGCGGTGGAGTCTTCGTGTCGGCATGGCCACAGGGCGGCGGCGAGATGGCCGAGCGCATCCGCCACCACGATTGGCAGCGCACGCCCCTCGGGCCGATCGCCCGGTGGTCGCAGCGACTGACGCTGATGGTCGAGCAGGTGCTGGCCAATCCGCTGGTCGCGAGCCTCGTATGCGGCCCGGAGCGGATCCTCCTCTACAACGACGCCGCCGCGAAACTCTACGGCGATCGGCACCCCCAAGCGCTGGGCCGTCCGCTCGCCGCGACCTTCCCGGAGGGCTGGGCCACGGTGGCGCCCTTCTACGAGCGGGCCTTCGCCGGCGAGTCCGTGCCGGTGGCCGGGCAGCCCCTGGATACCCGGGGGGAGGGGGAGGCGACCGAGGTCTTCGACGCCCTCCTCATCCCCGTGCGCGAGGCGGGCGGACAGGTCGCTTACGTCCACATGAGCGGGAGCGATTTCAGGGCGCGCGCGGTCTCGGAGACGCTGCTGCGCGCGAGCGAGGCCCGGTACCGCCACCTGTTCAATGCGATCGACGAGGGCTTCTGCACCATCGAGGTGCTGTTCGATGATGCCGCGCGTCCGGTCGACTACCGTATCCTGTCCGTGAACACGGCCTTCGAGCAGCAGACCGGTCTCAAGGATGTGGTGGGTAGAACCGCCCGGGCGCTGGCCCCCGATCTGGAGCCGCACTGGTTCGAGACCTACGGGCGGATCGCCCGCACCGGCAGAGCCGAACGCTTCGAGGACCGCGCCGACGCGCTCGGGCGCTGGTACGATGTCTACGCCTTTCCGGTCGGGACGACCGCGCAGGGGCAGGTGGCGGTTCTCTTCAAGGACGTCCTGCCGCGCAAGCGCGCCGAGGAGCTGCTGCGCGCCAGCGAGGAGCGGTTCCGCGGCCTAGTCGAGGGGTTCGGCCAGTTCAGCTGGGAAGCCTCGGCCGACGGCACCACCGAGGTCGACAGTCCGGGATGGCGCGCCTTCACCGGGCAGCATCGGGACGCTTGGCTGGGGCGCGGCTGGGTCGCGGCCATCCATCCGGACGACCGAGACGCCACCGAGCGGATGTGGAAGGCCGCGGTCTCGACCGGGAGCGTCGTCGATCACGAATACCGTCTCTGGCATGCTCCGAGTGCGTCGTGGCGGTGGTCGAACGTCCGCGCGGTGCCGATCACGAATCCGGATGGATCGATCCGGAAATGGTCGGGGGTCAACATCGACGTCACGGACCGCCACAGGCTGCTGGCGCGGCAGGAGGTGCTGGTCAACGAACTCCAGCATCGCGCGCGCAACCTCCTCGGCGTTGTCGCCGCGGTGGCGAACAGGACGCTGGGTCGGGGCGGTCCGATTGAGGCCTTCGAGGAGCGGCTGCAGGCGCTCAGCCGGGCTCAGGGACTGCTCAGCCAGTTCGGCAGCGATACCGTCGAGGTCGGCGCCCTGGTGCGAGCCGAGCTCGCCGCGCATGCCGATGCCGGGTCCGGGCGCGTCGACGTCGCCGGGCCGGAGATCCACCTCACAGCCCGGCAGGTCCAGAACTTCGCGCTGGCGCTGCACGAGCTGGCCACGAACGCCGTCAAGTACGGGGCGCTGCGCGCGGGCTGCGGGCACCTCGCCGTGACCTGGACGGTGGTGCCCGGCTGCCGCGAGCGCCGTCGGTTGGCGCTGAGCTGGGTGGAGAGCGGCGTCGCCATCGACCCGGGGGCAATCACCCGCCGCGGCTACGGTACGGAGCTGATCCAGGAGGCGCTGGCCTACGCGCTGCAGGCGGAGGTCGATTACGCCCTGGACGCGGACGGCGTACGCTGCCGGATCGAATTGCCGGTGTCGTGACCGGCGCCCGCGGAGCCCTGCTTCGCCCGCCACGCTGCCGCGGCCGTCGAGCACGCGCGGAGCGACCGATCGGGTGCCACACTGGACGCGACACCGGACGCCGCGACGGCCGAACGATCCGGCGGCGCGGTCAGTTGTCGGCCGGATCCGGACCGATCATCCCGAGTAACGCGTCGCCGAAGCGCCTGGGGGCAGGTGGCTCGAGGATGCTCATATGGATCGACATCAGCAGCAGGAGCTTCTCGGACTGCAAATCGGAAGCACCGCCGTCGCCGGTAGCGCGCTCCGGCGACGCGTAGACAAGGCGGACGGCTCCGTGCGCTGTCCTCCCGAGCCGCGGGCGGGACCCACCCCGACGCTTCGGGACAGCCCCTGCGTTCGCACGGCATCCGGATGGACATCATGGAGATCCGTGACGGCGGTGACCGCTCCGTGCTCGGCACGCCGCTCGTGACGGGAAAACCGCTGGAGCGTGTGGCCAACCTGGCCATCGCGCTCAAGCAGGCGCTCACCGACGACAGGCCGGTGGAGACGCGCGCCGCCGCCGATCGTCTGCTGTTCGACTTGGGCCGCACCCTCGTCCGGATTGAGGCGCCCTGAGCGGCGGCCACGCCGAAGGTCGCCGGGGCGCGCCGTGCTAGTTGATCAGGCAGAACCCGGTCCCGTCTGACCCCACCCGGCCGACCGTTCGCTCGGGCGCGCAGGGCGGCCGAAGCACCCGGGCTTCCTGCATCGGATGAAGCCCCGGAAGTTCGGAGCGGGCAGGCTGCGCGACCCGCTCTCCGGTCGGAGACGTCTCGGCGGACCAGGCCGGCACGACCGCGCCCGCGGCAGCAGCCGACGCGACCCGCCCGGGGGTGACGACCAGCGCCGACCCAGAGCCCGGCATGCCCGCCCGCGGCTCGATGCGCGTCTCGCGCGACGGATTCGGTACGGCCGGCCGATAGGTCGCGTGCGTGCGCCCGGAGAACAGCCGCCCGAATCCTCGGCCGGCCCGCGCCTCCGCGGCTTGACTGCCGACGACCAGCATCAGCGTCGTTGCTCCGGCCACCATCCAGGTCCGCATGGCTCGCTCCTCGCAGCGCGGTGATAATGCCGGAGGCGCGTTACCAATCACTGTGAGTATTGTATTGAAATCGAAAGATCGGCCCGTCGGAACAAGCGGTCCGTGCCGAACCTGCAGCTCGGGCCGCCCGGGCCAGCCGCTTTCGATCCAGGTCCGGGCCGTGCAGGCCCTGGAGGTCGGGGACATCGCGGGCGCCATGGAATGAGAAGACCTGCCGCTCGCCCGCGCGGACGATGTCCCGCGGCGCATCGCGCGGACGGATCCGCGCCGGCAGCGTCTCGACGGCCCGGCGCTCCGCGTTCGACACGATGGCGCTGCTCACCTGTTTGCCGGTGAGCATGGCGGCGGGATGTGCATCGGGGGTTGGCGGCATGTCGATCCACCTTGCCGTGCAAGTGGAAGCGCTGATCTCTCCCGGCCAACCGCCGCTGTGTCGAACCGGACCATAATGGTGCGCAATCGAAAACGCCTTGTGTGCGCAGTTGCGTTGCGGACCAGGCGCCGAAGTAGAACGAGACCGAATCGGGCGCTTGATAATCTTCGCCTCTGTGAGCCGGGCCGGATAATTCGGGCGTTCTCCGTTTGGATGATCTCACAGGAGGAGCGGAGGCCGTTTCCCGAATACATGGCGTCGGGTGCGCTGCAGGCCCCATCAAGGCCGCCGCCGGCTGTCGGTTCGATCCGAGGACTCTGGATCGACCGGCCCCATCATCCACAGGTCGGCGAAGGCGGCGCTGTTGGAACCAGCCGCGATGCGATAAATTAACCTAGGTGCAAAATGCGTTTGGGGGCGTCCGCATGGGCTTCACGTTTGTGACGGGTCAGGACGACTACGTCCTGGAAGATGCGGTTCGTCGCGGGGTTGCCGACGGGTTGGCGCGCATGCTGGGCGTACCCAAGCATCCGGACAGCGTCCAAGCGATGCTGGACAGCGACGCGCGAGCCCGGGAGGAGAGCGTCAACGTTCCCGTGCAAGCGACCGCAGGCACGGTCCGAACCACCCGGTAAACCGCAGGCTATCCGGCACCACCGCAGTAAGCCCCCCGTCAGGACCTCTGCCGCGGTGAAGATCTTCAAATTGACAACGGCATAGTCGCGCCGCAGCCGCGGGTGGGCATCGGCGTGCGGCAGCCCGTTCGGCCGCATCCCCGTTGAACGCGGGTGGGCTCATCATCGGACGAGCGGTCGCTCACGTGCGTCCCAGCTCCGACGTCTGGCATCGTCGTCGGTCTTGAGCGTCCGCCCGTAGTGAGAGGCGCGTGATCCGCAAACCCATCCCGTGAGAACCTGCCGACGCGCAGGATGAGGGTGTGGGGTCGAGGTCCGCCCCTTCGGACCCGACGCAGCCGGACCGTTCGAGGTCGATCAGGCGCTCGGGGCCGCCCGCGGTCATGGCGCGCGTAGAGCGGGTCCCTCCGCTTCGGTCGCGTTCGCGAGCGGCCCATCGGGCAAAGCCATGACCGGATGGTGCTGGCGGTACCATCCTGAGGGGGGAGCCTCCACGCCTGAGGCCCATCTTCGGCACAAGACGACGCGGAGCCCGACCGAAACCCGCTCCCTCGCTCACGCGCTCCGCGCGTCGGAACCCGCGGTTGCGTCCGCAATGGCGGCCTGAAGCCGACCTGCCTGCTCCGGCGACCGCCGAACCTGCGAGGGCGTGAGCCCGAAGCGCCTGCGGAAGGTTCGGTTGAAGTACGACAGGTCGCCGAAGCCGACATCGAAGGCGATGGCCCCGACCGGCCGCGGGTCCGCGCCATCCGTCAGGCGCTGCATCGCCCGATCGAGGCGGCGGGCGAGGACGAAGCCCGAGAAGGTCTCGCCTTCTGCCTGGAACATCGCCTGGATCTGCCGGCTCGAGATCCGCTGGGCCTGCGCGACGGTGTCCAGGCTCAGGTCCGGGCTGCCGAGGCGCTGCTCGACCTCGGCCTTGAGCGCCTGGATCCGCTGATCGCGCCGCTTCGGGGCCGGCGCGTCTGCCTGAAGGTCGGGTTCGCGCAAGATGAGGGCGAGGAGCTGGGTCAGGTGCTGGCGCACCAGCTCCGCCAGCGCGGGCGTGGCGGCGGGAATCAGCCCACGCAGCAGGCCCGCGGCGTAGGCGGTCAAGGTCTGCAGGCCCGGATGGTCCCGCTCGACCCGCCTGAGAAAGCCGGCATCGAGGCCGGCGAGGGGCTCCGAAAGCCGGGTGCGATCGAGCGCCAGGACGTCGATCCGCTCGACGCCCGTCGCGGCGAACACGGCGCCCCGGCTCGCTGCCACGAGCAGCGCGTCGCGCGAGCAGCAGGCGAGCGTGCGCCCGCCCTGTGTCACCTGAAGACGTCCGGCCGCCGGCCGCACCAGGAGCAGGCGCTCCACCGGGGCATCGTCGCTCCAAATTCGGGCGGGCCCGAACACGGAGGCTATGCCCAGATCGGGGATCAGGCGGATCGCGGTCCGGCCGCGGAACGGGACCGCATCCGCCCCCTCGATCGCCCGCGGGAGCCCGCCCCCGACGGGCCCGATCGCCGTGGCGACGAGCGGCGCGCCCTTCGACGCCTTCGAGGCCGTGGTCCTGGCCGGATCTGTCCGCTTCGTCATCGCACACCCAATGCAGCCGGATCCTGCGCAGCAGTCCGCACCCATGCTCGCCCGAGTCCAAGCGCACGGCGTGTCATCATGCTAGAGGCTCAAGATGATGTCGAGAGTTCCGGCTGTTTAGACTTCTGGCAACGGGCTGATAGCCGAGCGATCCTCTCATTGGACGAATTTTAATCTGCGCTCTTCGCCGATCGCGTGTCTTTTGTACACGGGTATCGACCTTGCGCGGCGGCAACGAGACGCCCCGACGAGGGCGTACAGGGATGGGTCTGGAGGTCATGAGGAATGTCGGTCTCGTCGCGATCCTCAGTGCGGGGACGATCCTGGCCGGGCCGGCCCGGGGCCAGATCGCCGCCCCGACGGTCGCCCTGGACGAGATCTCGGTCACCGCCACCCGCGCCCCGCGGCGGCTCGAGGACGTGCCGCAGAGCGTCCAGGTCGTCGACCGCGACCAGATCCGCCAGCAGCTCGCCCTGACGTCGAGCCCCTCGGCCGTGCTGTCCAAGCTGGTGCCGGGATTCTCGGCGCCGAACGGCACCATCTCCAGCGCCTCCGAGAGCTTTCGCGGCCGCAACCTCCTGGTCCTGATCGACGGCGTTCCGGTGAACACGCCGCTGCGGGACGTCTCGCGCATCCTCAACCTGATCGACCTCAATTCCGTGGAGCGGATCGAGGTGGTCGCGGGCGCCTCAAGCCTCTACAGCGCGGGCGCCACGGGCGGCACGGTCAACTTCATCACCCGCCGTCCCACCGACGGGAAGCCCATCGTCACCGTCAACACCGCGCTGCGGACCTTCACGGCCGATCCCGTCCACGGTCTCGCGCCGGAAACCTCGATCAGCGTGACCGGCAAGGTGCCGGACGGCGTCGATTACGCCTTCACCGGGTCGGGCCGCTTCGCCGCCCGCAGCTACGACGGCAAGGGCCGGGAGATGCCCTCCGACGGGCAGCTCGGCCAGGGCGGCGGCGACCGCTTCCAGCTTGGGAACATCAATCTGCGCCTGGGCCACGACCTCGATCTCGGCAAGCGCCTCGAATTCGGCCTTACCCAGATCCTGCTCAACCAGGATCCGCGCTATCTCACGGATTACAGCGGATCCTACGCGCGGCCGAACTACGCGCGGTCCTATCCGGGCCTGCCGGTGGCCGAGGACACGCGGTCGCTTTACCTGCGCTACGCCGACCGGGACACGCCGCTCGGGTCCCTGTCGCTGCTCGGCTTCTTCAACGACATCAACAAGCGCTTCAACTATACGGAATTCGCCTATCCGGCGAACCCCTTCGTCACATACTCGTTCACGCCCGCCGCGCCGACGAGCCCCGCCAACCAATCCGCCCTCGCGACCGAGCGCGGCGGCATCAATCTCACCCTCGACACGGATCTGAGCGTCCTCCTGCCCGGGATGAAGCTGACCTGGGGCACGGACGTGATCTCGGAATCCACGCGCCAGCGATCCCGCGACGGCGCGGACGTGTTCACGCCGCTCCAGCAGAACAGCTATGCCGGCTTCGCTCTTCTGCAGCTGCCCGTGGGGGAGCGGCTGACCCTGCGGGCCGGCCTGCGCTACGAGCATTTCGACCTCGACGTGGCGGGCTACACGCGGCCGACCACCTTCGCGGCGACCGCCGCCCGCAATGCCCTCGGCTACTCCACCTTCGTGCTGCCGGCGCTCGCCGTCACGGGCGGCCGCTTCGCCTACGCGGCCCCGACCTTCAACGCCGGCGCGACCTTCAACCTCCTGCCCGGCATCGATCTCTACGGCGGCTTCAGCCAGGGCTACGCGCTCGCCGATATCGGCGCCTTCACGCGGCGGGCCGGCCTGTCGCTCGCCTATGCCTGCCCGGTGACGCGGCCGTTCTGCCTGCCCGCGGGGACCGCCGTGGCGTATGCCAGCATCGCCCCGCAGGCGCAGATCGTGAACTCCTACGATTTCGGCCTCCGCGGCCGTGCGGGGATCTTCTCGGGCTCGCTGGGCGGGTTCGTGTCGACCTCGGACGAGGGCACGACCTTCGACCCGCTGACCAGCCGGCTGAGCCAGCAGAAGGAGATGATCTACGGCGTCGAGTTCACCGGCAACGCGCAGGTGAGCGAGCAGCTCAGCCTCGGCGCCGTGCTCGGCTATCGTGAGGGCCGCTACGATACCAACCGGGACGGGCGCCTCGACAGCGATCTGCCCAACAACCGCATCGGCGCGCCCTTCCGCGCCACCCTGTCGGGGACGTACCTGTTCGAGAACGGCGTGTCGTTCCGCCTCGAGGGCGAGGGTTTCAGCGGGCGCAACGCCCGCATCGACCTGGTCGGCACCCGCTACCGCCTGAAGGACGCCTTCACGGTGAACGCCGCCGTCGGCGCGCCGGTGGCCGGCGGCGAACTCTACGCCTCCGTCGACAACCTCTTCGACGCCACCTTCTGGAACCCGACCGCGACATCGGTGCGCAACCTGACCGTCTACGGGCTCGGGCGCACGGTCACGGTCGGCTACCGCAGGACGTTCTGAGCCGATGGTCGCCGTGGAAGAGACGGACGACCTCGTCGTCCTGCGCTATCTCGGGCCGCCGCAGGCCGGCGACGAGGCCGCCTATCTCGACGCCCTGGAGCGGATCGGCGCGCATGCCGGACCCTTCGCGCTGATCTTGGTGCTCGGCGGCGTCGGCAAGCTTTCGGCCGCCGGGGAACGCGCCCAGGCCCTGTGGTTCAAGCGCACCCGCGCCGACCTCGACCGGCGCTGCAGCGGCCTCGTCATCGTGCGGCCCGGCTTCACGGAGGGCGGGGCGGAGGTGTTCCGCCGGCTCTGGCGCTTCCCGATCCGGATCGCCCCCAACGAGGCCTCCGCCCGCGCGGCGGTGCGGGACTTTCCCACGTGATCGCCGCCCGGTCCGAGCGGTATCGGCTCTTCGCCGTGCTCGCCGCGCTCTACATGGCGCAGGCGATTCCCTCCTACCTGATCGCGGCCGCGCTCCCGCCGATCCTGCGCGAGGCCGGCGTCTCGCGCGCCGCGATCGGCTATCTGAGCCTGCTGTTCCTGCCGCTCGTGCTGAAGTTTCTCTGGGCGCCGGTGGTCGACCGGGTGCGGCCCTTCGCGCGGGCACACCGGGCGGGCTGGGTGATCGTCACTCAGATCGGCGTCATCGGCTGCATCCTGGCGATGCTGCCGCTCGGACCCACCGACGTCGCCGCCCTCATCGGCGTCGGCTTCGTCGCCGCCCTGCTGATCTCGACGCAGGACATCGCGACCGACGGCTACGCCGTGATGCGGCTGCGGCCCGAGGACCGCGGCATCGGCAACGCCATCCAGGGCGGCTCGGTCGCCCTGGGCGTGGTCGTCGGCGGGACGCTGAGCCTCGTCCTCTACCATCATGCCGGCTGGCGCGTGATGCTGCTCACCGCCGCCGCCTTCTCGCTGCCGCCGCTGGCCGCCGCCGCGTACATGCGGGAAGGCGACCCCGCGTCCGACCGGCGGGCGCCGCGTCCGTCCATCCGCGCCTTCCTGCGGCGGCCGGAGGTGCGCACCATCCTGTGGGTCGCTCTCACCTACCGGGTCAGCGAAGGCCTCGTGAAGGCCATGGAGGGGTCCTACCTCGTCGATGCCGGCGTGCCCCTCGACCGAATCGGCTACCTGTCGGGCTTCTCGGCGGCGACCGCGGGGCTCGCCGGGTCGGGCGTCGCCGCCCTGCTGGTGCGCCGCTGCGGCACCGCCGCCACCCTCGGCCTTCTCGGGGTGCTGCGGACCCTGTGCTTCGCCCTGTTCGCGGCCCATGCCCTCGGTGTCGTGGTCGGCCTGTGGCCGCTCTTCGGCGCGACCGGATTTCAGACGCTGATCCGCTACATGGAGATCGTTGCGCTCTACAGCCTGTTCATGGCGGTTTCGTCGACCGACCAGCCCGGCACCGACTTCACGATCCTCGCCTGCGCGCAGCTCGTCGTCTACCTCGTCGGCTCGCTGATCTCGGGCAAGCTCGCCGACCTCCTGGGCTACGGCGCCCTGTTCGGTCTCGCCACGCTGCTCTCGGGCGCCGCCACGGTGGCGACCGTGCGGCTGCTCGGCCGCAATCCCGGGCCGACCTGATGGCTCGGCCGGTGCCCGAGCCGCGCGGCCGCGGGGATCAGCGCGAGGCCCAGGGCCGCGCAGAGCCAGGGCGGCAGGTCGGGTGCGATGCGGAAGGCCGCGCCGCCGCTCAGGGCTCCGATCCCCTGGCCCAGCACGTGCGCGCTCGCCAGCCAACCCGCGGCCGCGGCCTGGGACGCCTCCGGCACCCGGGCCACGAGGGCGGCGGTGTAGGTCGGCGTCGCGAGGGCGATGCAGGCGCCCGCCAGGACCGCGCCGAGCACCGCGAGCCACGGCGCCTGAGAAAGCGCGATCAGGCTGGAGCCCGCTGCGAACCCGGCGAGGCCCAGGCACAGGTTGCGCCCGAGGTCCCGGCCGAGACGCGGCACCACGAGGAGCTGCATCAGGATCATCGCGACCGCGATCAGGGCGAAGGTCACCCCGGCGAGCCCCGCGGCTGCTTCGGCGCCGAGGCCGAAGCGGCGCTGCAGGAACAGGCCGAGCACGATCTGGATCTGTCCGAGGCCGATCGTGAGCGCGAAGCCGATCGCCAGGAACGGCCCCGCCGCGCGCAGGAAGTTCCGCCCCGCCCCGCCCCGGGCCGACCGGGGTCCGCCGGGGAGGTCCGGCGCGGCGAGCAAGAGGAGCGGGCTCGCCGCGAGGGCGAGGAGCGGCGCGACTGCGCCGAAGAGGCCGGCCGCCGTGACCAGCGAGCCGATTATGCGGCCGACCGAGAGGCCGGCGCCGAGCCGCCCGAGGGCTGCGGGACGCAGCGCCTCCGGCACGCCGCGCACCAGCGCGGCCTGGGCGTGCGGCATCACCCCGGCCGCTCCCGCGCCGTAGGCGATCCGCGCGCCCGCGAGGAGGGCCAGCGCCGCGGCCGCGGAGAGCCCGGGCAGAACCAGCGCGAGACCGAACAGGCCGTGACCCAGCACCATCAGCGCCGCGAGGGCTCCGAAGAGGCGGCGGAGGCGCCACGCACCGCCGTGATGCCCCCAGGCCGGCGCGCAAAGCAGGAACACCAGCGACCCGAGCAGGGCTATGCCTCCGATCGTGGCCGGGTCGAGCCCGGTGCGCGCGGCGGTCACCGGTACCAGCGCGAGGACGGCCGACTGACCGAAGCCCACGGCCGCGGCGGCCAGCGAGAACCGCGCCGCCGCGCGCCCGGACGCGCAGATGGAGTCTGGAGCCATGGGAGCCTCGTCGACGAACGGTTTTCTATCGCATCGATTCCCGATCTCGCAAGATGATTTTCTTAGTTTTGAAATAATTATATAGTACACACACAGAGTTGCCAGGTTTGATCTTCTGATCTATCGACGGAACTCACGATTTGGGAGGGGCGTTGATGGTCGACGTGGGCACTGGCGTCGGTGACATTGCTCGCGAGATCTCGGCGCGCTGCTTCCTGAACAGCCTGCTGCGCGAATGGGCTGGCTGGTCGATCGCCCCGTGGCGGCGACGGACCCCGAGGCTGGCACTGGCGCGCGGAGGCTACGCATTCCGCTGCCGAGCCGTGGCTCCGTCGTGGAGATCGCGGTCGAGCACCTCTCCTCGGTTGGGCTGCACGTGTTCCGTCTCCCGTTTCGCGAGCATCGTGCCGACGCGCCTGCCCGGGTCCTGGCCTTCGCCGAGTTCGCCGCGGCGGTCGCCCACGAGCCGGACATCGTCGGCCCGGCCGCGGCGGGGGCCGCGCCGGCCTTCCTGAGCCGGGTGCTCCAGAGCCTCGCCGCCATCGAGGACGCGCTCACCCGCGCGCCGACGCCCAGCCTCTGCCTGCACGCCGATCCGAGCTTCCTGGAAGCCGAGCGCGCCCTTCGCTACGGCCACGCGGTGCACCCGACCCCCCGCAGCCGGGACGCGTTCACGCCCGAGGATGCGCGCGCCTTCGCGCCCGAATACGGCGCGGGGTTCCCGTTGCGCTGGTGGTCGGCCGCGCCCGGGGCGGTCCTGCAGGGCGCCTCGCGGGCCGAGACAGCCGCCGAGCTCAGCGCCGGCCTCGCCGCGGAGGATCCCGCCCTCGACCGGCAGATCCTCGCGGCGGCCGAAGGCCGTGTCCTCCTGCCGATGCATCCCTGGCAGGCAGCCCGGCTCGGCCTCGATCCCGCGATCGGGGCCCTGTTCCGTTCGGGGCAGCTGATCGATCACGGTCCCGGCGGCGGCCCGTGGTTTGCCACGACCTCGCTGCGCAGCCTCTACGCGCCGCACGCGCGCCTCATGCTGAAGCATTCGCTGAGCCTGAGGCTCACCAATTCGCTGCGCCTGATCAAGGAGATCGAGTGCGCGCGCGGCCTCGCGGTCGACACGCTGCTGCAGGGACCGATCGGGGCGGCGATCGCGGCGCGCTGGCCGCACTTCCACATCCTCGGCGAGCCCGGCTACCTCGCCCTGCGCGGCCTCGACGGTGCGGCGCTGCCGCAGACGATCGTCGCGCTGCGCGACAATCCCTTCCGCGGATCCAGTCCGCGACCGGCTGCCGTTCTCGCAGCCCTGTGCGAGATCTATCCGGACGGCCGGGGCAGTGCCCTCGCCGACACGATCCTGCGCCTCGGCGGGCGGGAGAACGGCGCGCGCGGCGTGCAGGGTACCGAGGCCGTGGCCCTGCGCTGGTTCGCCCGCTTCCTGGACGTCGCGGTCGGACCGCTCCTCGAGATGCAATGCGCGTTCGGCCTGCTGTTCGGCGCGCACCAGCAGAACCTCGTCATCGGCCTCGATGAAGGCTGGCCGGCGGAGGCCTACTTCCGCGACTGCCAGGGCACGGGATTCGTGCGCGAATGCCTGCCGACCCTGGCCGAGGCCGCGCCGGGGCTCGACCTCGGATCCGGCCACGTCTTCGCCGCGGCGGAGGCCGCCCGGATCATGACCTACTACCTCGTCGTCAACAGCGTCTTCGCGGTGATCGGCGCGATCGCCATCGCCGGATTGGCGCCCGAGGCCGTGCTCACCCGCCGCATGCGCCGCTTCGTCGAGGCGCTCGCCGGGACGGACCTGCGCGACAAGACCTGCCTGCGCGTCCTGCTCGATGCCCCGACGCTCGGGAGCAAGGGCAACTTCATGATCTGCTTCCGCAACATCAACGAGAACACGGACGTGACCGATCCCCTGTCGCACTACGTCGACCTGCCCAACCCCCTCGCCGCCGGTGGCGCGGAGGTCCGGCCGTGACCGTGCGCGCGCGCGCCGGCAGCTTCGTCGGAACCGCCCCCGACGGCTGGGCCGGCACGAGCCGGCACTGGCCGGTCGCCGGCGAGGCCCTGGTGGTGGAGAGCCTACCCCGCGACGCGCGGAGTGTCCGGCTCCGGGCGACGCGCTGCGATGCGACAATCGCCGAGGCGAAACTGCACATCCCGGCCGGCGCCGACGCGGCGATCCTCGACCTCCTGCACCCGGACGGCCGGCACCCGGGCGAAACCGCGACCGTGGCGGCCCTGGTCGAGGCCGCGTTGCAGCGCTGCCCTGACGTGCGACGCCTGCGCGTCGCCGGCCTCGGTGGCGCCCCGGCTCTGATCGCCCTCGCCGGCGAGATCCGCGCCGAACCGGGTGCGGCGCCCGACGCGCTGATCGAGCGCGCGCACTTTTACCAGCTCCCGCTGCTCTGGCTGACGGCGGGGTCCCAGGCCGTCTACCCGCCGATCCGGTCGCGCGTCGGGCCGCAGGACCGTCTGCCGCCGCTCCGGCCGCCGCAGCCGACCGGCACGCTGTACCGGCGCTGGCTGCCCCACCTCGGTACCACCCTGTCCTTCCGGGCCATCGACCGGCGGCGCGACCTCGCCGTGTTTCACGGCTGGATGAACCAGCCCCGGGTTTCCTACTACTGGGAGCTGGCCCAAGGCGCGGCGGAACTCGACCGCTACCTCGCCGCTCAGGAGGCCGATCCGCACCTGTTCGGGGTAATCGGCAGTTTCGACGACGTGCCGGTCGGCTATTTCGAGTTCTACTCGGCGAAGGAAGACCGGCTCGGCCCCTACTACGACGCCGAGGATTTCGACCGCGGCTGGCACGGGCTCATCGGCAACGCCGCCCATCTCGGCCGGCCGAAGACGTTGGCCTGGTTCCGGGCGGTGAGCCACTACCTGTTCCTGGACGAGCCCCGCACCCGGCGGATCATGGGCGAGCCGCGGGCCTCGCACCGCAAGATGCTGAGCTACTGCGCGGACGCGGCCTACGAGAAGCTCAAGGAGTTCGACTTCCCCCACAAGCGCGCCGCGCTCGTCTCTTGCGAGCGCGACCGCTTCTTCCGCGAGGTGCCCCTGTGAGGCTGGGGCCCCTGCCGGGTGGCCGCCCGGTGACCGCGCCGCTCTGGCTCGACCTGAACCGCGCGCTCATCGCCAAGACCATCGCCGAACTCGCCTTCGAGGAGGCGCTCGTGCCGGAGCCGATCGATCGCGCGGGCACGCAGTGGCTGCTGCGCCTCGACGGCGAGGTCGCCTACCGCTTCCGGGCCGCGCGCCGGATCTGGGGCAACCTGGCGATCGACCCTGCGAGCCTGACCCGCGTCGTCGGCGACGTGGCGGGCCCGGCCGGCGACGCGGCCGGCTTCCTCGTCGACGCGCGCCATGTGCTGGGGATCGCGCCCGCGACGCTCTGCACCTACATCGCGGAAATCGCGAGCACGCTGGCCGCCGATGCCCGCATCGCGGCGATCGGCCGGACCGTGACGGGACCGGCGCTCCTGGCCTTCAGCGACGGCATCCTGCAGGCCTATCTCGACGGCCACCCGAAGGCGCCGGCGAGCAAGGGCCGGATCGGCTGGGGGCTCTCCGACTTCGAGGCCTATGCGCCGGAATTCCAGCCGGACATCCGGCTGCACTGGGTCGCGGCCGATCGGTCCGCCTGCCGCCTCGACCTGGAACCCGGCCTCGACGAAGCCGATCTCCTCGCCGATTCCCTCGACGGGCCGGAGCGGACCCGCCTCGCGGCGACCTGCCGCGAGCGCGGCGTCGATCCGGAGCGGTTCCTGCTGCTGCCGGTCCATCCCTGGCAGTGGCAGAACCGGGTCGCGCTGCATTTCGCGGGCGAGATCGCGGCCGGGCGCCTCGTTCCGCTCGGGACCTTCGGGCGGGCCTACAGGCCGCAGCAATCGCTGCGCACCTTGGCGAGCGCGGATGCCGGCGGTCGCCTCGACGTGAAGCTCGCCTTGACGATCCTCAACACTTCCGCGTGGCGCGGCGTGCCGGGCAAGTACATGGCGATCGGGCCCGCCTTCTCGGCCTGGCTCGCCGAGAAGGCCGCGCACGATCCCGCGCTCGCGGGCACCGTGATCCTGCGGGAGCGGGCCGGCGCCTTCTACCCGCACCCGATCTACGAGCGGATCACCGACGCGCCCTACCAATACCGCGAGATGCTGGGCGTGATCTGGCGCGACGGCCTCGCCGGCCGGCTGGCACCCGGCACCTCCGCGATGATGATGGGCGCGCTCCTGAAGGCGGACGCGCAGGGCCGCCCCCTCGTCGGCCTCCTGATCGCGCGCTCGGGCCTCGCCGCCGAGGCATGGCTGGAGCGGCTGTTCGACCACGTGGCGGTGCCACTCTACCATTTCCTCTGCCGCTACGGCGTCGGCTTCATCGCCCACGGCCAGAACGTCACCCTGATCCTGCGGGACGGCGTGCCCTGCGGCGTGGCGCTCAAGGATTTCCAGGGCGATGCCGACCTCGTCGACGGGGATTTCCCGGAGAGCCACGACCTGCCGCCGGGCGTGCGGGAGACGCTCCTGCGCCGGCCCGCCGCCCATCTGCTCCAGCACCTCCAGACGGGCCATTTCGCCAGCCTGCTGCGCTTCGTCTCGGAGGCGCTCCTGCGCGACCTGGGCGTGCCGGAGATCGCCTTCTACGGCGCGCTGGTGCGGGTCCTGCGCCGCTACCAGGCGCGGCACCCCGAACTCGCCGACCGATTCCGCCTGTTCGAGCTGTTCGCCCCGACCGTGCCGCGGGTCTGCATCAACCGCGTCCGCCTCGCCCTCGGCTACGGCGATTCGGACCAGAGGCCGGTCCCGTGGCTCGGCAGCGACCTGATCAATCCCCTCCATCACGCAGAGGTCGCCGCGGCGGAGGCCATTCCAGGGACCGCCCCGCAGATGGGCCCACAGGCACGGTTTCAGGCATCATGACGGATCACCCGCTCGATCTGGCCGGCATCGGCGTCGGCCCCTTCAATCTCAGCCTCGCGGCGCAGCTCGACGCGGTCGAGGACATCGACGCGCGGTTCTTCGACCGTGCTCCGGCCTTCGACTGGCATCCCGGGATGATGCTCCCGGAGGCCGCGCTGCAGACCTCCGTCCTCAAGGATCTCGTCACGGCGGTGAACCCGACGAGCCCCTGGAGCTTCCTGGCCTACCTCTTGGCGCAGAAGCGCTTCTATGAATTCCTCAACGCCGACTTCGGGGCGGTGCCGCGGCAGGAATTCGCGCAGTATCTCGCCTGGGTCGCCGCCCGGCTCCCCAGCCTGCGCTTCGGCACGGCGATCCACGAGGTCCGGTTCGAGGCGGACAGGTTCCGTCTGCGCGGCGCGGGCGGTACGGCCTGCGCGCGCAACATCGCCCTCGGCGTCGGCCTGCAGCCGAACCTGCCTGCCTTCGCGGGCAAGCTCGACCCGCGCGATCACGCCCACAGCGCGCAGGCCACGACGATCCTCGCGCGCGTTGCGGGCCGGCGGGTCGCGGTGATCGGCGGCGGCCAGAGCGGCGCGGAGATCGTGCTGACCCTGCTCAACCGGGCTTTGGACAGGCCGGCCTCCGTGGACTGGATCAGCCGGCGCCCAAATTTCCAGCCGATCGACGCGACGCCGTTCACGAACGAGTTGTTCACGCCCGGATATGTCGAGCGCTTCCACGCCCTTCCGGAGGCGCGCCGCCACTCGACGGTGGTGCGCCAGAAGCTTGCCGGCGACGGAATCTCCACCTCGACGCTGCAGGCGATCTACCGGCGCCTCTACACGATGCGGCACCTCACCGGGACGTCCCCGACCGGCGAGCCGACCGCCGCGAGCCTGTCGCCGCACCGCGAGGTGCTGGACGTAGAGCGGGCGGCCGGGTGCTACCGCCTGCTGATGCGCAATGGCTTCGACGGGCGCATCGAAGGTTCGCACGCCGACATCGTCGTCCTGGCGACCGGCTACCGCTTCGCGCTGCCGCCCTGCCTCGACCCGCTGCGCGACCGCCTCGTCCTCGATGCCACCGGGCGCCCGCAGGTCGGCCCCGACTTCGCCGCAGCCTGGGACGGCCCGGCGCGGAATCGCCTCTTCGTGCTGAATGGCGGCCTGATCAGCCACGGCATCGCGGAACCGCAGCTCAGCCTCATGGCCTGGCGCAGCGCCGTCATCGTCAACGCCCTGGCGGGACGCGCCGTCTTCGAGGTCGACGCATCGCCATCGCCCTTGGCGTGGTCGAGCGCTCACTTCGCGCGTCACGTTCCTGAGGGCGAGGGACGCAGGGAGGCCGACGTCTCCCGGCGCGTCGGTCCGGCGTGAGTGCGCGGCCCCCGGGTCGGTGAGCCCCCGACGGGTCGGCCGATCGGCGGCATCGTTCCGCGCGTGGCCGATCATCCAGGGCCCGGCGCGCCGCTTCGGCAAGCCTGTCTCCGGCGCTGAAAGGCCGGGGCCCGAACCTCGGTCTCGGCCCTGCGGCCTTCGAGGACACCATCGGTTCGGGAGAGGGCGCGACGCTGCGCACCGAGCGTCGCGAGCGCCGGACCCCGCCGATTGCCCGACCGCCAGGTGCGCGAAAGCCAGGTTCGCCCCGATCCCGGTAGGACCGCGTCGGGCGATCGGGGGCGCCACGCCGATCCCGCCTTGCAGTGCCGCCCGGGGGGAGCGCGATGGCTTGCACGAGGCCCATGCGGCGCGCGTCCTCCGGCCCCCAACGGTCACCGGTCGGCACGTCGCGCATCGCGTGGCCTCACCCGGCCTCCCCGGGAAACCGCACCGCGGCACCGCCTCCCGCGAAGCGGCCGGCGTGTTCTCGTCAAGTGGGGAGCCGTGTCTCTGCGGACGCGACGCGGAGGTCGGCGACGAGGCGGCAGCTCAGGGCTCGTGTTCCAGGTGTCGCCCTCTACGATCGCCACGGGCGGCTTCCTCGAAGGGCGGCCCGGTTACAGCGGGTCGATCGCGCCGGGACCGGGCGCGCGTGCGTGTCCCGCCTCCAGACCCGCGGCGAAGGCATCGACCGCGCTGCCGCGGGAGACGGTCTCGCCGTGTCCGAACAGCACCGCAGCAGGCAGCGTCGGATCGGGGTCGGATCGGCGTCGAACCCGACATACGCCCGCGCGAACGCGCGGTACGCCTCCGGATCGATGCGGCGAGGTCAGTACCGAAGGTTGGTTCAACAGACAGGACACGACGACCATAGGTCGGGACACGGGCACCACCATGATCGGCCACTCCGTGCTGTTGCCTGCCGATGGCGGGCCCAATCCGGTCGCATGCTGACCCCTTCAGCCACCCTCGGACCGTTTTGCCCCGTCGCAACGAACCTGCGGGCTGAACGGACCGCCCGGCATTGACGCCGTCGCGCCGCCATAATAGATGATGGATATAATTTTTATTGCGGTTCGGACGACGAGGGGCAGGGCGATGGATGCGAGATGGGTGATCGGCCTCACCGGCTTGGCCCTGGCGGGATGCTCGCCCGCCGAGACCGCCGTCACGCCGGAACCGCCCCTGGTGCAGACCATAGCGGTCACGTCCGCCACGGGGGCGGTCGCGCGCTATACCGGCGTGATCCGGGCCCGCACCGAGAGCAACCTCGGCTTCCGCGTCGGCGGCAAGATCTTCGAGCGCCTCGTCGATCCGGGGGACCACGTGCGCATCGGCCAGCCGCTGATGCGCCTCGACCGGACCGACTTCACCCTCGCGCTCAACGCGGCCCGCGCCTCCGTCGAGGCGGCCCGGGCGCAGATGATCAAGGCCAAGGCCGACGATGAGCGCAGCCGCAGGCTCGTCGGCGACGGCTGGACCTCCAAGCAGACCTACGACCAGAACAAGGCCGCGGCCGACGCCGCCATCGCCCAGTTCGCCAATGCCGAGGCGCAGGCGAGCCAGATCGCCAACCAAGCGGGCTATTCCGAGCTTCAGGCCGATGCCGACGGCGTCGTGATGGAGGTGCCAAGCGAGCCCGGACAGGTCGTCGCCGCCGGCCAGACGGTGGTGAGACTCGCCCGTGACGGAGCCCGCGAGGCGGAGGTGTTCCTGCCCGAGGGGAGCCGGCAGCTCGCGACCGGCGGCGCGTCGGCGACCCTGTATGCCGAGGGCGAAAGGACCTATCCGGCCAAGCTTCGGGAGCTGTCGGCGACGGCAGACCCCGCCACCCGCACCTACCGGGCCCGCTACATCCTCTCCGGCGGCGGCGAGGCCGCGCCGCTCGGGGCGACGGTCACCCTCCGGTTGAAGCCAGCTCAGGCGCAGCCGACGGTATCGGTATCCGTGCCGCTCGGAGCCCTGTTCGACCAGGGCGGCGGCTCGGCCGTCTGGCGCTACGATGCCGACACGCAGACCGTCGCGGCGCAGCCCGTCGCCGTCGCGCGCCTGTCCGAAGAGAGCGCGGAGGTCGCCTCGGGCCTGAACCCCGGGGACCGGATCGTGGCGCTCGGCGCCCACCTGCTTAAGGGCGGTCAGAAGGTCCGGCAGGCCACCGCGAGCATGACGGAGGTCGGTCGATGAGCGCCACCGGCTTCAACCTCTCGGCCCTGGCGGTGCGCGAGCGCGCCGTCACGCTGTTCCTCCTGCTGGCGGTCACCGCCGCCGGCTTCTTCGCCTTCGAGAAGCTCGGGCGCGCGGAGGATCCGACCTTCACCGTCAAGACGATGGCGGTCACGGCCGCGTGGCCCGGCGCGACCACCGCCGAGATGCAGCGGCAGGTCGCCGACCCGCTGGAGAAGCGCCTGCAGGAACTCGTCTTCTACGACCGGGTCGAGACCACGGTCCGCCCCGGCCTGACGCTGATGAAGGTGTTCTTCAAGGACAGCATGCCGCCGGCGAAGCTCCAGTCGGAATTCTATCAGGCGCGCAAGAAGCTGTCCGATCAGGCCTCCGGCCTGCCGCGCGGCGTGATGGGACCGCTGTTCAACGACGAGTTCTCGGACGTCTACTTCGCGCTGTACGCGCTCCAGGCGCAGGGGCTGCCGCACCGGCACCTCGTGCTGCGCGCCGAGGACCTGCGCCAGCGGCTCCTGCGCGTGGCCGGCGTCGAGAAGATCAACATCCTCGGCGAGCAGGCTCAGAAGATCTTCGTCGAGGTCTCCTACCAGCGGTTGGCGACCCTCGGCATCACCGGCCAGCAGCTCCTGGCCGCTCTGGCCAACCAGAACGACGTGACGCCGGCCGGCTTCGTCGAGGCCGACGGCCCGCGCGTGTACCTGCGCCTCGACGGCGCCATCGACGGGCTCGACGCGATCCGCAACCTTCCGGTGGCGGCGGGCGATCGCAGCCTCAAGCTCGGTGACATCGCCGAGGTGAAGCGCGGCTATGAGGACCCTAAGACCTTCGCGATCCGCAACGACGGTGAGCCGGCCCTGATGCTGGGCCTCGTCATGAAGCCGGGCTTCAACGGCCTCAGCCTGGGCGAGGCGCTCAATGCCGAGGAAGTCGCGATCCATCACGAGCTTCCGACCGGGGTGACCTTCACCAAGATCACCGACCAAGCGAAGGTCATCGACGACGCCATCCACGAGTTCATGGTGAAGTTCTTCACCGCGCTCTCGGTGGTGATCTTCGTCAGCCTCGTGGCGCTCGGCTTCCGGGTCGGCATCGTGGTGGCGCTCGCCGTCCCGCTGACCCTGTCGGCCGTCTTCGTCGTGATGATGGTCACCGGGCGCGACTTCGACCGCATCACGCTCGGCGCCCTGATCATCTCGCTCGGCCTCCTCGTGGACGACGCCATCATCGCCATCGAGATGATGGTGGTGCGCATGGAGGAGGGCTACGACCGGATCGAGGCCGCGACCTACGCATGGCGCTCGACCGCCGCGCCGATGCTGACCGGCACCCTCGTCACCATCGCGGGCTTCCTGCCGGTCGGCTTCGCCGCCTCCACGGCGGGCGAGTATGCCGGCAACATCTTCTGGGTGGTGGCGTTCTCGCTGATCGTCTCGTGGATCGTGGCCGTGACCTTCACGCCCTATCTCGGCGTCAAGCTCCTGCCCGACATCAAGAAGGTCGAGGGCGGCCACGAGGCGATCTACGCCACGCGAAACTACGAGCGCCTGCGCCGCGTGGTGCGGAGGTCGGTCGACCACAAGTGGACGGCCGCCGGCATCACCGTGGCGCTGTTCGCGGTCGCGGTGGTCGGTATGGGCAAGGTCGAGAAGCAGTTCTTCCCCAATTCGGAGCGATCCGAGCTCATCGTCGAGGTGACGCTGCCAGCCGGTTCTGCGTTCGCCACCACCGAGGCCAGCGTCAGGACGGTCGAGGCGGCCGTGCGCGCGCTGCCGGAGGCGCGCGAGATCACGAGCTACATCGGGCAGGGCATGCCGCGCTTCGTGCTCTCCTTCGACCCCGAACTGCCCGATCCCGCCTTCGCGCAGATCGTCGTCCAGACGGCGGACGCCCAGGCCCGCGACGTCCTGCGCGGCAAGGTGCGCGAGCTCGTCGACGAGGGCCGCTTCCCCGAGGCCCGCGTGCGGGTGTTGCAGATCGTGTTCGGGCCGCCGGTGCGCTTCCCCGTGGCCTTCCGCGTGGTCGGACCCGACCTCGACGTCATCCGCCGCATCGCCGCCGAGGTTCGGGACGTCATGATGGCCAACCCCAACATGCGTCTCGTCCACCTCGACTGGGGCGCCAAGACGCCGAGCCTGCACCTCGCCCTCGATCAGGAGCGGTTGCGCCTGATCGGCCTGACCCCGAAGGAGGCCGGCCAGCAATTGCAGACCTACCTCAACGGGACGCCCGCGACCCAGGTCCGCGAGAACCTGCGCTCGGTGGATGTGCTCCTGCGCAGCCCCGGCCCCGAGCGCCGCTCGCTCGGCGACATCGGCGATCTGACGCTCGCCACCAGGGACGGGCGGCAGGTGCCGCTCTCCCAGGTCGCGCATCTGGACAGCCGCAACGAGGATGCGGTGCTCAAGCGCTACAACCGCGAGAGCTACATCCGCGTGCAGGGCGACGTTCTCGACGGCAAGCAGCCGCCGGACATCCACGCGCAGATCTTCCCGCTCCTCGACGCGATCAAGGCGAAGCTGCCGCCGGGCTACCGCATCGACACGGCCGGCTCGGTCGAGGAGAGCGAGAAGGCGATGAACGCGCTGGTGACGGTCTTCCCGCTGATGCTGATCGTTACGCTGACGGTCATCATGCTGCAGGTGCGCTCGTTCACGACGATGTTCATGGTGTTCGCCACCGCGCCGCTCGGCCTCGTCGGCGCCGTCCCGACGCTGCTGCTCTTCCACCAGCCCTTCGGCTTCAACGCGATCCTCGGCCTGATCGCGCTGTCCGGCATCCTGATGCGCAACACCCTGATCCTCGTGGATCAGATCCACCACGACCGCGCGGCGGGGCTGTCGGATTACGAGGCCATCGTCGAGTCGACGGTACGCCGGGCCCGCCCGGTGATCCTGACGGCGGCGGCCGCGATGCTCGCCTTCATCCCGCTGACCCACTCGGTGTTCTGGGGCGCCTTGGCCTACGTGCTGATCGGCGGCGTCGGGGTCGGCACCGTGCTGACGCTGCTGTTCCTGCCGGCCCTCTACGCCCTGTGGTTCCGGGTGGCGCGGGAGCCGCGTGGCGCGGCAGCCGCCCCCGCGGCCGCGCCCGCGCCGGCCGGTCCTTGAACCGGGATCAGCCCGCACGACGCTCGTCCTCCGGGGCGTCCCGAGATCGTGCGTTCAGATCCTGAAGGTGCGGTGCGTCGACCGGCCTGCGCTTCGCCCCCTCGCGCAGTCCGGTCGATCGCTCGCGAACGGATCGTCGGTCGTCTTGCGCCATCCGCCGCGTCGCGGACGCGGATCGATCGCCGTCCCTTCAATAAATGACTCATCGCATCTATGTGGGTGGTGGAACGGCGCGAGGTCGCAGGATGCCAAGGGTCTCACAGGAACAAGCCAAGCTGAACCGCCAGCGGGTCGTCGAGGCCGCCTCGGCCCTGTTCCGGGAGCGCGGCCTCCACGGCATCGGCGTCGTGGACATCATGGCTGCCGCCGGCCTCACCCATGGCGGCTTCTACGGCCAGTTCGCCAACAAGGATGCCCTCGCCGCGGAAGCCTTCGATGCGGCGATCAGCGCCGAGTATTACGCGAACCTGGATGCCTTCATCGAGAACTACCTGTCCCTCGGGCACGTACGGACGCCGGGGCGGGGCTGCCCCGTCGCCGCCCTGGTGAACGATGTCGGGCGGGAGCCTCCGGGAAGCGCCGTGCGGGCGCGCTTCACCCAAGGGGTCAAGGGTCTCGCCGGCCTCATCGCCGACCGGTTGCCCAAGGCTTCGAAGGAGCGTCGCAGGCAGCGGGCCCTGATCGCCCTGTCGACCATGGTCGGAGCGGTGGTGCTGGCGCGGGGCGTCGACGACGAGGCGCTGGCCGACGAGCTGCTTCAGGCGGCGCGCTCGCACATTGCGGGCTGAGACGGTCCGAAACTGCGCTTTCCGGTGCCGGTCTCTCGGTCTCGGCACGAACGGCATCGAGGCCCGTCCGGCGTTCTAAAAGATGTATCTCGTAATTTATAAGCCTGCGGGCCTCCATGGGCGCAGAGCTGTTCCGTGTCGACGTCAAGGATGGGGCAGCCGGTCGGGTCACCAAGCTTGGAACCACCGGCCCGCTGGAGTTCCCGGACGCATTGCGAGCCTTCGAGGGCGGATTTCGGACGGTGGAGGGCCGTGGAGCCCTGAGCCGCGTCACGGTCAGCGGTGACGTTGCCAAGATCGAGCCCCTCCGACATGTCGCCGGTCCCACGGGCGACACGGTCCTCGGTGACAAAATCCGGGTCGCGGAGGATCCGTTGGGGCTCATGTCCAGACCGGCCGATGGCGGACGAGACGCTCCGAGCTTTCATCTGCGGTCGCCGGACGCCGAATAGCGCGTCGCCCGGCTCCCCCCGACCCATCAAGAGTTGCGGCACGGCAGCCATGGTTCAGGAAGGCCCCCACGCGGGGCACGACCCGTCCCGAGCTTTGGATCAGGCGTCTTTTAGATTGTCATACACATCTATTTAGATTATTGCCGACATCAATCGACGACCATCCGGGTCGACGTTTGCGATCGATCCCGGATGAGTGCCCGCAGCGATTGGCAATCCCCCGGAGGTCCTCGATGGCTGACGACGGTGTTTCGGGCACGCACGCGCCGTCACGACGGAGGGTCGTCGCGTGGGCCGATCCCCGGTCCATCGCCGTGCCGGGTCAAAGCCTCGCGGGACTCGACTTCCTGCGCTCGCTCATAGCTGGAGAAATCCCGTCTCCGCCCGTGATCCAGCTGCTCGGGATCGAGTTCCTGTCGGTCGAGCCGGGTACGGCGACGATGCGCATGCCGGCCGCGGAGCACCTCTTCAACCCGCTGGGCTGCGTCCATGGCGGGTCCCTTGCCACGCTCCTCGACAGCGTCATGGGCTGTGCCGTGCACGCCACCTTGCCGGTGGGACGCGCGTACACGACGCTCGAGTTCCAATTGAATTTCCTGCGGGCGGCCACCGAAAGGTCCGGCCTTCTGACGGCTGTCGGGCAAGTCGTTCACGCCGGTCGGCAGCAAGCCGTGGCCGAAGGCCGGATCACCGACGAGTCCGGACGCCTCGTCGCGACCGCGAGCACGACCTGCCTCCTGTTCGATCGGCCCGGGGCCCGGACGCCGCCTACCGTCGACTGATGGCGCAGGTCCTTACCGCCCAAGCGCCGCTGATTTGGCCGGGCGCTTCAGTCCGGCCGCGTCGTCCGGCCTCAGTCTCCGCGTCCTGCGTCATGGACGAGACGCGCCTGAGGCGCGGAGGGGGGGCGGCGGCCTTCAACCGCTGCCGTGGCGTCGTCCCCATTCCATGAAGCCGTGAGGCCCCCATCGTGGACATCCGAACGCGTCGCGTGCTCGAGGCGCCCCTCCTGCCGACCCTGGCCCGAATGGCCGTGCCGAACGTCGTGGTGATGGTCGTCCAGACTTCCATCGGTCTGATCGAGACCTACTTCGTCGCCGGGCTCGGGACCGACGCCTTGGCCGGCATGGCCCTCGTCTTCCCGGTGGTGATGCTCGTCCAGATGCTCTCGGCCGGCGGCATGGGCGGCGGCATCCAGTCGGCGGTCTCGCGCAACCTGGGCGCCGGACGGCTCGCGGAGGCCGGCCTTATCGCTTGGCACGCCGCCGCCATCGGCCTCGGACTTGGCGTTGTGACCAGTCTTCTCGCGTTGCCCCTGGGACCGGGCCTCTACGCGCTGATGGGTGGAACCGGTGGCTCGCTCGAGGCCGCGACCGCCTACGCGAAGGTCGTCTTCGGGGGGGCAATCCTGATCTGGCTGTTCAACGCACTCTCGGCGGTGATCCGCGGTACCGGCAACATGGCGCTCCCGGCCGGCGTCACCTGCGTCGGGGCGCTCGTGCTGATCCCGCTCTCGCCCGCGCTGATCTTCGGCTGGGGGCCGTTCCCGAAGCTCGGGGTGGTGGGCGGAGGCGTCGCCTTCGCGGGCTACTACGCCGCCGGCTCCGCCGTCTTCGCCGCCTATATCTGGTCCGGTCGCGGCGTGCTGCACCCGAGCCGGGGTCTGCCTCGGCTGGCCTGGACGCCGTCCCGCGAGATCCTCCGCATCGGTCTGCTGTCGGGCATCGCCAGCATGACCTCGAACGTCACGGTCATCGCGGCGACCGGCTTCGTCGGGACGGCGGGGCCGGCGGCCCTCGCGGGATACGGCACCGGCACGCGGCTGGAATATCTCCTGGTCCCCCTCGTGTTCGGTCTCGGCTCGCCGATCGCCGCCCTCGTCGGCACCGCCCTCGGCGCCGGGGATCACGCGCGCGCCCGACAGGCCGCCCTGACCGGGGCCATCGCCGCCGGCGTCCTGACGGAGGCCATCGGCCTCGCGGCCGCCCTGTACCCGGCCGCGTGGCTCGGCCTGTTCGGGGGCGATCCGGCGATGCGCGCCACGGGCGCCTCCTACCTCCGCATCGTCGGGCCGTTCTACGGGTTTTTCGGGGCTGGCCTCGCTCTCTACTTCGCCGCCCAAGGTGCCGGTCGCGTCGGCTGGCCGCTCACCGCGAGCCTTCTCCGGATGGGCGTGGCGCTGGGAGGAGCCTGGGTCGCGGCATCGCTCGGTCTCGGTCTGCCGGGGATGTTCGCTGCTCTGGCGGCCGGGTTCGTCACCATGGGCCTCGTCAACGCGACGGCCTTCGCGGCGGGCAGGATGATCCTGATCAAGGCTGCCCCCGGGATGCTAGTTGCGTCCCGGACCCTCGCGTCGGGAGCGGGCCTCGAACGCCCGGTCGGGTCGTCCGGACCGGAGCCGGTGCGCACGACCTGACGCGTGGCGTCGTGACGACGCGATGCCGACAGGAAGCCGAAGGCCCTATCCCGGGAACCGGGTCAACCCGGCAACGGGCGGCATGATACGCCGTCGCCTTCGCGTTCGAAGCTCAGACGTCTCCACCGAGGTGCCACCGAGGGGCATCCTGTCCAGCCCGGTGCGCCAACGCACCGAGCCACCAGACCAACGCCGTTTCCGCTTGTCAGGTTAAATTACATATATAATCTATTTTGGCGGGTCGACCTTCTGAACCGCCGCCGCGGAGAAGAACATCGTGAACCAGACATCCAGCAAAACCGCCATCGTGACCGGAGCGTCCTCTGGCATCGGACTCGAAACCGCCAGGGCCCTCCGGGCCGCCGGCTACCGCGTGTTCGGGACGAGCCGGAAGCCCGTCCCCGCCGCGGACGCCGCTATCCGGATGCTCGCCTGCGACGTCACCGACGACGCGTCCGTCGCCGCCATGATCGAGACCGTCTTCGGTGAGACGGGCCGCATCGACCTGCTGGTCAACAACGCCGGCTTCGGCATCAGCGGTGCCGCCGAGGAATCCTCCATCGCGCAGGCTCAGGCCATGTTCGACGTCAACGTGTTCGGCATCATCCGGACGATCCGCGCCGTCCTGCCGATCATGCGAGCCCAGGAGAATGGCCGCATCGTCAACATCAGTTCGGTGATGGGCCTGATCCCGGCGCCGTACATGGCCCTGTACGGCGCCAGCAAACATGCGGTCGAAGGCTACTCCGAATCGCTGGACCACGAGGTCCGCGGTCAGGGCATCCGGGTCGTGCTCGTCGAACCGGCCTTCACGCGCACGGCTTTCGACCGGAACTTGGTCCGGTCCGACACGCAGCTCGACGTGTACGACCTCGAACGCGCCGGGAGGGACCACTTCATCAGCGCGGCCATGAAGACCGCGGATGCGCCCGAAGTCGTGGCGACCGTCGTCCTGACTGCGGCGACGGCGGCGGCGCCGAAGCGCCGCTACACCGCCGGATCCAAGGCGCGGCAGATCAGCCTGCTGCGCAGGTTCGTGCCGGCGGGTGCCTTCGACAAGAGCTTCCGCAAGGAGATGCATCTGCCCGCGGTGCCGTGACGTCGAGCGGCGCGGGGGCCCCACCGGCGCGACCGGTATCCGGCCTGCGGGTGTAGCCCGCGCGTATCCGGCGGATCCCGGATGCACGTAGGGAGCGGGTGGGCCGGTCCGAAGGCGACTGAACCGTCCGCGCCGTCACGCGCGCCTCCTGACGGCGCCGGACACTCGCTCACCCCCACCTCACCCCATCGTCACCGCGTCGAGGGGGGCCACGAACGTCAGCACCGCTCCGGTCGGCGGATAGGTGAGATGTGCGGTGCCCCCGAAGCCATGCGCGAGGCTGCGGGCGATCAGGCGGGTGCCGAAGCCTGTGCGGGTCGGCGGGGTCACCGGCGGTCCGCCGGTCTCCACCCACCGGAACCCCAGCACCAGGCCGCCATCCGCCTCCGAGACGTCCCAGCTGATGCCGACCTGTCCGGCGGCGACCGAGAGCGCGCCGTACTTGGCGGCGTTCGTGCCGAGTTCGTGCAGCATGAGCGCCAGCGTCATGCCGTGGCGCGGTCCGAGGGTCAGTTCGGGGCCCGCGACCTGGAACCGGTCCGCCACGCCGTCCCCGTGCAGGGCGACCGCACCCGCCACCAGGGCCGGCAGGGACGCCCGGGCGAAGGAACCCTGGAGAAGCACGTCGTGGGCTTGGGCCAGGGCGAGCAGCCGGGCGGCCAGGGCATCGCCGGCGGCTTCCAGCGACGGCGCCGTGCGCATGGTCTGGGCCGCCACGGCCTGGACCAGGGCCAGAGTGTTCTTCATCCGGTGGGCCAGTTCCTCCATGAGCAGGGTCTGCCGCGCCTCGGTCAGCTTCAACTCGGTGATGTCGCGCGATACGGCGAGGATGCGTTCGGAGCAGCCGGGGGGCGCGCCGATCGGCGTCACGGCCACGTCCCACCACCGCACCGTGCCGCCGGTCTCAAGCTGGGCCTGGAACCGGCTCGTCCCGCCCGTCCGCGCCCGGTCCAGGGCCTCGACGACCACGGCGCGGTCCTCCGCGCGGGTCCAGACGTCGATCCACGGGCGGCCGATCACCTCCGCCTCGTCAGGCGCCCCGAACAGGGCCGGGCCGCCGGCGCTGGCCGTGATCAGGCGGCCACCGCGGTCGAGCAACTCCAGGTAGTCACTGGCGGTGCCGCGGCCGGGCTGCGCGCCGTCGCGCCGCCGGACGGGATCCTCGGCCCGCTCGGCGAGACGGCCGGCCTCGACGCGGCTCGCGGCCTCGACGATGCGGCCGAGCCGCCGGCTGCGCTGACGCTCCCGGTCCGCCTGCGCGGTGGCCTGCGCGAGCAGCGCGCGCAGGCGCCTGTTCTCCGATTCCAGGATGTCGAGGCGCAGGTCCGCCCCGTCCATCCCCGGCAACACGAGGCCCGCATCCATCGCCCGCCCCCTCGTCTGCCGGCGGTGCGCCCATGCGCGGCGCCCGGCTGGAGGTCCACCGATCGCGCGGGACGGCGACGGCATGTCGGAAGCCGGGCGTCACCGGCGGCTTGAACCGCTTCTGGTGGCACGCCCCGCCCGCGACCGGGCGACTCGTTGGATGTCTCACGCTAGCACGGCGGAGGGGATCGTCAATCGATCTCCGTATTTGCCGGCCCGCGAGACGGTCCAAGCTCTGTCGAGTTCGTGACCGAACCGGCTACTTGTTTCTCATCAGCAGCACGAGCCAGCCGATCCCGAGCACGAAGATAATCAATCCGATCGAGACGAAGACCGGCGTGCCGAGGTCGATCAGCCGCGGCGCGAGCTGGGTCGCGAAGGCGGCCACGACCAGCGCCACGGCGACGCGCGCGGCGGCGCGCTCAATGCCGCGGGTGACCTTGTCGAGGCCCTTGATCTCGATCTCGACGGTGACGCGGCCCTGCTTCAGCCGCACCAGCATCAGGTGGATCAGGGTCGGCAGCTCGGACGCCGCGCCGTAGAGGCCCACGCCCAGGGCCTCGGCCTTCTGCTTGAGGGCGGAGAGCGAGAACTGCGTCTGCATGCTGGCCCGGACCGTGGGACCGGCGGCGGCGAACAGGTCGAAACTCGGGTCGAGGTGGCGCATGACGCCGTCGGCGGTCACCAGCCCCTTGAACAGGATGGCGAGATCGGTGGGCATGGCGAGGTCGTTCTCGCGGGCCATGTTCATGAAGTCGGTCAGCACCAGCCCGAGATTCAGCGGGATCGAGGAGTGACTCTCCACGAAGGACTGGGCCGAGACCTGAAGGCGGGTCAGGTCGGGGTTGCTGGTGCCGGTCCAGTCGAGGAGCACGGCCATCAGGCCGTCCGCGTCCTGCTTGAGCATCGCACCGATCAGCACGAGGAGCTGTGAGCGTCGCCGCTGCGACAGGCGACCGATGATGCCGAAATCGATGAAGCCGATCCGGTTGCCGGGCATCGCCAGCATGTTGCCGGGATGCGGATCGGCGTGGAACACGCCCTCGATCAGCGCCATCTGCAGGAACGCGTCGGTGCCCTTCTGGGCGAGCAGCTTCTTGTCCACCCCGGCCGCGCGCAGGGCCGCCTCGTCGTTGGGCGGGATGCCGTGGATGAAATCCTGCACCAGCACCCGCTCGGAGCAGTACTCCCAGTGGATCTTCGGGAAGACGATGTCGTCGCGGTCCTCGAAGATCTGGGCGAGCAGCTCGCAGTTGCGCGCCTCGTTGAGGAGGTCGAGCTCGCCGTTCAGCCCCTCCGCGAGGTGGCGCATCTGCTCCCGCGGCTGGTAGCGGGCCATGTCGGGCCACTCGTTCTCGACGATGCGGGCACCGTGGGCCATGAGGCGCAGGTCCGCCTCGATGATCTTGCGCAGGTTCGGACGCAGGACCTTGACGATCACGTCCTCGCCGGTGTGCAGCCGCGCCCGGTAGACCTGGGCGATCGATGCCGAGGCGATCGGGTCCGTGTTGAACTCGGCGAAGACCTCGTTGGGCGACGCGCCGAGATCCAGCTCCAGCTGCGGGCCGATCTGCTCCCACGACACCGGCACGACCTGGCTGTGGAGCTTCTGCAGTTCCTCGGTCCAGGCCGGGGACAGCAGGTCCGGCCGGCTCGCCAGCACCTGCCCGAACTTGATGAAGGTCGGTCCGAGCGCCTCGATCGCCCGGCGGAGCCGCTCGGGCTCGGACAGGCGGGTGACGTCGACCCGGGGCTGGCGCCGCGGCAGCAGCGGCAGGTAGCGCAGGCCGAGCCGGTCCACGACGCGCGTGACGCCGAAGCCGATGAGGATCGTCGCGATCTCCGACAGCCGCTGACGGTCGCGGGCGGCAACGAAGGCTGTCTTCAGCATGAAGGGGGCGATCCGGTCGGACGGGATTGGGCGTCCGGACAGCACGAGCATAAGGACTTTTTTGCGGTCGCGATGCCCGCGTGGACCGTCAGCGGCACGATATCGCGCGGTCGGACGGGCGGCGCCGGAGGCCGCGCGCCGCGCCGCCGCAGGTCGCTTCGCCGCGCTGGGGAGGTCGAAGCGGATCCGGCCCTCCCCATCGGATGACGGGTCAGAACGCCGGTTCCAGACCGCTCGCGCGGTACGCCGCGGCGGCCTCCGGCGTCGTCAGGCCGGCCAGGAAGCGGGCTGCCCCGGCGCGGTCGGTCGCGCCGCGCAGGATCGCCGCCGCGAAGGTCGTCACCTCCTGCACCGGCTCGGGGAAGGGCCCGACCACCTCGATGCCCGGCACCACCATCAGTTCGCTGATCTGCTGGACCGCGATGTCGGCCTCGCCGGAGACGAGTTTCTCCGCGGTGAAGCCCTGGGGAATGATGGTCGCCCGCGCGTTGACGGCCTCGGCGAGGCCGAGCCGCGGGAGGAGCCCGGCGAAGTAGATGCCGCTGGCGCCTGCGCGTGAATAGGCCACGGAGCGCGCCTCCGTGAGGGTGCGCTTCAGCGCCTCGACGGTCGTGATGTCCGGATGCGGCGCCCCGGCCTTCACGGCGATGCCGTAGCGGGAGCGCACCGCGTCGATCCGGGTCTCCGGCTCGACGCGGCCCTCCGCGACCAGCCGGTCCATGGCGTCCGACAGAACCAGCACCGCGTCGGCGGTCTCGCCCGCTTCCAGGGCTTTCATGATGACGGTGGTCGGCGCCCAATGGATGGCCGCCCGGGCTCCCGACGCCTCGAAGGCCGGCACCACCTGGGCGTCGAAGGCGCCGCGCACCACCAGGGCGCATTTCAGCCGCGTCGCGTTCTGCTCGTCTGCCATGCCGAATTCCATCATCCCGTCTGAGAAACCGCCGGCCTGACGAAGCGTCAGGCCGCGCGTGGTTTGTACGGTCCGCGATATCGCGTGCAGCAACATCGGATGTGTCAAGCGTCGGCGCGCAGGTGAACGCGGCCGCGGGCGTATCCGGGCGCGGTGAAACGCCCGTTCGAGGCCGGCCCGGCCCGGCGAAAGCCGGTCCTCCCGGCGCGATCCGCTCAGTCCGCGGCGAGGCCCCTTCCGGGCCCCCAGGCGCCCAGCGTCGGCTGATCGGCGGGGCTCAGGGTCTCGTCGAGGGCGGCGACGTCCGCCGGATCGACCGGAATGCCGATCAGCGTGCGCACCGCCGCCCATTCCGGCCCATCCTCCACCGCGGCGAGGGCGTCGCGGTCGAGTGCGGTGATCCGTCCCCGGTCGAGCCGCAGGATCGCCCGGCCGGTCTCGGCCTGCACGAAGCGGACGGCCGCCATCCGCCGGACGCAGGCGTGCAGGAACCCGGTATTGGCGGCCGCCGACAGGTCCGCCCCTTTGAAGACCGCATCGGGCCCGCGGGCGAAGATGTCGACCTTGCGGAAGCGGTCGATGTCGATCAGCCCCTTCACGTCGAGGATGTTGAGGATCCCGTCCGCCCAGAACGCGATGGTGCGAGGGCGCTGGTCGAGCGGCACGCTGTTGTCGAGGAACTCGCACACCACCTGCTTGTCGCGGGCGAGCGCCCAGTTGAAGAACAGGCGCGGCATGCCGGTATAGGCCTCGACGTTGTGGGCCAGCAGGTCCTCGACGGCCTTGTAGCGCCCGAACAATTCGCCGCGCTTCCAGGCCCGCTCCACGGTGTCGGCCGGAGGCGTGACCATGAATTGCATGTAGACCCGGTCGCCGAACCGGGTGAGCAGCTGGCCGCCGCCGTCGGAGCCGGCCTCGGCCTGGAAGCTGTCGAACCGGAAACGGTCGATGAGCAGGTTCGAGATCCGGCGCTCGGCCGCCTTGCGGGTGACGTAGCGGTCGAGCTTCATGTCGACGATCTCGACCTCGTAGCCCGTCAGCGTTCCGGCGTAGCGGGCGGCCGGCCCGAGGCTGTCGTAGTCGAGGAGATACTTGCGCCAGACATCGGGGGTGATCACCGCGAAGTCGGACCACGCCATGCCGAGGCGCCGGGCAAGGCCGAGCTGGTAGGGGCGGATCGTGCTCTTGCCGGAGGCCGAGGCGCCCTTGACGTTCATCACGACCGGATGGTCCTGCGGCGCAAGGCGGCGGTAGCCGCGGGCGTCGACCACCGCGGCGATCCAGGGCTCGATCTGCTCGCCGATCCGGCGGCTGCCGTAGCCGTTCGAGACCAGCGTCCCCGCGAGGGCACGCAGGAGGGCCGCGTCGCGGATGACGGCGTTCTGACGGGCGATGAGGCCGGACACCACCGTGCGCAGGGCCTCGCAGGCGGCGATCTCCAGGCCGTCGCCGGATTCGGCGGCGCGGCGCTGCCAGGTTTCGAGATGGCGCAGTGCCCGCGTGGCGAGATCCTCCCGCGGGGCTTCGGCCGCCGGCGGGCGGCGTCCGAGGAGACGGTCGAGCCAGCGCGCCTCGGGTGGCGCCGCCGCCGGCCGCTCGTCCAGGATGGCGGCGATCTCGCGGGCGAGCACCGCATCGGCCTCGGCGCGGATCCCGGCGAGGGCGGCCTCGACCTCGCCGAGGCGAGGCTCGACGCCCTCGCGCAGGATCGTGGCGACGATGGCCCGGAAGTTCACCCCGAGATCCGCGTAGACCGCACCGACCGGCACGGACAGGTCCGACATGACCCGGATCAGGACCTCGTGGACGACGAGGCGGCCGGGCCGGAAGCGGGTGAGCTGGCGGGCCGGCAGCCCGCAGAGGTCGCTGAGGTCCAGGGCGTCGCGGAGCGGCGTCTCGACGTGCTCTGGCCGGTAGACGGTGACGAGCGGCAGGAAGGCGGAGGGCAGGTCGGACCGGACGCCCGGGTTCCAGGGCCCGATCGGGGGTTCGGATTGATGGGCGACCGCATCCATCATGGTCGCGTCTCCCTTCCCCCTCTGCCGGGCGGGGTGGCTCCCGGAGGGTGTCGGGCCGAGACCTCGCCCCGCCGCGCCCCCTCCCGACGCAGGGGCCACCGCGCTCCGCGGCGGGAGGAAGGGACGCGCGTGGAAGATCCGGCGCGCGCGCCGGGCAGGCCCGACGCCCGCCCCTTCGTTGCGAGCCGGCGAGAGGTCCTAGAAGATCTTCTGGAACCAGCCATGGGCGTCATGGGTGTTGCCCCGCTGGATGTCTACCAGCAGGCTCCGCAGCCGCTGGGCCACGGGCCCGGCCTTGCCGGTCCCGATGGTGAAGCTCTCCTCCCGGCCCTTCACGGTGCCGATCGGCGTGATCACCGCGGCGGTTCCGCAGGCGAAGGCCTCGGTCAGACGGCCTTCCCGGACGTCGGCCCGCCACGCGTCGATCGTGTAGGGCTCCTCCTTCACGGTCAGACCGGCCTCCCGCGCCAGCGTCAGCACCGAATCGCGGGTGATGCCGGGCAGGATGCTGTCCGAGAGCGGAGGCGTGACCAGGGTGCCGTCCTCGAAGACGAAGAACACGTTCATGCCGCCGAGTTCCTCGATGAAGCGGCGCTCGGCCGCGTCGAGGAAGACGACCTGCTCGCAGGCCTGGGCGGCGGCCTCCGACTGCGCCGCGAGGCTCGCGGCGTAGTTGCCGCCGCACTTGGCCGCTCCGGTGCCGCCCGGTGCCGCGCGGGTGAAGTGCTCCGAGATCCAGACCGTGACGGTGCCGGTCGGATCCTTGAAGTACGAGCCCACCGCCGAGGCGATCGTCACGAACAGGTATTCCGACGCCGGCTTGACCCCGAGGAACGCCTCGCTGGCGATCATGAAGGGCCGCAGATAGAGGCTACCATCGGGGGTGTCGGGGATCCAGGCGCGGTCGATCTCGACGAGCTTGCGCATCGCCTCCACGAAGGCGTCCTCAGGGAACGGCGCCATCGCCATGCGCTCAGCCGAGCGGCGGAAGCGCCGGGCATTGGCCTCGGGCCGGAACAGGGCGGCCCCGCCATCGGCGGTCCGGTAGGCCTTCAGCCCCTCAAAGATCTCCTGCGCGTAGTGCAGCACCGCGGCCGCGGGATCGAGCGGGATCGCCTCGCGCGCCTGGATCCGCGCGTCGTACCAGCCGCGGCCGGCCGAGTAGCGCGCCACCACCATATGGTCGGTGAACACCTTGCCGAAGCCGGGATTCGCCATCAGCCCGGCCCGCTCTTCGGCGGTCCGGGGGGCGGGATGACTTTTGATCTCGAACGTCAGGTCGCTCACGGTGTGGTCCTCATCGGCTGAGGTTCTTATGGCGCGCTCCGGCGCGCGAATCTACGGAGCCGGCGCATGATGGTGTCGCCGCGCGTGCGCGTCACTCCGTCGTGGCGATCTCCGACAGCTGAAGCCGGTGCAGGCGCGCGTAGGCCCCACCGGCGGCGATCAGATCGTCGTGCCGCCCGGTCTCGACGACGCGCCCCGCGTCCATCACGGCGATCCGGTCGGCGTCGCGCACCGTCGACAGGCGATGGGCGATGACCAGGGTGGTGCGGCCCCGCATCAGCCGGGACAGCGCCTCCTGGACCAGCCGCTCCGACTCGGAATCGAGGGCCGAGGTCGCCTCGTCGAGGAGCAGGATCGGCGCATCCTTGAGGAAGGCGCGGGCGAGCGCCACCCGCTGCCGCTCGCCGCCGGAGAGCCGGCCGCCTGCCGGGCCGACGCGGAAGTCGTAGCCTTCGGGCAGGGCGGTGACGAAGGCGTGGGCCGCCGCGGCCTGGGCGGCCGCCTCGATCTCCGACCGCGCGGCGCCGGGCCGGCCGAACCCGATATTGGCCGCGATCGTGTCGTCGAAGAGGACCACCTCCTGCGAGACCACGGCCACCGCGGCGCGCAGGGAGTCCAGGGTCACCGCTCGGACGTCCTGGCCGTCGATGGTCACGGCGCCGCCGGTCACGTCGTAGAGCCTGGGGACGAGGTTGAGCAGCGAGGATTTCCCGGATCCCGAGCGCCCGACGAGGGCCGTCACCGAGCCCGCGGGGGCCGCGAGGTCGATCCCCTCCAGGGCGGGCGCGTCCGGACGGTAGCGGAAGTGGACGCCCGAGAACCCGATCGCCCCGGCGGTCACCGTCAGCGGGCGGGCGCCGGGCGCCTCGCGGATGGCCGGCGCCTCGTCCATCACGTCGAAGTAGCGCCGCAGCGCGGCGGCGGCCTCCTGCAGGATGGCGTTGAGGTTCCCCAGCGCCCGGGCCGGCTGTGCCGCCAGCAGGAGCGCCGCCACGTAGCCGGTGAAGTCGCCGACCGTCTTCTCGCCGGCCAGTACCCGCTGACCGACGAGCACCAGCACGCCGGCCACCGCGATGCCCCCGCCGATCTCCAGGAGCGGGTCGAGGCGCCCGCGCGCGTTGGCGGCCTTCATCTTGAGGCGGCGCACCTCGTCGAGGGCCGCGGCGGCACGGCCCTTGAGGTAGGCTTCCATCGCGTAGGTCTTGGCGACGCGGGCGCCCTGGAGGCTCTCGGAGATCAGGCTGGCGGTGGCGCCCATCTGCTCCTGCGTCGAGGTCGAGACCCGCCGGAGCTTCTTGCCGATCCGCCCGATCGGGCCGGCCACGAACGGCACCGTCACGCCGGCCACCAGGGTCAGCACCGGATCCATCCAGATCAGCGCCGCCACGAGGCCGATCAGCATGGCGATGTCGCGCAGCAGCACTGTCGAGATGCGGGTCAGCGCCTCCTTGATGAAGGCGAAGTCGGTGGTGAAGCGCTGAGTCAGCGCCGCCGGGCTCTCGCGGCCGAGCTGGGCGAGGTCGGAGTCGATCAGGTGCCCGTAGAGCGCCGCCTGCATGTCGGCCTCGACCCGGGTGACCACCCGGTTGGTCAGCACCGTCTGGCCATAGAGGGCGAAGCCCCGCGTGGCCGTGACGACGATCACCACCAGCGGCCCATAGGCGATCGCCGCCGCATCCTTGCGGTCGAAGGCGTCGAAGGCCGCCTTGATCAGCGCCGGGTAGAGCCCGGTCGAGGCGCCAACCAGCGCGACCAGCGCCAGCACCACCGCGAGGGTGGCCCGGTGCGGGTACAGCCAGGTGCGCCAGAGCCGGGCGAGGAGGGGAGCCGTGTCGCCGGGGAGGCGCGCCATGAGACCTACCGGGTCGGATCCGTGCCGCCGTCCGAGCAGGATGCGCGGCGGCAGCGGTGTGCCGCCGCCGCCGCCGCGGATCAAGGCTTTTGGTCAGCGGTCCTCGCCGCGCGGCCCGCTGGCGTCGTCGTGGCCGCGGCGCCAGCCGCCGTGCTGGGGCCCGCCCATTGGCCGCGCGAGGATCATGGCGCGCCGCTTCTGGTCAACGTCCAGGCTGGCATAGAGCGGCTGCGACGCGTCGGCGAGCTTGCGCAGGGCCTCGCCGCGCGCGGTCGCGGCATCCGCCATCGCCCGCAGGGCGGCGGGGGCATCGTCGCCGAATCTGGGGCGGTCGCGCATCGCCTCACGGCGCTGCTGGCGCAGCTTGGCCATGTCGCGGATCGCCGTCTCCACCGGCGGCCACAGCTTCTCCTGGTCGCCGGTGAGCTTCAGGCCGGCATGGAGGGCGGCGATGCGCGCATCCGTGAAGGCCGCGCGATCCTCGGGGCTCAGCGCGCTCCAGCGCCCGTGGCCGCGAAAGCCCTCGGATCCTGGCTCGCGCGCGGCGGCGGCGCCCGCGAGACCCAGGCCGAGGGCACCGGTGACGAGGAACGCCGCTCTCAAACGTCGGGACATGGAAACCTCCGTCTCACGCTCGGGGCGCCGTCGCCGCAACGGACTCCGACGGTCGCCCCAGGCTCTCCATCTGGCGCCGGCGATGTATCCCGCTTGTGTATGTAACAATGTTACATTAGGTCAGCGGGACGGGATGGAGCGGGAGGCGAACGGTGCGGCGCGCAGCGAGAACATGGCGGATGGCGGGGCTCGCGATCCTGTCCCTGTGGCTGGGCCTCGCAGGGCCGGCCCGGGCCGCGGGGGAGGGCGCGCCGGTCCGGGTGGTGGCGAGCTTCTCGATCCTCGGCGATCTCATCCGGCAGGTCGGCGGCGCGCAGGTGGCGGTGACGACGCTGGTCGGGCCGGATTCCGATGCCCACGGTTTCAGCCCGTCGCCCGCCGATGCCCGCAAGCTCGCCGAAGCCGACATCGTGTTCGTCAACGGCCTGGGCCTGGAGGGCTGGCTGGACCGGCTGATCCGTGCCTCCGGTACCCGCGCGCCGGTGGTGGTGGCCTCCGCGGGCGTGAAGCCGATCCCCGCCGAAGGCGGCCACGGCGACCATGATCACGGCGGCATGGATCACGGCGGCATGGATCACGCGGGACAGGATCACGGCGACCACGCCGTCGACCCGCATGCGTGGCAGGACCTCGCCAACGTCCGGATCTACGTGGCCAACATCCGGGACGGGCTCGCCAAGGTGGATCCCGGCCACGCCGAGGCCTACCGGGCTGCCGCTGCCGGCTACCTCGCCAAGCTCGATGACCTGGAGCGGGATGTGCGCGCGGCGATCGACTGCATCCCGGCGGAGCGGCGGCGGATCATCACGAGCCACGACGCTTTCGGGTATTTCGCGTCGGCCTACGGCCTGCGCTTCGTCGCCCCCCAGGGTGTGTCGACCGACAGCGAGGCCAGCCCCCGGGACGTGGCGGCGATCATCCGGCAGATCCGCCGGGACCGCGTCCCCGCGGTGTTCCTGGAGAACATCAGCGACCCGCGTCAGATGGCACTGATCGCCCGTGAGAGCGGGGCCCGCATCGGCGGCAAGGTCTTCTCCGATGCCCTGTCGCGGCCGGACGGGCCGGCCCCGACTTTTCTCGACATGATGCGGAGCAACCTGCGGGCGTTCTCGGCGGCGCTGGCGCCCGGCTAGGGCGCATCGGTCCCAGTTTTTCCGACGGCGACGCGACCCGTGATGACCCCGCCGCCGCCCGGGACGGCGCGCTTTCGCCTCTACCGGGTCGGGCATGACATAACGTAAACCGGCGGTTAAGAGGCCCCCACTAGCCTTACAGAACGGGTGCCAGCCGATCCTCGTGCGCGAGGGCTCGAGGCCTTGGGGCCTTGTGAGAACGGCGTGGCTCGGAGATCGCGTGGCTTGGGGCCCTGACCGCTGGCGCTTCTATCGGCTCGTCGGACGCGAGGCGGCGCGGTCGTTCCGTGCCGTCGGCGCCAGCCTCACCGCCCCGCCCGACATCCTCGCCCGGATGCGGGTGACCGGGCTGGTGATCGCCCCGCAGGACCTGCGCACCTCGGACGCGACCTTCGCGGACGACATCTATTCCGGCCTGTTCGTCTTCGCCGGCCGCTCGTTGGCGGCGAGCGGGGGCTCGCCCTTCGACTACGCCGCGCCCTCGTCGGAATGGGCCGACGAGCTCTACGGCTTCGGGTGGCTGCGGCACCTGCGCGCCGCCGACACGGCCCTGGCCCGCGCCAATGCCCGCGCCTTCGTGGCGGATTTCATCGCCGGCCGGGGCGATCCGGCGCTCGCCCGCCAGACGCCGGTGGCGGCGCGGCGGCTGATTTCGTTCCTGTGCCAGTCGCCCCTCGTGCTGGAGGGAGCCGACCACGGTTTCTACCAGAACTTCCTCAAGGTGATCGCTCGCAACGCGCAGCAACTGGAGCGCGACATCCGGCGCGGCGTGCCGCCGCAATGGCGCCTGAACGCCGCGGTGGCGCTCTGCTACGCCGGTCTGTGCTGCGACGGAATTCAGCCGATCCTGCGTCGCGCGACCCGGATCCTGTCGCGGGAACTCGACCGGCAGATCCTGACCGACGGCGGCCATCGCTCGCGCGACCCGCGCTTCGCCATGGAACTGCTGCTCGATCTGCTGCCTCTGCGGCAGAGCTATCTCAGCCGCAGCGTCGAGCCGCCGATGGCCCTGCTGCGGGCCATCGACCGGATGCTGCCGCTGCTGCGGCTGCTGCGGCACCCGGACGCCTCGCTCAGCCACTTCAACGGCATGGGCGCCACCGACGCCGACCACCTCGCGACGCTGCTCGTCTACGACGGCGCGCTCGCCCGGCCGCTGATGCACGCGCCGAATTCGGGCTACGAGCGCCTGGAAGGCGGTCGCGTGGTGATCGTCGCCGATGTCGGCGCGAGTCCGCCGCTGCCCTACTCGCTGAACGCGGGGGCCGGCTGCCTGGCCTTCGAGATGTCGAGCGGACCCCAGCGCATCGTGGTCAATTGCGGCCTGCCGGCGAGCGGGCCGGACCTGCGTCTCCTCGCGCGCTCGACGCCCGCGCATTCCACCGCCACCGTGGCGAACGCGTCCTCCTGCCGGTTTCTGACCCGCACCGGGTGGTGGGGCGAGCGCCAGCTCGCCGACTGGCTGATCCGGCGGCGCGGGTCCGTGGTGCTGAGCGGTCCGTTGTCGGTCGCGGCCGAGCGGGCCGAGGACAACGACAGCGTCGTGCTGGCCGCCCGGCACAACGGCTACGGTCCGGAATTCGGCATCGTGCACGAGCGCCGCTGGCAGCTCTTCGCCGCCGCCGCCCGGCTCGAAGGGCGGGATGCCTTCCTGCGCCAGGGCAAGGGGACCGGCCGCGGGCGGATGCGCGGCCACGACGTGGCGATCCGCTTCCACCTGCATCCCGGCATCGCCGTGCGGGGCGTTCCGGAGGGGCTCGAACTGGCCTCGGCCCTGGGCGAGATCTGGACCTTCCGTGCGGAGAATGCCGAGATCGGACTGGAGGAGAGCGTGTACTTCTCGGGTCTGACCGGACCGCGCCGCACCGACCAGATCGTGCTCCACCTGCGCGTCTCCGAAGACGTCGAGGTGCGCTGGAGCTTCGAGCGGCTGGCAGCCGCGCCGCTGCGGGGCGTGGCGCCGGCCTGACCGGACCCGCTGGCCCGGTTCCCCGTTTCCATGCTACCGCGCCCGAAGATCTCGAATTTCGGCACGAATCCATGGCGCACGATCAGGTGCGGGTCTCCCGCGCCCTCCTCTCGGTCTCGGACAAGACCGGCCTCGTCGACTTCGCCCGGGCGTTGCACGCCCGCGGCATCGCGCTGGTCTCGACGGGCGGCACCCACCGGGCCCTGAAGGAGGCCGGGCTGCCGGTGACGGAGGTCGCCGACCTGACGGGCTTCCCCGAGATGATGGACGGCCGGGTGAAGACCCTGCACCCGGCGGTGCATGGCGGCCTGCTGGCCATCCGCGACAATCCCGAGCACCAGGCGGCCCTCGCCGCGCATGGGATCGGGGCGATCGACCTGCTGGTGGTGAACCTCTACCCGTTCGAGGCCACCATCGCGGCCGACAGGCCGGATGCCGACTGCATCGAGAACATCGATGTCGGCGGGCCGGCGATGATCCGCGCGGCAGCCAAGAATCACGCGGACGTGGCCGTGGTGACCGACGTGTCGGATTACGCCGGCGTGCTCGCCGCGCTGGAGGCCCATGACGGCGCTATCGGCGCCGACCAGCGCCGCAAGCTGGCGCAGAAGGCCTTCGCCCGCACGGCGGCCTACGACGCCGCCATCGCCAACTGGATGGCCGGCCGCTTCGGCGCCGACGAGCCGGCCCTGTTCCGCGCCTTCGGCGGCACCCTGGCGCAGGGGCTGCGCTACGGCGAGAACCCCCACCAGACGGCCGCCTTCTACAGGGCGCCGGGGCGGGTGCGGCCGGGTGTGGCGACGGCCCGCCAGCTCCAGGGCAAGGAGCTGTCCTACAACAATTTCAACGACACCGACGCGGCCTACGAGTGCGTGGCCGAGTTCGACGCCGAGCGGACGGCAGCGGTCGCCATCATCAAGCACGCCAATCCCTGCGGCGTCGCCGAGGGTGCGAGCCTGCTCGAGGCCTACGAGCGGGCGCTCAGCTGCGACCCGACCTCCGCCTTCGGCGGCATCGTGGCGCTCAACCGGACGCTGGACGCCGAGGCGGCGCGCAAGATCGTCGAGATCCTCACCGAGGTGATCATCGCCCCCGACGCGACGCCCGAGGCGGCGGCGATCATCGCGGCCAAGAAGAACCTGCGGCTCCTGCTGGCCGGCGGCCTGCCCGATCCGCGCGCGCCGGGCGAGACCGTGCGGACCCTCGCGGGCGGCCTGCTGGTCCAGGGCCGGGACGCGGCGGTCGTCGACGACATGCCGTTCAAGGTCGTGACCCGCCGCGCGCCGAGCGACGCGGAACTGGTCGACCTCCGGTTCGCCTACCGGGTCGCCAAGCACGTGAAGTCGAATGCCATCGTGTACGCGAAGAAGGGCGCAACCGTCGGAATCGGGGCGGGACAGATGTCCCGGGTCGATTCCTCGCGCATCGCCGCCTGGAAGGCGGCCGAGGGCGCCAAGCGGCTCGGTCTGTCGGAGAGCCTCGCGATCGGATCGGTCGTGGCATCTGACGCCTTCTTCCCCTTCGCGGACGGCTTGATGACCGCCGCCGAAGCGGGCGCCACGGCCATCATTCAGCCCGGCGGCTCGCTTCGCGACGCGGACGTGATCGCCGCCGCCGACGCGGCGGGGCTCGCCATGGTGTTCACCGGCCACCGCCACTTCCGCCATTGAGCGTGTGCCTGGCCGGGACTCGCCGGTCCTGAAGCCGATCCTGCGATGCGGCGTCGGCCGTCCGGGCCGGTTCCGGGCCCCGCGTCGATAGCCGAGGACTCCTCCGAGGTTTCGGCCGTGCGGCGGCATCGCGCAACGGGATCCGCGATATCTTGGCCGCGCGGGTTGTCGCGCGGGTTCCTCTTCCCCCTGGGCGCCCACGGGATTCCCGCGCCCATGCCGGAGCGGCAGGACGGCGTGTGATGCCGCAAGCCCGAGCCGGACAGGGGGCCGTGGCACCGCTCCCGCCGGCTGGGCAGGCCGTGCCGTGCGCCCGGCCTCCAAGGGACCGGGGGCTCGAGGCAGCCTCGGGCAGTGCTCCCGGTCAAGTCTCGTCCACAGCAGCGTGACGGACCTCGATCACCGGGATTGCACGACTGGCCGGCGTGATCGGATGCCCGTCGGGGCGGCGCGTTCACGAATCGTCGGGATCGGGTCGCCGGATCTCAACCGCCGCAACCGGCCTCCCGCTTACCGAGTATTGAGCTTCAGGCAGGCGCGAAATTGGAGATAAACGGAATTGCATTATCGAAGGGTACGACGACGTCTCCGATGCGAATTCAATATCGTTGTTCGACGCGCCCGGTCAGACCGTGAGGATCGGGCCTGAAGGCTTGCTATTTCATTCCCGTGCCGGCATGTTTACGGAGTCGGTCGAGTCAATGTGCACAAGACTACTAAAATTATAGACACCAGGTCGTAAAATGCTGGTCGCTGCGATGTTGTTCGGGGTCGGATGGCTGATCGGTCGTGTTTTCACCGCCGTCATCCTGTTGATGACGTCGTGCGTCATCATGTTAACTGCGCTGACGATCTTCGCCAGTGTCTATGGGCTCGATCTCCTTCATGTTCTGATCACGCTCGGATACCTCGCCGCCCATCAATCCGGCTACCTGCTGGGCGCCTATTGCAACGATTTCCAGGAACACAACTGACGTCGCCCGCCGTCACCACCACCAGACGAGCCGTCCAGCCTCGGTGTTGATGGCGAACCAGATGGCGATCGTGGCCGCAAACCAGCCGAGCACAAATGCAAGTGGTGGCCGAGATCCGGCTTTGCGCCGCAGGTTCGCCGTAGCATCGCGCACGTTCAAATCCTGAGTTCCTATCGAAAGGCAGCCCTATACGGCCGAGAGCCCATTCTGGTTCCCCTGGTCAAGGGCCTTAAGGTGCGAACAGTGGTTTTTGGTGCTCAGATCGATCCTTCCCAGACCGCATCCGGAGTAGATCTGGCTTCGATGATCGACGACATACTGCCGGGAACATGACTACGATCAAACACGTGTGATCTTTATTCGGGTTTGAATTTGCTCAATGCCGGTTCCGAAAATCGGTATCATTCGATCATTCTCGCGATCATCGCGATAGCCAACGGCGAGCCGACGCGCACGAGGCCCGACGCAGGTCGCCGACGACGTGGATCGGCTGTTCGATCGACGGTCGCCCTCTGAGGTGCCGAAGCACAGCGGCGGCGTCGAACGGGCTCGACAGGATGAGGGGGGATGGGACCGCGTGACCGGCCCCTGGCTGGTACCGTATGGATCGTGCCCCGCGGCGCGCGGGATGGGCCGGCCTCGGCCGGTACCAAGCGTACCGGCCTTGTCGCGTGTCGCCCGCGCCCGGCCATGAACGGCGACGCCCAGGCCGCGTGTGCGGCCTGGGCGCCTGGAACCGGAGATCGCCTGGAACGCGCGGCGCCGCTCAGGTGTCCGCGAAGATATCGCGGTCCTTGGTCTCGGGCACGAAGATGAGACCGATGATCACGGTCGCGACCGCGATGACGATCGGATACCAGAGCCCGTAATAGATGTCGCCGGTCTGGGCCACCATGGCGAAGGCGGTCGCCGGCAGCAGGCCGCCGAACCAGCCATTGCCGATGTGGTAGGGCAGCGACATCGAGGTGTAGCGGATTCGCGTCGGGAACAGTTCGACCAGCATGGCGGCGATCGGGCCGTAGACCATGGTGACGAACAGCACGAGGACGAAGAGCAGGCCGATCACCTTGGCGACCTGCGGCCGGAAGATGTCGAACGGGTTCGACATCTTGACGATCTCGGGATCGCCGGCCTTCGGATAGCCCGCCGCCTGAAGGGCCGCGGAGGTGGCCTTGTTGGCCTCCGCGTTGCCGCCCTGCGGGTATGGGATCTCGGTGTCGTTGACCCGGATCGTGGTGGGCTGGCCGGCGGCGCCCGGCGCGGTGGCGTAGCGCACCGACGACTTCGACAGGAAGTCGCGGGCGAGGTCGCAGGGCGCCGAGAAGACGCGCGTGCCGACCGGGTTGAACAGCGTGCCGCAGCTCGCCGGGTCCGCCGTCACGGTGACCTTCACGTTCTCGATCGCCGCCTCCAGCTTCGGATTCGCCGTCGAGGTGATTCCCTGGAAGAGCGGGAAGAACGTCGCCGCCGCGATGGCGCAGCCGGTCAGGATGATGACCTTGCGGCCGATCTTATCCGAGAGCCAGCCAAAGACCACGAAGAAGCCGGTGCCGAGGAGCAGCGACCACGCGATCAGGAGATTGGCCGTGTAGCCGTCGACCTTCAGAATCGATTGCAGGAAGAACAGGGCGTAGAACTGGCCCGTGTACCAGACCACGCCCTGGCCCGCGACGAGGCCGAACAGGGCGATGATCGCGAACTTGGCGTTCCGCCACTCGCCGAAGGCTTCGGTGAGCGGCGCCTTCGAGGTCTTGCCCTCGTCCTTCATCTTCTTGAAGGCCGGGGATTCGGAGAGCTGGAGGCGGATCCACACGGAGATGCCGAGCAGCAGCACCGAGACGAGGAACGGGATGCGCCAGCCCCACTCGGCGAAGGCCGCTTCACCGGTGAAGCTCCGGGTCGCCAGGATCACCAGCAGCGACAGGAACAGGCCGAGGGTCGCGGTGGTCTGGATCCAGCTCGTGTAGAAGCCGCGCCGGCCGTTCGGGGCGTGCTCGGCCACGTAGGTCGCCGCGCCGCCATACTCGCCGCCGAGCGCGAGGCCCTGCGCGAGCCGCAGGACGATCAGGATGATGGGGGCCGCGATCCCGATCGTGGCCGCGTTGGGCAGCACGCCGACGATGAAGGTCGACAGGCCCATGATCAGGATCGTGACGAGGAAGGTGTACTTGCGCCCGACGAGATCGCCGATCCGGCCGAAGACCAGCGCGCCGAAGGGCCGGACGATGAAGCCGGCCGCGAAGGCCAGGAGGGCGAAGATGTCCCGCGTGGCCGGCGGGTAGGCGGAGAAGAACTGCGCGCCGATGATCGCCGCCAGGGAGCCGTAGAGATAGAAATCGTACCACTCGAACACGGTGCCGAGAGACGATGCGAAGATCACGCGCTTCTCGGCCGAACTCATCGGCCTCGCGACATCATCCGTCCGCGCCGCCGCGGTTGCCACAGCCATGACCCGATCCTCCCAAACGCCACTTGTCCCCGGTCTCAACCGGGGACACGCTGATGAACGGCTCTCGCTCGCTTTGCGCGATGCGCAGATCACCTATGCGTTACCGGAAGTCAGGCGGCGGTCAATTGGTAAAGTGTTCGTGATCGGGCTCATCAACATGGCTGCTTGCGGATGGCGGTCCCGCGCGGTCCGCAACGAAGAAGGGCGCGGCTCGCGCCGCGCCCTCCGGGCCGTTCCGATGGATCGGGTCGGTCAGTGCGCGTGCGCGCCGGATGCCCCGATGCCGGTCTCGGAGCGCACGTATTGCGCCTCGAAGGCGGCCCGCTCGCGCTGGGCGCGGCGGGACCGGTCCATCAGGGACACGATCCAGATCGTCGCGAAGGCGAGGGGCATCGAGAACAGGGCCGGGTTGTCGTAGGGGAAGAGCGGGGCGGGATTGCCCAGCGTCGCCACCCAGACCGCCTTCGACAGCACCACCATGATGACCGCCGTGAGCAGGCCGACGAGGCCGCCGGCGAGCGCGCCCCAGGTGGTGGTGCCCCGCCACAGGATCGACATGGCGAGGACTGGGAAGTTGCAGCTCGCCGCCACCGCGAAGGCCAGACCGACCATGAAGGCGACGTTCTGGTTCTCGAAGACGTAGCCGAGGTAGATCGCCACGATCCCGATCACCACGGCGGAGATCTTCGACAGGTTGACCTCGTGCTTCTCGGTGGTGCGCCCGCGGGCGATCACCTGGGCGTAGAGGTCGTGGCTGATGGCCGAGGCGCCCGCGAGCGTCAGGCCGGCCACCACCGCCAAAATGGTGGCGAAGGCCACGGCGGAGATGAAGCCCAGGAAGTACGGGCCGCCCACCGCGTTGGCGAGGTTCACCGCCACCATGTTGGTGCCGCCGATCATGTCCTTCAGCTTGTCGAAGGCGCCGGCCGGGCCGAGCTTGAAGTAGCTCGGATCCGACATCAGCAGGGCGATGCCGCCGAAGCCGATGATGAAGGTCAGAATGTAGAAGTAGCCGATCAGGCCGGTGGCGTAGAACACCGACTTGCGCGCGGCCTGCGCGTCGGAGACCGTGAAGAACCGCATCAGGATGTGCGGCAGGCCGGCGGTGCCGAACATCAGGCCGACGCCCAGCGAGATCGCCTCCACCGGGTTCGACACGAGGCCGCCCGGCGCCATGATGGCGTCGCCCTTCGGGTGGACCTGCACGGCGTTGGCGAACAGCGCCTCGGGATTGAAGCCGTACTTGAACAGCACCGCGCCGGCCATGAAGGTCGCGCCGCCCAGCAGCAGGCAGGCCTTGATCACCTGCACCCAGGTGGTGGCCTTCATGCCGCCGAAGGCGACGTAGACGATCATCAGCACGCCGACGATGATCACCGCGTAGAGGTAGGGCAGGCCGAACAGGAGCTGGATCAGCTTACCCGCGCCGACCATCTGGGCGATGAGGTAGAAGGCGACCACCACGAGGGTGCCGACGGCCGAGATGATCCGGATCGAGGTCTGGTCGAGGCGGAAGCTCGCCACGTCCGCGAAGGTGAACTTGCCGAGGTTGCGCAGGCGCTCCGCGATCAGGAACAGCACGATCGGCCAGCCGACCAGGAAGCCCGTGGAGTAGATCAGCCCGTCGAAGCCCGATGTGTAGACGAGGCCGGAGATGCCGAGGAACGAGGCCGCCGACATGTAGTCGCCCGCGATCGCCAGCGAGTTCGTTCCGGCCGAGATCCCGCCGCCCGCCGCGTAGAAATCGGCGGCCGACTTGGTGCCCTTGGCCGCCTTGTAGGTGATGCCCAGCGTCAGCAGCACGAAGAACAGGAACATCAGGATAGCCGGCCAGTTCGTGGCCGCTTGCTGCACGGCGCCGAGATCCGGTCCGGCGGCGTAAGCCGCGCTCGCCGCGATCGTGGCGAGCGTCAGGCCGAGGAGGACGCGGTTCATCGGGCGACGCTCCGCTTGAGGGCGTCGCTCAGCGCGTCGAAGCGCGTGTTGGCCCGGGCCACGTAGATGCCGGTGAGCGCGAAGGCGAACAGGATCACGAACACGCCCGCGAACAGCCCGAGGGAGGCGGTGCCGCCGACCTTCACGGCGAGGAGAGACTTGTCGAAGGCGATCAGGCCGATGAAGCCGAAATAGACGATCAGCATCAGGATCGTCAGGGTCCAGCCGAACTTGGTGCGCTCCGACACGAGCTGCTGGAATTCCGGGGTCCGGGCGATCCGCTCGACCTGCGGATCGACGTCTGTTCCAAGGTTGCGTTGTCCCGGGGGCGTCGTGCGCCCTCGAAGGTCGAGTGTCGTGCCGCTCATGGCTGTTCCTCCCGCGAGGGCACTCCGGCCCTCCGGTTCGTCGCGTTGAAACTTCGTGGTTCTTGTTGGAGACGGGCGCCGCACCGGCACCCGCCTCGATCCGATGCCGCCCCGCATCCGGCGGCGCGGCGCCGATCAGGCCCGGTTCTGCCGGTTCTCGATCAGGTCCTCGACGACGGCCGGCTCGGCGAGGGTCGAGGTGTCGCCGAGCGAGCCGAAATCGTCCTCGGCGATCTTGCGCAGGATCCGGCGCATGATCTTGCCCGAGCGGGTCTTGGGCAGGCCGGGCGCGAACTGGATCAGGTCGGGCGAGGCGATCGGACCGATGTCCTTGCGGACCCAGGTCACGAGCTCCTTGCGGAGGGCGTCGTCGCCCTCCTCGCCGTCGTTCAGCGTCACGTAGGCGTAGATGCCCTGGCCCTTGACGTTGTGCGGGTAGCCGACGACCGCGGCCTCGGCCACCTTCGGATGCGCCACCAGCGAGGATTCGACCTCCGCGGTGCCCATGCGGTGACCCGAGACGTTGATGACGTCGTCGACCCGGCCGGTGATCCAGTAATAGCCGTCCGCGTCGCGGCGGGCGCCGTCGCCGGTGAAATACTTGCCCGGGTAGGTCGAGAAGTAGGTCTGCTCGAAGCGCTCGTGGTCGCCGTAGACGGTGCGCATCTGGCCCGGCCACGAATCGGCGATGCAGAGGTTGCCCTCGCAGGCGCCCTGCAGGACCTTGCCCTCGGCATCGACCATCTCGGGGCTGACCCCGAAGAACGGCCGGGTCGCCGATCCGGGCTTGAGGGCGGTGGCGCCCGGGAGCGGCGTGATCAGGATGCCGCCGGTCTCGGTCTGCCACCACGTGTCGACGATCGAGCAGCGCCTGTCGCCGACGACGTTGTAGTACCACTCCCAGGCTTCCGGATTGATCGGCTCGCCGACCGAGCCCAGCACCCGCAGCGACTGCCGCGAGGTCTTCTTCACCGGCCCCTCGCCGCCGCCCATCAGCGAGCGGATGGCGGTGGGCGCCGTGTAGAAGATGTTGACCTTGTGCTTGTCGACCACCTCCCAGAAGCGCGACGTGGACGGGTAGGTCGGGATGCCCTCGAACATCAGCGTGGTCGCGCCGTTCGCGAGCGGGCCGTAGACGATGTAGCTGTGGCCGGTGACCCAGCCGACGTCGGCGGTGCACCAGTACACGTCGCCTTCGCGGTAATCGAAGACGTACTGGTGGGTCATCGAGGCGTAGACGAGGTAGCCGCCGGTGGTGTGCACCACGCCCTTCGGCTGACCCGTCGAGCCCGAGGTGTAGAGGATGAAGAGCGGGTGCTCGGCCTCCACCGCCTCGGCGGGGCACTCGTCGGTCACCTGCGCGGCGGCCTCGTCGTAGTAGACGTCGCGCCCGGCTTCCATGGCGACGCTGCCGCCCGTGCGGCGCACGACGATCACGTGCTCGACGAGGTCCGAGCCCAGACGCTTGATCGCCTCGTCGACATTGGCCTTAAGCGGGACCCTGCGGCCGCCGCGCAGGCCCTCGTCGGCGGTGATCACCACCTTCGAGGTGCAGCCCTGGATGCGGGAGGCGAGGGAATCGGGGGAGAAGCCGCCGAACACGATGGCGTGGATCGCGCCGAGCCGCGCGCAGGCCAGCATCGCGTAGGCCGCCTCGGGGATCATCGGCATGTAGAGCGTGACGCGGTCGCCCTTTCCGACGCCGCGGTTGCGCAGGACGTTCGCCATCCGGCAGACCTGCGCGTGCAACTCCCGGTAGGTGATGTGCTTGGACTCGTCCGGGTTGTCGCCTTCCCAGATGATCGCGGTCTGGTCGCCCCGGGTTTTCAGGTGCCGGTCGATGCAGTTGTACGCGACGTTGGTGGTGCCGTCCTCGAACCACTTGATCGAGACCTTGCCAGGCTCGAAGCTGGTATTCTTGACCTTGGAGAACGGCGTCATCCAGTCGATGCGCCTGCCGTGCTCACCCCAGAAAGCGTCAGGGTCGGTTACCGACGCCTCGTACATCTGCCGATACTTGGCATCGTCGACGTGAGCGCCCTCACGCCAAGCGGTCTGCACCTCGATGACCTTGCCTTCCATGGCGTCCCATCCCTGTTTTGGTGCCCGATCGTATCGCGGCCTTCGCCGCGCTGCCAGGACTTCCAAAGTAATGTAGCCTATATTCTACGCCGGCGGTATTATCGCCTTTTTGGCGACGCGTGTTCCGAGATCACTAAATAAATTGGGCACAATGTAAGGGGTGATTGAAGCCTCGGCGGTGCGCTGTCAACCCGAGCGTGCGGGTATCCCACGGTACACGACGCACGACCGCGGCGGCGCGACGCGGTCCTCCAACCAACCCCTTCATCCTCAGGTGCCGAAGCGGCGCGGTGGGCGCGAGGAACGGCGTCAACCAGCCTTGCGAGTTATGGAGTCGTCCTCCGAGGTCCGCTGCGCTTGCACTTCGGGCGGTGCGGGACGGTGGGACGGCCGATCCGTGGCGGCCCCATCTTCGGGTCGTGCGCCGTCAGGCCGTCCAGGCCCCTCGCGTGGAAGACCATCAGCGAGAGCCCGGCTGAGATGGGCTCGGTCTGCTGCGGGCAACACCGCGGGCGGTTTCATCAGCCACGCCGTCGTTCCGGGGCGCGGCAGGCGAGCCTGGCATCGGGAGCCGCCGCCGGCGCAAGGTCTCGATGGACCGGTGGCTCCGGATCTTGGATTCCGACCGGCGGCCCCAGGATGGCGGGGGCGCGAGCGTCGACGCGGGGGGCGGTCGCCGCGGCGCTTCTTCGCGCCGCCGGCCGCGCACCATCCGCGTACACCTTCGCGCGATTCCGATTCGTCCGCCGCCCCGAAGGGTGGCCGACCGGTCCGGCCTCAGCCGTTCGCCGCCCTCCGCGTCGGCATGATGATCTCGACGAGCGTTCCGTCCTCGGCCCGGGCCGACAATTCGAGACGGCCGCCATTGGCTTCCACGAGCGCGCGCGGCAGGGCCAGTTTGTCCTCGACCTCCCCTGCGGGATCGACGGTCCGCGATCCCGCGCCGGCGCCCGTGTCGCGCACCCGCAGGGCGATGGCCGCCTGCTCGGTCGAGCCGGTGGACACGATGATCTGGCCCCCGGCCGTCGAGCGCCGGATGGCATGCTCGATCACCAGGGATGCGGCGCGGCTGACGGAGCGCTCGTCGGCCTCGAGATCTGCCAGATCCGACGAGAAGCTCGTCCGCACGACGATGCGTCCCCGCGCCGCCTCGGCCTGGAGCCGGGCGACGCAGCCGGCCGCGACGTCGTTGAGATCGAGGGCACGCGGTTCGAGCTGCAGGGACCCGGCCTCCACGGCGGCAAGATCGAGGAGCGTCCCGACGCGCTCGAGCATCGATTCGCCCGATGCCCTGATCTCGGCCAGACAGCCGCGATAGCGGGGGTCGCCCAGCGGGCCGAACGGCTCCTTCAGCATCGCGTCGGCCAAGTCGATCATCCCGGTCAGAGGCTCGCGGAATGCCCGGTCGAGGCGGACCAGGGCTGCGCCCGACTGTCCCGAGGAATCCCCGGCCACGGTCCTGGAACGGGCGGATGGCCGGTCGAGGACGGCCACCCGGCGTCCGTCGCCGCGCGCGGCCCTCACGTCGAGGGCGATGGCGCGCCCGGCGAGCGACACGGCCAGCGGCCCCCGGATGGCGCCGCGCACGAGATCGGCGACGGTCAGCACGCTCGCGCGATCGAACAGGGCGACGAAGCTGCCGCCGACGACCTCGCGCGGATCGCAGGAGAACAGATCGGCCGCGGCCCGGTTCACGGCCACGATGCGCCCGGCGCCGTCGAGGGAGACCACGCCGGTCTCGAGGGCGTTCAACGCGGCCTCGGCGCTGGCCGTACGCTCGGCCTGCGCCGCGCGAGCCAGACGTTCCGCCGTCAACGCGTCGGCAGCGTCGGCCTCTTCGAGCGGACGCACGATCAGGCATTCGGCGGGGGCATCCGCCCACCGGCACGGACCGTTGCGTGCTTCCACCGGTCGAGCGCTTCCGTCGGCGGCGGCGAGGGTCGTCCGGCGCGCGGCCGCATCCGCGCCCGTCGCCTGCGACAGACCCGGGAACAGACCAGCGAGATCGGACGCCACCAGACTCCCGGGATCGGCGTGGCCAGTCAGCTCCAGGAGCCGGCGGTTCGCCGCGAGGATCACACCGTCGCGATGAACCAGCGCCGGCACGGGCAATCCTGCAAAAATCCCCGCATCCGCCGCTGAGGTCGCGGGAGGGTGCATCTCGGGGGGGGCGGCCTGCGGTCCTGGGAACGGCATGATCGCGCCACCCTCCGGCCGGGGGGCCTCCGCATCCGCTCCGACCTCGTCGCCCGCGTAGCGCGCCCCGAGTGCGCGCGCGATCTCGCGGAAAGCGGCGTGCTCGTCCGTGGACAGCGACGTGTCGACCGGGCTCGCGTCTCCGGTGCCCTGCGGCGGCGCAGGCTCAGGCACCGGCGCGGGCTCAGGCACCGGCGCGAACTCTGGCGCGGGCGCGGGCTCAGGCACCGGCGCGGGTGGTGCGATCTCGGGAACGGGAACCGACCCCGTCGCGGGGCGGGCCGACGGCGCGTTGCGGATCAGGCCGAATCCACCGAAGCCCGAGAAGGCCGCATCGCCCCGCCCCAGCGGGGCGCCCGACAACTCGACCTGGAACGAGCCGGCGTCGACGGTCAGGGTCGCCCGCTCGCCGCGGAAGGTGCGCCGCTCGCGCAGGGCCGCCAGAACCCCGTCCGCGCCGGCGATCCGGCCGACCTCCGCGAGGGCGTGCACCGGATGGCCGACCAGATCCGCCAGGCCGTGCGGACCCGTGAGCGTCGTCAGGATTCCCGCAGCATCGACGCGCCAGAGAAAGCGGTCCACCCGCTTCGGCGCCTCCCCGATGGACGCCGGCGTCGGCGGCGTCTCGGGCGTCCGCACCCCGTCCGTGGGTGCCGGTCTCGCCCGCGGCAGCGCCACCGGTGCCGTGGGGATCACCAGGATCGCGGGCTCCCCGCCGTCCTGAAGGCCGCTGGCAAGCCAGCAGAGCACGGGCGGCGCGATACGGCGCGGGTCGAGGCGCAGGCGGGCGAGCCGCGGCGCGGCATCCCCCGGCGCGGCGGCCGCGACCTGAGCGGACAGCGCCGCGAGCCCGGTGCCCGACAGGGCCCGCGCGAGGGGACGAGCCTCCTCGGAGGCGAGCAGAATGCGCCCTGCGCCGGGATCGATCACCAGATGGATCGACCCGGGCTTTTCGAGCGCCGCCGTCACGTGCGGCAGCCGCGCCCACGCCGCGAACGCGGCGGCGAGCCCCGGCCCGGCCGCGCCGGCAGTCGGTGTCAGTGTCGTCTCCAAAGCCCGCGACCTCGAGAACCCACGTCCGAACCCACGTCCAATCAATCCCACGTCCGATCCCTGTGCCCGGGGCGACCTGCCCGAAAAACGCACGCGACCGACGCGTCTTTGTAAACTCCCTTACGCCGTGACGCTGGACTCTGGCACCAACCGTCACACGTTTACGTCATGTCAACCTTACCGCCATCGGCGCGGGTGGCATATGGTGCCGAATCGGTTATTTTGCACCGCACAAAGCGCCATCCACAGACCAAGACGAGAGGAGACGAGACATGACCAACCCCCCGAACTACGAAGTTCCGACCGAGATGCGCGACTTCGCCGAGAAGAGCGTCGAGCAGGCCCGCAAGGCCTTCGACAGCTTCATCGGCGCGGCCCGCCGCACCGCCGACACCGTTCAGGGCTCGGCCGAAGTGGCGCGGTCCAACGCGCTCGACGTCTCCTCGCGCGGCTTCGAGTACGCCGAGCAGAACGTGAACGCCGCCTTCGATCTGGCGCAGAAGCTGGTCCGCGCCAAGGACATGCAGGAGGCGATGCAGCACCAGGCCGAGTTCGTCCGCAGCCAGTTCGCCGCCATCCAGGCGCAGGCCAAGGAGTTCAGCGGCCTCGCCCAGAGCGCGATGCAGCAGGGTGCCGAGCGCGCCAAGTCGGCGATGCAGCAGGGTGCCGACGAGGCCCGCAAGGCGATGGAGCAGGGCCAGGACGCCGCCAAGCAGACTGCCCAGAACGCCCAGGATGCCGCCGAGCGCGCGTCGCACTGAGACCATCCGCGACGGGGCCAAGCTTCGGCCCGCCTCCGGTCGTCCGGGGGCGGGCCGTCTCGTTTTCGCCGGTATTGCCCCCGAGATCCGCGCTGCGGACGGGAATGATCCGCGCCGAGTGAAGGGTCTACGGATGCGCCTTACTGTCTCCGGCCGGACCGGCCAAGGCCAGCCGCTCCGCCTGTGCGCCGCGGTGCTGGCACTCGCCGCCGCGCTGCCCGGCACGGCTGCGCGGGCGCAATATGTCGATCGGCCCGGTTACGACGAGCCGGCCTACGAGCGGGGTTACCGTCGGCCGCCCCGGCGGACTGAGCGCGAGCCGGTCGGCTTCAACTGCGACGCCGTCCAGCAGGGCATCTCCGGACCGAAGCCGTTCTCGTGTCCGCTCCCCGGGCCGCGGCCGCTCGGCGTGCGCTGCTTCTGTGATCTGCCGATCGCCTCGTTCAGCCCGCCGCAGACCGCGGTCGGTCAGGTCGTCCCCTGACGCAAGCGGCCGCGGATCCGGTGAGGATCGCGCGGCCGAGATCGCCGGGGAGGCGCGCGTCCGCCGCGCGCCGGAGCCGTCCGCTCAGTTCAGGACGACGACCTTGGCGCCGACCCGCACGCGCTCGTAGAGGTCGGTGACGTCGTCGTTCGTCATCCGGATGCAGCCCGACGAGACCGCCTGGCCGATCGTATCCGGCTCGTTCGAGCCGTGGATGCGGTATTCGGTGCTGCCGATGTACATCGCGCGGGCGCCGAGGGGGTTCTCGATGCCGCCGGCCATGTAGCGCGGCAGGTCGGGGCGGCGGGCGATCATGGCCTTCGGGGGCGTCCACGACGGCCACTCACGCTTGGCCGTGATGGTGTTGGTGCCGCTCCAGCTGAAGCCCGGGCGGCCGACTCCGACGCCGTAGCGCAGGGCCTGCCCGTTGCCGAGCACGAGGTAGAGGCGGCGCTCGGCCGTCGAGACCACGATCGTGCCCGGGGCGTAGGGTGCGTTGAACGCCACGACCTCGCGGGGGATCGGCTGGACCTGGGCCTGCGGCGCGGACTGGACGCCCTGGCCGTAGCCGGGGGCGTACGTGCCCTGGTAACCGTACTGACCCTGATCGGAGTAGTACTCGTCGGTGTTGTCCGTTCCGAAGGGATCGTACGACGAGGCCGCGAGGGCGGGCGTCGTGGCAAGAACAGCGGCGCCGAGGAGCGCGGCGAGAGCGGTGACCCTGGTCTTCATGAGTGGCCTACCTGTGCAATAACCTTTGCCATTACAAGCGTGAGCATAGGCTGGCAGTTCCACGCACGAGCCGATAATTTGCTGTACGGAGGAATACGCAGGCCGGTTCGGCCGTGCCGGGGCGGCGCCGTTCACTCCACCTCGTCGGTGTGGACGTCGAACCGCGCCAGATGCGCGTAGCCGAAATTGGTCGAAATGGCGCAGTCGGTGGCGTCGCGACCGCGGGCCATGACGATGCGGCCGATGCGCGGGCGGTTGTGCCGGGCGTCGAACGTGTACCAGCGCGGCCCCTCCGGCCCGTGAAGATAGACTTCGAACCACGCGGAGAAGTCCATCGGCGCCGGATCCTTCGGGACGCCGATGTCGCCGAGGTAGCCGGTGGCGTAGCGTGCCGGGATGTTCATGCACCGGCACAGGGTGATCGCCAGATGGGCGAAGTCCCGGCACACCCCCACGCGCTGCGTGTAGCCGTCGAAAGCGGTGCGCGTGGCGTCGGCCTGCTGATAGTCGAAGCGCAGCCGGGTATGGGCG